>NZ_BAAHBI010000042.1:0-325244 GCF_054776755.1 Spirosoma litoris | reverse complement strand
GGGAGTTATGATGTGAATCGGCTCAACAACGTCTACGCTCGTATCATCAATGGCCTGTAAGACCATACCAGGAAGGGTATAGCGTGACGACGTATATACCCTTCCTGGTGTTCCTTTTCACACTCGATCTATGTGTATGCAAAACGTCTTCTCCTCTTCGAAAGGAAAGCAAGTCCGAATCGACCCCCAAAGGGTCCTCTACCTGACGGGCGATGTCAATTATTGTTATCTTCATCTGCTGGATGGGGCTGTACTGCTGATGGCCCGCACACTGAAATGGTATGCACAGCGGTGGCCGCATTTTCTGCGGGTGCATAAACAGGTGCTGATTAATCCTGTCTATGCCTGTGAGTTCACGCTGGCCCCCAGTCTGCGTTTGCCTTCGTATCTAATCATGAGCAATCAGGCTCGGGTACCTATCTCCCGGCGACGCTTACCCCTGGTGCGTCATCAGTTGAATGCTCTTCCCTATAAAATAGTCAGACGTAAGAAACGGGAAGTAGCTGAGTTGGTAGGATAGGTTAAACGCATTTAATTAAGATCGATTTTGGCTAATACGGATTTGAGATATTCGTCATCCCAACCAGAGTTTTTCGTGCTTTCTTTATCGTCCAGCCGATTTAAGGCCTGCAGAGCCAGCTTTCGGATAGTACTTAGATTAGCCTCGGCATTGTTCAGCCGTGCTCGTTGACAATCTGCACTAAAAACAATATCTAACTTCTAATGAAGCCGATTTTCAATACTCCAGTGCTGGCGAATGAACTGATTGAAGGTTTGAGCCGACAGCTCTAAATTGCTGAGATAATAACGTGTTTCAGTCGTCAGCCTGGCCCCCTGTTGGCACTAGCCTCGACGACAATTACGTTCTTCAGATGAATCCAGGCCACTAAATCATCCAGTAAATACAAGTTTGTTTCTACATAACAAACCCGCTTTTTAATCCGATCTGAAGGCATATACCACTCTTTTTAATGCCAGTTTTGACGGTGCCCCGAAGCACTCTACCATCCAGATTGATTTGTGGTAACTGTTCTGACTGATGGAATACAATAGAGAACGACCCCATCGGGCATTGTAGTTTATGACACCAGTTGAGTACCGGCAGGCGGCTTAAACTCCAGTCAAAACTGGCTCACCAAACGGGGTAAAGACACGATGATGTTCGTCGCTCAGCTTCTACTTACGGAAAACTGACCGTATGTGATGGCCCTTCCTTACTTCAGATGAGCCCTTAATTCCCCAAAGTGATTGGGACAACTTATGGGCTTTAAGTCGACAATATTTACGGATAGACCGGCAAGCGCGCCAATTTTTTAAGGCGCTAGTACGTGCCTACCATATATAACTCGGGCAATCTATTCTGAGAAGAATAATCCCCTGTATTCAATAGAAAATACAAATAATGAGAATTTGAAGTAGAAATACATTGTACTCCATTCATACTACTTTATAATGAATAGATTTGCGACAATAAGCGCGCAACTATTACGACGATTAAAATGCAAATTGACACTGATAGCCAAAACTAGCTTAGATGAATTCACATCTATGGATTTCCAAGGGGCTGTAAAACCCTGGATTTGTTGTGTTTTTTAAGATTAACGAATGAAATCAATTCTAGAAAAATCCTAAACCTTTAACCGTAAGGCTTACAGATAAAGCCGCCAGCTATGGTTGCTTAGGAAGTTAGGTGCAATGTCCTAGCAATCGTCTCCGAGAACAATATAAATTAATTCGTCAGGTGGTTCAATCGACCGACCTATATGTTGTCTGTTAGCAAAAAGATAGTTGGTGTGCACCGATAGAGAGCATACACGATGGGCTGTAATTCGTTAAGTTTACTGTCGGTAATAGGGCATTTGGCGATCACTTAAACAGTTGAAGTTGATTTTGGCGAGGCCAACACATCGATATCTTTCAAATCTGCTCTATCTGTCGGTTGAGTAGGGCGTTTCCGAAACCAGTTGGCCAGCGCCGAACCCGTTACGTTTTGCAATGGGCCAAAAATGGCGGAGGCTAGCCCAACGGTAGCAACTTTGCCCATTTGCAGAGCGAGACCCGTAGCGACGCCCCCGTTCTGCATGCCCACTTCAAACGCAATGGTCCGGCGGTCGCGTTCGGGCAGGCCAAACAGCAAGGCGATACAGTAACCAACACTTAGTCCAATCAGGTTGTGTAGCAGGCAGCTCACAATCAGCAGGCTTCCCACGGCCAGTAGGTTATCCCGCCCTGACGCCGTGATGATGACCGTGTTGATGACAATACCGAGCATGGCTACAAACGACAGTACGCTGTCAAGAGTTGGGCGGCTGACGTTGCGGTTTTTCAGGAAGATAGCCGTCATTATTGGCAGAATGTAGAACCAGAAAAACGAACGGATCAGCGCCATCAGAAAGCCCGAACCATCTGCCTTTGTTACGATCATCATCAATACGTTGGTTAGAAGGATCACGCCAGCGAATCCCAAAAGCTGAATAGCCCGCTCGCGGGGTGTTACGTTGCCGAAATAGAAAAGATTGAAGAGGAAACCCGCCACAATCGGGATAATGATCATGTTGGTGATGTCGATCATCATGTGAGCAATATCGACCGCTACGTACTGACCCGCCAGCCACTTCATCAGAAAAGGCGTAACAAATGGCGACAGAATGGTCGAGCAGGCGCCGATGGTAACGGCCAGCGCCAGATTAGCTCCCGACAAATATGACATAACGTTGGACGCCATCGCGCTAGATACGCAACCAATTAAAATGACCCCACCCGCAATTTCAGCCGGAAAATCAAATAGATGCGATAAGCTAAATCCAACCAGGGGCATCACGATGAAGTGGCAGCCGATACCAATAAACACCCCTTTTGGCATTCGGACTACCCCTTTGAAATCGTCGAAACTCATGTGTGCACCCATGCCAAACATGGTTAATTGCACAAAAGGTACGATCAGACGTTTGAGTTGAAAATCGCCGACGATGAAGAAATACTGCGGATATAACATGGCGACGCTGACCGCAGCCAAAATCCAGACCGGGTAGGAAAAGCCCTTTAGTGCCTGGAAATAACGGAACGCAAGGGCCAGCCCAACCAGCCCGGCCAGTAGCAACAGACCTGTAGTGGACTGATTCCCCGTAAGCCATAAGATACCGGCTGCTATCAACAGCAGCAACGATAGAGCTAGTAAAATAATCGACAAACGATAGGTCATGAGGGTATAGTTTACAACACTGAAATGTTTTGGCGATTAATTAAATCAAGTCAATTTGGGTAATCAGGTGTCAGGTGTGTGGTAGTGGTCACTGTTCAATAAGGGCGGCCGGATATTCGTGGCAGAGAAAATACCGCCGAGGTTCATCCTCTTCAATTTCGGGGAACCGAACCCCGTAATCGACCAGAAAAACATTGTCGTTCCAATCGTCGCAAACGCTCGAAATCTCCGAACTAAGCGTGTAGCCTACCCCATCTACTTGCCAGCCAGTGCCTTCTTCACCCCAGAATTGATGAATCGTGCGGGGATGTATCGTCACACTCTCGCCCGGACGCAAACGCACGATGTCGCCGGGGCCTAGCCGCCGGGTGCAGCCGTCGACCTGCGTCACGAAGGTTTCCGACGAAGGGTTTCCGTCGGCGTCGGCTTTGGTCAGTTGCACCAGAATATTCCCACCTGCCCGGCAGATGATGTCTTCCCGTTTTGACAGGTGGAAATGGGCCGGGGCTCGCTGGCTTTCAGGATCGATTAGCCATTTCTCGGCGTATTGTTTTGGGTATCCCGTTACGTTCAGCCGCCCGTTTCGGGCGGTAAACAGGGTTCGGCCAATGGTATAAAAATCCTTACTGCCAAAATCCGTTACGTCCCAACCAAGCATGCAATCCCGGATTTCGGCGTATTCGGGTCCGGCGTCAAGCCATTGATCAACAGTCCAGTAGGCAAAGGGTGGGAGCTGTACGCCAAAATGAGCGATAACCGTTTTGGCCGTATCGATACTAGCGTTTATCATGGAGCGTTTTAAGTTCATGGAAATCGTGTTTTTGAAAAGGTTTCTTTTGACATGATTTACAGGATTGACATGATTTATTCTGAGCAACCAATCCGCCCGGCGGCCCGGCTGTAAATCATGTTAATCCTGTCAGAAAAAAAATCAGTTTTTGTTGGCTTTGTAATTCCCGACCGCTTCAGAAATCGTAAGGGCCCGGTCATAGACGGATAGCTCAGCCAATTGCCCGGTAAAATCCTTGCCAAGTGTCAGTTGCGACGAACCAGTTACCGACTTCAAATACGGACTGAATCGCCCCCAGCCAAACTGCCGCGACGTGCCGCCGTCGTTCAGAATACCATCGACCACAAACGCTACGATTTTGGGTCCACCATCCACGATGATACTGACGTAGTGCGGCTTGTTTTCGGCTAGTACTCCTTCATCGCAGGCCCAGGCTGATTGCGTTCGCCCGTCGTTCATCACCAGTTCGAGGGTTTTCTGCCCGGTCGTCCGAACGTACCAGCCTTTACCCGTACTGTCGCGGGTATCGGCCAGGAGTTGGTTTGGGCTCAGTTTTTTCAGGGTAAAGGCTAACTCGATGGTAAATCCCTGGGCTGTACTCACGCCCGGTTGTTCGAGCTTTTTGGTATCGCGTTTGTAGAATTCGGGCAAAACCGGAGCAGCTACCGTTTGCGGAAACGCACCTTTCTGATACGTCCAGTCCAGTACCAGACCCGCTTTTGTTCGGGTTTGATTATCAAACTGGTTCCAAAGGCCGTTGAGCAGTTTCGAGTCGAGTTTGTGAACACGGGCGATGTCTTTTTGGGTTTCGGTAACGTAGTACGCCCCTTTGTCTTCCACCAGATCAGGGTAACTCATCCGAATTAGCGGATCGTCGTCGTAGAGCAGGATTTCGGGCTGTGTCCACCGGATAATTTTTCCTTTGGGTGAATCCGCTTCGATGCCCCCCATTACCCAGGCCGGATTGCGATCTTCGTAGGCCATGTTCCGGCGGTTCGGGTGCTCACGGATGAATCGCCCCCCATGATTATGAAACCAGTAGAGGAACTTCCCGTTCTCACACTTCCAGACGAAGTTAGCAGCTCGCGGATGCTTCACCAGCCGACCGTTGGCGTATTGCATGTACTGGGGCGGCTCCCACGTATGACCGCCATCGCGGCTGTACGTACAGGCCGGGTGTCCGTCGATGGTGCGGTACACGCAGAAAAAAGACCCGTCGCTCAGCACCGCAAAGCTCTGTTCTTCGGCAATCGGGCCACCTATTTTGGCTGGTGTTCGCAGACCTATCTCGCCGTCGGGCAAGGTGCTCCAGGTTGCTTTGGCCGGGTCGCTGATGGTAAGTAGGTCGGCGCTACGGATCAAAGCACCTTCGCTCGACGTAAAGAACCCAACGCCAAACCCGCCGACTTTATGAACAGGCACGAAAGCCGCTCCTTTGTCGGTAAACGCCTTGCCGACATTCCAGAAATACTGAATTTTACCACCATACGGATTCTTTCGGTCAATCTCAAAATTTCGGATGGGAATGGTGATGCGGTTGGCCGACCAGGTTTTGCCCCCATCGTCGGAATATTTGAAGACGAAGTACCCCTGGCTATCGACCCGTTTCACCAGTCCGTCAGCATAAGGCGGATTATCGCCTTTTACAGCCCTGATATTGTCGGTGTTGTGATTGTAAAAGACAAACACACGGCCTGTTGGGGCTTTCAGCAATACCGCGTAGGAAGCTTCGGGACCATCGGCCGGTTCGACTTCACGCTTGTCGGTCCAGGTTTTGCCCTGATCCAGGCTGCGCGCGGTAATGATGTGCTGTCCCGACGCACCTTCGTGCCCCGATCCAGTGGTGAGTACGCACAGCCAAGCCCCGTCATTGGTTTTAACGATATAGGGCTGATCGCTGTAGGTCTCGTCGGGAATAATGGTTCCGGTTGTGATATTACGTGGGTCCTGCGCGTGCAACAAGGCCGGACTGCTACTGACTAATAACCCCCAAAAGAGCACGTAGCGGTTTGTATGGCTTAATAATCTACCCATAGAACTAGTGAATTTGTTCGGCATTAAAATTGGAAATGGCTTCGCTCGTGGTTAGATAGCGGTTATAGAGTTTCAGACTATGAAGTTGTCCATGCAGACTGGGTGCCATTACCGCTTTGTTGCTCCCATTGATGTTCGTCAGTTCAGGACTGAATCGTCCCCAACCGTATTGCCGGGACGTACCGCCATCGCACAGACGCCCATCGATAAGTACCGAAATAATATCAGGAGCCCCATCTACTACAAATACAACGTGTTGCTTTCGGCCGGGTTGAATCAGGCCGGGGTCTGTGTCCCAACTGTCGGTACGAGTTCCGTCCGACAGAAACAACCGGAGCGTTTGCTGGTCGGTCGTGCTTATCCAAATGCCTTTCCCCTGCTGGTCGCGGCTGTCGAACACCACCTGATTCGGTTGTAGGTCGGTCAGCGTCAGCCACGCATCCAGGCTAAAGCCACCTTCTTTCAGGCTGGGTAGGGCTGGCATATCCATTAACTGGCGCGCCTTGATTCGTTTTTTGGTCGTGATCAATCCGTCTGTCGTTAACGCATGTGCCGTAGCTTGTGCCCACAGGCCATCCAGCAGCGCCTTGTTGATGGCGTGGGTTCTGGCTTTCGATTTTTGGGTTTCGGTCATCCAGTAGTGGCCATCCTGTTCAACCAAATCGGGATAACTCATGCCCAATGCACTTAAGTCGGTTGTATACAGCAGAATTTCGGGTTGTGACCAGTGAATCCGCCCATCTTTTTCAATACCACCACTGATCCATACAGGGTTGCGCCCCTCCCAGGTTTTCCCGCTGTGGTTATGAAACCAGAACAGAAATTTCCCATTCTGACACCGGAATACGCGGGGGCAGGCTCTCGGGTTTTTCATGATTTGCCCGCCGGGCGTATACGTAGCGGCTTCGGGCATCGTCCAGCTACGGCCACCGTCGCGGCTATAAGCGTGGGCCGGAAAACCCTGCGTGGTGCGGTACATGCAGTACAGATCCCCATTGTTGAGACTGACGAGGTTATGTTCCTCCTGAATAGAACCCAGCGTTGGGCTACGGAGCCCCTGTTCGCCGTCGGGTAGCATTTGCCAGTGCAGTTTAGTGGGGTCTTTTTCGGTATCAATATTGTCGGATTTGAAGAACCAGCCTTCACCCAGATCCATCTGAAACTTCCCCATTTTAGTGAAGCCAAAATACATAGCCCCCTTTACCGAAATGGGTTTTGAAATGCCCCACAGCATCTGGACTTCGCCTTTCCAGTCGTTGTTCAGATCAACGGGCGTTTTCCTGACGGGTAACCGGTAGCGTTCCGACCAAGTCTTCCCAAAGTCATCCGAATATTTATAACAATACCAGCCTAGTTCGCCCGCCGTTCGCAGGGGCTTTCCATTCAGGGTGCTGATGTTATCGCCGTTGTAATCGTAAAATACGTAAAGCCGACCGTAGGGCGTCAGGTATTGCATGCCCCAGGAAGCCAGCGGACCACTGCTTGGTTCCACATCGACTACGGGCGACCAGCTACGTCCCTGATCGGTACTGGTCGTTGCCACTACGTGCTGACCGGGCATACTTTCCTTGCCAGTTCCGGTCGTGAAGACCCCTAGCCAGTTGCCGTTGGGCAATACCGTTACGTAGGGTTGATCGATGTATCCATTTTCGTAGATAGAAAACCCCTGGCTTATGTCGCGCTGATCAGGCTTTTGGGCATAGAGTGGTGGGGCAATCTCCAGCAGGAATGCCAATAACCAGCTTGTAATAAAAAGATGTTTTGGTTGCATAAACCCTTGTTGTTTGTCGTGGTATCGGGTTTGAGAACTCAACACCACAACCTCTCGACACCACGACTAATGACAATCAAATTACTACTTAATGACAAAATACTCAGTAGCCCGGATTCTGAGGCAGCAGGTTCGGGTTGAGCTGAATTTCAGTGTAATAGACGGGCATCAACGCTTTTTTGTCGACACCCAGCACCGCTTTGGCCCGTCCTGTCCGAAGCAGATCGTACCAGCGATGGCCTTCGAAACAAAGCTCCACAAATCGCTCCTGCTCGATGGCCAGCAACAGCGCGTCTTTCGAACTAGCGGTGGTGTTGGCAAGTCCTGCCCGGTTACGGATGCGGTTAACCAGGGCAGCCGATTCGGCGGTTTTGCCTAGTTGTGCCAGCGCTTCAGCCTGCATCAGGATCACATCGGCCAACCGTAGAAAAATAAAATTCGTATCACTGTACCGGGTAGTACCCACTACCGTACCCATGTATTTGGCCACCGTTGGCAGGTTCGGAAACTGGTCAGTCGCTGGACTACTGGTATAGATACTAGCCGCTTTTCGCACATCACCTGCCTCGAAGGCATCGACCAGTTTCTGGGTCGGAATCAGCGTCTGGTTACCACCTGTTGTTATTTTACTACTCCGGGGTAGGAAAAAGCTAGTCAGTGCATTGGTTTCCTGGTTAGTATAATTGTACTGAAGCTCGAAAATGGATTCCGTCGTGTTTTTGGCCGTAAAGATTGTCCCGTAATTCGCCCCCGAAACCAACGAATACGTACTGTTGGCCAGTACTTTAGTCGCATAATCGGCAGCCTGTTGCCATTCGCCCGACTGATTGTAGGAGCTTCGCCACAGATACACCTTACAGAGCAGGGCCTGAGCGGCTCCCTGCGTGGCCCTTCCCCGTGTTTCGATGGCTGTTGAATAGGTAACGGGCAGCAGCGTTTCGGCCTGTTTCAGATCGGCAATGATCTGATCCTGAACTTTATCGGCAGGGATTCGGGCGGGTTGCAGATCTTTATCCAGCGACAGGGTTGGCTCCAGAACCAGCGGAACAGCACCCCATAAACGGACCAGATAAAAGTAGTTGAGTGCCCTCAGAAAATACGCTTCGCCCATAATCCGGTTCTTTACACTGTTGATAGTCGGGCTTTTAATGGTAGGCACTTGGGCCAGTACGTTATTGACCCGGTTGATGCCAGCATAAAACCGACTCCAGGGGGCATAAGGACTGCTGGTACTGATGTTGTCATTCTGAAAATCCAGCGTATTGCCATCAGTAATACCAATTTCGGCAACCGGTACGCGCAGGTTATCGGCGCGGGCATCACCCCAGGTAAGCTGACGAACTTCGTCGCCCTGCAAGGCATCATAACCGGTAATGATGGCGGCTTCCGCATCGGCGGCATTCTGAAAAAACGAATTTTGGGTCAGGGCACTCACCGGCACCTGATCGAGCACATCGGCGCAACTGGTTGCCAGTCCAGCCAGCAGGATTGCCAGGATACTGTGATTTATTTTTTTCATGAGTAAGGTCAGGTTTAGAATCCCAGATTAAGGCCAAACGTGAGGGTGCGTACCTGCGGATAGGTACCCAGGTCGATGCCCTGGAGCAGCGGCAAGCCACTACGGAAATTCACTTCTGGGTCCATGCCAGTGTACTTGGTGAACGTGAACAGATTCTGCCCCGAAACGTAGAGCCGTAGGTTATCGATCTTGATGCGCTTGAGCAGGGCCGATGGGAACGTGTAGCCCAGCGTGGCCGTTTTTACCCGTAGGTAAGAACCGTCCTCAATCCAGCGGCTCGACGGAAATCCGTTCCGGCCAATCGTACTGGGTGTTCCGCGTGGTACGTCGGTAATATCGCCTTCCTTGCGCCAGCTACGCAGCACTTCGGTGGTGGCGGCATTGTAGACGAAACTGCGGTTCGATGCCTCGCGGGTCTCGTTGAAAATGTCGTTGCCGTAGGACCATTGCAGAAACACCGACAAATCGAACCCTTTGTAGGAAAAATTATTCGTAATGCCACCAGTGTGTTTGGGGTTCGCATTGCCGATAACCGTCCGGTCGGCATCGTTGATGATGCCATCTCCGTTCGTATCGATATAAATCATATCACCGGCTACGTAGAGCGCTCCCGAGGCACTGCCATCGCGCATGTTGGCCGCTTTTGCCTCCTCAGATGTAGCGTATACCCGCCCGGTATACCGCTGGCCGAAAAAGATCCCAATGGGCTCGCCAACCCGTCCCAACCCTATTGGAGCTGAGCCATAAAAGGTAGCATCGGCGCTGGTCTGGATAATGTCGGCGTTGTTGTTCGACAGGCTCAGAATCTTATTTCGGTTGAAAGCGATATTGAACGAGGTCGTCCAACTGAATCCACTGGCGCCACCGACTATATTCTGACTGGTAATGCTGAATTCCAGCCCTTTATTCTGCGTATTTCCCACGTTTTGCAGGGCCGAACCGAAGCCCGTGGTTGTGGGCAGATTCACTGATAGCAGCAACGCATTCGTCCGTTTCAGATAGGCGTCGGCAGTCAGGCTGATCCGGTTGTTGAGCAGGGAAACATCCAAACCAATGTCCGACTGCGTCGTAGACTCCCAGCTCAGGGATGGATTCGGAATGGCCGATAGAGTAATCCCAGCCTTCCCGATGTAGTTACTGCCCGTGCTATATAACCCCTGCGAGCCAAAATCGCTGATCGACTGGTTCCCAACCACACCGATACTGGCCCGGAGTTTCAGATCGCTGACAAACGATAGGGGTTGCATAAATGGCTCCTGCGAAATGCGCCAGCCCGCCGACACCGACGGGAACAGACCGTAGCGTTTATCGGCTCCAAACCGGGAAGAGCCATCCCGCCGGATTGTAGCCGCCAGCAGGTATTTATCGTTGAAACTGTAGTTAACCCTCGCAAAATAAGACACCAGCCCCCAGGATGACTTACTGCTCGATGCGGCCGTTGGCGTGGCTGCCGCATTCAGCGTGGTGATGTTATCGGTTGCGCCCTGACTAGCTGCTGCCGACAGATTGAAACTTTTGGATTCCTGCACGCTGTACCCTAGTAAACCCGAAAAACTGTGCTGCCCAATGGAATGGCTGTAATTCAGGGTATTTTCGTTGACCCAGGTGAACACGTCACTATACGAAGCTGTACCCGGCCGGGCCGACCCTCCCTGAATGGTGCTGGGCGTAAACCGCTCGTCGCGTGTGCCCGAATAATCGATATTTAGTGTCGAGCGGAAGGTGAGCCCTTTCCAGATGTCGTAATCACCGTAGATGTTACCAACCAGCCGATTGTTGACCGTAAACCAGGATGTGAGCATAGCCAGCCCAACCGGGTTAGGTCGCTGAATCTGATCCAGGAACGTATACGAACCGTCGGGGTTATACACCGACGAGAACGGTAAGTTCCGCATGGCGTTGGGGATGATGGCATTGAGGTCGTCGCCTTCAGGAACCCGGGCGCGTTTGCCCGTCGACAGGAGAATGTTGGCGCCCGTTTTAAAGCGGGCAGATGCCTGGTGATCGATGCTAAATCGGCCCCGGTAGGTATCATAGCCCGAATTGATCACCACGCCTTTTTGATTGAAATAACCCAGACTGGCCGCATAGGTCGTTTTTTCACTCCCTCCCCGTAGCGACAGTTCGTAGTTGGAAACGGCTCCCTGCTGGTAGATTTCATCCTGCCAGTTGGTGTTATACACGGCTACGCCGTTGCGAAAAAGCGTATCCAGCCCCAGCCGAACCTCCTGCGTACCCGCGTTGGCATTGGCATTCAGGATATAATCGCGTTCCTGGTAGGCATCGAGCATTGGAATCTTCCGCCGAACGTCCATTACGCCCGTGTAGGCACTCAGATTAATAGCTGTTTTACCCGCTTTACCTCGCTTGGTGGTCACAATAATAATTCCGTTTGCACCCCGAGCCCCGTAAATGGCCGTGGCCGACGCATCTTTCAGCACTTCCATCGACTGAATATCGTTGGGATTAACTACGCTGATGTCGCCCGTAATCGGTACGCCGTCCACAATATAGAGTGGATCATTGCCCGCATTGAGCGACGTAACACCCCGAATGCGAACATTCGGAGCCGACCCCGGTGCCCCACTATTATTGGTAATCTGCACACCCGCAATTCGACCCTGCAAGGCTTCGAGCGGTCCCCGCACGGGTAGGTTTTCCAGTTCTTTCCCCTTGACCGAACCCACTGATCCGGTCAGATCTTTGCGTTGCTGGGTACCATAACCGACCACCACCACCTCGTTCAGTGCTTTCATATCGGCTTTCAGCGTTATATTGATCGTAGTTCGCGTGCCGAGTGCTACGTCCTGTTTTTCGTAGCCGACTGAACTGAACACCAACGTAGCGTTTCTGTCAGATACGTTCAGGCTATACTGACCGGTTTCGTTGGTGGTGGTACCGATGGTTGTACCCTTTACGGCAATTGTAACACCGGGCAACGTTTCGCCGGATTCGGACGTAACGGTTCCCTTCACAACAATCGCTTGTCCGAAGGTTGTCGTGATGCCAAGTCCGGGCATGTACCAACAGCAGAACAGGAGCAGAAATCCCCTCCAGGCGACTTGTTTTAAAGATTGCTTCATAAATAACCAGGGATTAGAAAAGTGATGTTTTTTCGTCTTTAACTCTCAATTGATTGGCCTTAAAGCCACGAACAACTGGGCTGACAATACCCTCGAATTTATACGGTTTTAAACCGGAGCAGCAAGTATAATTGGGCGTTTTTGGGTTTTTATTGTGAAAAAACGTTACCGGTAACGTTGCCGGTAACACAGAAAAAAGCCCATGTGTTTAGCCAAAATCTGATCCTGCCGGATGGACTTCAGCGATTCTTAGAGATTCTGTCTGGTTGAACGATGTAATATGTAGAGGTCAGTATCTGAAAAAAGTACAAACTTGCTCCCCGTACCCCTATGCGCAGTAAACAACCAACAATCTGGGACATTGCTACCAAGCTTAATGTATCGATTTCGACCGTATCGCGGGCGTTACGCAATGCTCCTGATATCAATCCGGAAACGAAAAAAGCGGTGCTCGATCTGGCGCATCAACTGGATTATCAGCCCAATACGATTGCTACTAGTCTTCGAAAGAACAAGACCAACATTATCGGGGTGATGGTGCCTGAGTTCATTCACGCCTTTTTCCCAAATGTAGTTCTGGGGGTTCAGGAAGCGGCTAATGAAGCTGGCTATAAGGTTATGGTGATGCAGTCGGGGGAGTCGCTGGAAATTGAAAAGCATAACCTTCAGGCTATGATTTCCAGCCGAGTCGATGGATTGATTCTAGCGATTACACGCGAAACCAACGACTATGAGCACATTATATCGGCCCAGCGAAAAGGATTGCCAATTGTTTTTTTTAACCGGATTGTCGATGAATTGCCCGGCTCAAAAGTAATGGTCGATGATTATCAGGGGGCGTTCATGGCCGTCGAGCATCTGATTCAGACGGGTTGCAAACGGATTGCCCATCTGGCGGGTCCACAGAATCTGACCATTGGCCGCAACCGACTGAATGGTTATCTGGACGCGCTTAAAGCCCATCAGTTCCCGATTGATGACAGCTTGATTATGCCCTGTAATTTTATGGAAGGGAAAGCGCGGCTCTATACTCAACAGTTACTGGCTCAGCCTGACCGACCCGATGCGCTGTTTGCAGTCAATGATCCAACCGCTATCGAAGCGTTAATTTGTATTCAGGAACATGGGCTAAAAACTCCTGACGATATTTCGCTCATTGGCTTTTCCAATGCACCACACAGTGCTTTTGTGACTCCTCCCATGACCGCTGTTGTGCAGCCGATTCATGAGATGGGCCAACTGGCAGCCAGATTACTTATACGACAGATAACTGAAGGACAGCGGTTTATTCCTGAAATCCACGTACTTAATACGCAGCTGGTAATCCGGAAGTCGACGTTTACATGAACGATGGCCTGGAAAGAGGGAAGGGGGTAGAGAATTGCCCTTTTTTGTCTCCGGTTCTATTTTTACAAGCTTAATTTGACCCAAAAGCTGTTCAGCTAATTAGGAACGCCATAGGGTTAGGTAAAACGAGTAGTGAATGCTAGTGCTTTACCAAAGTAGATTTTCGGGTTCGCCCGTGCGGTTGATTCTGTCGGATTCTATTGATAATCAAAACCTAAACGGTCAATTAGAATCGAAAGAATCTCCAGAATCTAAATTGGACAAGTGCTAGTTTGCCTAACCCTTTGCTATTAATGCTTTATGATTAATACTTCAGTGACTGGCCTGTTGATCTTGGTTAGCTTAGTTTATCTAACTTATTCCTCACCCACATCGAAACCCGTAAGTTCGACGGTTCATCAATATACCTATACATCCTGGATTGTAGGCGATACGTCGGATGCAAAAAGCCAACCCTTAGGTGGGGTTTTACTGGCCGGCGGTAGTACCGATGTGGATGCCGCGATGCGGTGGTTTCTACGTCGATCGGGTGGGGGTGATGTGCTGATTCTTCGAGCATCGGGTAAAGATGGCTACAACGAGTATCTCTATAAAACGCTGGGCGAATCGGTTAACTCGGTAGAAACGATATTGCTCGATAAGCGGGAGCTAGCGAGTAGTCCAGCCATCATTCGTAAAATTAGTCAGGCCGAAGCGATCTTTTTTGCCGGTGGCGATCAGGGGAATTATGTTAACTTCTGGCAGGGAACGCCCATTGCTGATGCACTGAATGAGCGTATTCGGGCAGGGGCTGTTATGGGAGGTACTAGCGCTGGTTGTGGAATTCTGGGGCAAACCTATTTTTCGGCCCTGGAAGGAAGCGTAACGTCTGAAGAAGCCTTAACCGATCCTTACGATAAACGCTTGGCTATGCGCCGAAATGATTTTTTGACGCACCCGCTCCTGGGCAATATTATTACGGATATGCATTACAGCGCCCGCAATCGACAGGGACGACACGTGGTGTTTATGGCGCGGGCTGCAACAGATTGGAAGATACAACCACGGGGTATCGGCATCGATGAAAAAACGGCTGTTTGTGCAACACCCGATGGAAACGTTACGGTTTTCGGACAAGGCAATGCCTATTTTCTACAGGCAGCCAGGAAGAAACCTGAACGCTGCCAAAAAGGGCAACCACTAACCTGGAACCGTTCAGGGAAAGCAGTACAAGCAACTATTCTTACTGGCTCCCTTGAAGGGAACACTGGCTTTAATTTGAGATCGTTTCGGCCGATAACGAAAGCTCAAGGAGAGTACTGGTCTGTTAACTCTGGCGTTCTGGCGCGAGCATTTGCTCGTGCCTTTTAATCTTCGCCATATGCCAGCGAATGCTGGCTAAAGTTGAAGGCACGAGTGAATACTCGCGCCAGTATGCAAAAAAGGCGAATCCAACCTATAGATTCGCCTTTTTTGTCAGGAGGATAAACTAACTAATACCCTGGGTTCTGAACCAGTTTTTTGTTGGTATCAATCTCTCGTTGTGGGATCGGCAGAACCAGGTTGTTTGCGTTGTAGGCTACCGTACCTACTGTACCTGCCGTCCGTTTGATGTCGGCAAGTTGCTGGCCTTCGAAGGCTAATTCAAGCCGGCGCTCCAGCAAAATAGCGGCCAGATCGACCGTGGTGAGTGCTGTAGCTTTTGCCCGGCTGCGAATCAGGTTGACATCGGCAAGCGGTGATGCGCCGACAGAAGTACCTAGACGTAAGTTGGCTTCGGCACGAACCAGATACATCTCTGCTAACCGAACCACTGGCACATCGCCGTATTGATCGTTAAATTTACTGGTAAACGTGTTCTGACCAGCGGTGTTAAAGAATGTGCCTCGTGTATCGCCAGTGGCATAAAGCGCCCTGAATTTCGATTGTACCCGCACATCACCACGTCCCTGATTCAAGGAAGAAGCATAGAAGGTGTTCATGTCGTTCGTGCCATCCTGATCGGTAACGATGATTTTGAAAATGATCTCTGAGCCGTTGGTCGCATCATTAAACACGTCTGCAAAGTTATCTTCCAGGGCATAGGTGCCTGACGTGATAACCCGGTTGGCCGCATCACGAGCCGCTGCATAATTCTGTTGCTGGAGATAAAGGCGGGCAAGTGTAGCGGCCGCTGCTCCTTTGGTAGCAAATCCAGTACCCCCCGATTGGGTGGCGGGTAACAGACTCTCAGCTTTAGTCAGGTCGTCTATCGCCTGTGCATAGACTTCTGCAACCGTATTTCGGGCACGATAATCTGCATCGGTTACCGATGTTGTTGGAGTTAGTACCAGGGGAACGCCCAGATTAGTGGTTGGCGTACCGTCGTTCCAACTTTTAGCAAAGGCTTTAACCAGTTCAAAGTACAAGGCCCCCCGGATAAACCGAGCCTGTCCTTCAGTATTTCCACGATTTGCTTCACCTACTTTAGTAAGAGCCGACAAGACGTTGTTAGCCCGGTTGATCGCATTGTAACCGTCTAGCCAGAAATCGCGATTAACCGTGTTTGATGTGGTAACAGCTTTGCGCCAGATTTCGTCGATGGTTGCGTACGTACCTCCGAAAAGTACATCACGGTTATCGCCCATCAGATCGCCAATGTACTGAATGCCACCTCCGTAGAGATTTACATCACTCAACCCATCATAAGCACCGACTAACGTAATCTGTACATCTTGTTCGGTATTTAACGCCTGACTTTGCTCAATACTTTGAGTCGGTACAACGTTCAGGCGGTTGTCGCAGGCCGTAATCAGCAGACCAACGGCTCCGGCGTATAACCAATGTTTTATGGATAAATTCATAGCAAAAATGCGTTGAAAAGTCGTTCTTAATTCGTTCAGAAGTGCGGGTTAGAAACCGATGTTGATACCACCTGTGATCGTACGTGCCTGTGGAGCTGTGTAGAAATCATACCCCTGCGCAATGTTCGATACAATGTAATCGGCATTTACTTCAGGGTCCCAGCCAGCATATTTTGTGAAGGTGAGCAGGTTCTGACCCGTTACAAATAAGCGAACATTGGTAAGTTTAGCCTTATTGATGATCGATTTCGGCAGATTATACGATAACGTAACCGTACGTAGTCGAACAAACGAACCATCGAGAATAAACCGGCTTGACGATTGGGCCCCGTTGTTATAGTACAAACGAGCCTCGGGTACGTTCGTATTGGTGTTTGAAGACGTCCAGGCTGCCAACTGATCGACCGTCTGGTTATCTTCAAATCGGCCGTTAGCCGATGAGTAGCGACCAACTCCGTAGAAGTTGATTTTATTCCCAAATACGCCGTTGAACAACACGTTTAGGCTAATGCCTTTATAGCTGAAGGTATTCGTGATACCACCCGTCCATTTTGGCAGTGGACTACCCATAACCACGCGTTGTGCCTGGCTATACGTATTTGTCGTTGAGCGGTCAACCGACCCATCGGCATTCGTGGTATTTTTATACCAGAGCGCGTCGCCATTAGCGGGGTCAACACCAGCGTACTCTTGGGTAAAAAACACGCCCAGTGGCTGGCCTTCAACCGCGCGGCTCATCGCATTGATACCTCCTTCAATGATCTGCGACTGTAAGTTGGTGATCTTGTTCTGGTTGGTAGCCGCGTTGAAACTCGTTGTCCAACGGAAAGCACCGGTTAAGTTTTCCGTGTTAAGCACAAACTCAAACCCTTTGTTCTCCAGGCTACCTACGTTGCGAAACTGCGTGGCAAAGCCCGTTGTGCCCGGTACGTTTACGCTCAACAGAAGTCCCGACGTTTGCTTGTTATAATAGTCGATTTCCCCATTGATACGGTTATTGAGGATACCAAAGTCAACGCCTATATCGAACTGATTGGTGGTTTCCCATTTCAGATCGGGGTTGGCCAATTGCGATGGGCGCTGACCGGGTAAGGTCCCATAACTTGCATCACCCGTAAATAAACCTAGTTGAGGAAAATTCTGGATTTCAGCATTACCCGTCTGTCCATAGCTTGACCGAAGTTTCAGGAAGCTGATCGTGCTGTTGTTCTTCAGGAAATCTTCTTCCGATAATACCCAACCTGCCGAAACCGCCGGGAAGAACCCATATCGACTGTTTTTACCAAATCGCGACGAACCATCGACACGAGCACTTAATCCTAACAGATAGCGATCTGCGAATTTGTAATTAGCCCGAGCGAAGTATGACAGGAATCGATAATCGGTCTGGCTCGAACTACCGTCGGTTTTACGGGCCGCGCTGGCAATCTGTCGGTACGCGTCCGATGGGAAATCCCGACCTTCGGTAAAGTTGGTTTTTTGCTGCGACTGTTGGTACGACATACCCACAGTCAGATCGAGCTGGCTACGGCCAAATAGCGTGTTGTAGGTAAAGAAGTTGTTGGTCGTGTAGTTCTCTACCCGTACATAACGGTTTTGGCCAATGCCCTGTGGCGCACCGAAGTTTCGCTGCGTTTTGCTGTTGTAGTAAAGTTCTTCCTGCTGATTCAGTACGTCCAGACCAAATTCAGTTCGGAAAGATAACCCTTTGATAATCTGAAGTTGACCGTACACGTTGCTGATGTTTCGGTAAACCGTTGTATTGAAGTAGGCATTCCCGATATTGATCAGCGGATTGTAATAAACCGGAATGCTCAGATCACCCGGAGGAGTACCAACGGGTAAACCCGTAGTTGGATCAGTAGCGGGCGTCATTGGGGGCAAGGCAACCATCTGCATTGGGTTGTCGAATTGGTTATCCGCCGAAATACGCTGATTGAACGTGCGGGTTAAACCCGTATTGAAGCCCACCCGAAGGCGGTCAGATACTTTATGATCCAGGTTAAGACGACCTGAATAGCGTTGCAACGCGTTGCCAACCAGAATACCTTTCTGATCTAACAATTGACCTGACAGATAGAACGTCGTTTTCTCATTTCCGCCGTTCAGGTTAATGTCATACTGTTGGTAAGGCGCATCCTGATAGGCCAGATCACCCCAGTTGGTGCTTGCCTGTGTGGGAGTACCATAGGTGCCCAGCCCCTGTGTATCGTAGAAGCCTTTCATGTAGGACGTGTACGAATCTGGATCACTTGGGTCAAGGCCTTCAATACGGTCGGAGTTGGCGGCTGCCTGATTGTAAAACTTAACGTACTGTTCCGTATTTAGAAATTGCAGCTTGTGTGTAGGTTTGCTCGAACCGTACTGGGCACCAAATGTAATATTGGTCCGACCAGCTTTACCTCGCTTGGTTGTAATCAGCACAACACCATTGGCGGCACGAGCGCCATAAATAGCGCCAGCCGATGCATCTTTCAGAATATCAACCGACTCGATGTCCTGCGGGTTAATATCAGCCAGTGGGTTCGTAGAAGCACTGTTAAAGCTTAAGTTGTCGGTTGTAACGGGCGTACCGTCAACCACATAAAGGGGTTGGTTCGATGCCGAAACCGAAGACTGCCCCCGTACTCGCACCTGAATACCCTGGCCCAGCTTGCCCGAACCGGCGTTGATTTGCACACCAGCGGCCTTACCTTGTAACGCCTGATCGAAGGTTGTTACGGGCTGATCCTGAATATCGGCTGCCCGAACTTTGGCAATGTTACCTGTTAAGTCGCGTTTAATCTGTTGGCCATAACCGGTAACAACCACTTCATTCAAATTGCGAACATCCGTCTTCAATTGCACGTCAATAACTGACCGATTGTTGACGACTTCTTCGACACTTGAAAACCCAATAAAACTAAACACAAGGGTGGCATTTCCGCTTACCGTAAGCCGATAATTACCCGTTGCATCGGTTAGAGTGCCCTGTGTGCTACCTTTTACGGTGACCGTTACACCGGGGAGTCCGGTGTTATCATCCGAAGACGTGACTCTGCCCGAAATCCCCTGACTTTGGGCGTAAGCTCCCCAAGCTGTGCAGAGAAGCAGGAAGCTAATTTGTAATAGTTTTCTCATAATGTTGTTAATGAAAACAAGATGTGATAATGACAAAAGTACAATCTTTAATCTTATATTAAAATAACGTTAAATGGAGTCGTGGTAAACGTTATCCGGGTAAAATCAGAATAATAAATATGTTATCTATTTTTATTTAGAATAAAATACTGAAATATTGACCTGTAGATTTTGTGTAGTAGTAATTTATTGGGAGTTTAATTGTTGAAAAAATTATACTTTCCGGATTTGATGTTTCTAAAATTAATTTGAAATAGAGAAGGAAAGAAATGGATTACTTAAGTATAATTCTATTTACTGTATAGGTATAATTTGTTAATAAAAGAGTGTCAATTTATGAGCTGTCTTATAGAGCTGATTGGCGATTTATACAATTAGGGCGCTATTTTTAAATCCGACATTACTTAATATGGACTTTTTGAAATAGGTATTAAACGGTGAAACAGGAGCTGTTGTCTAATCGTTACAGGTACATCAGTAAACGCCGGAAACAATGAAATTTAAACTGTTCACCCTATTCCTTCTGCTACTCGTAACGGGCTTGCGTGCACAGGTACAATACACGACGGAAAGCCCACGCATCGACGACATTAACGATGAGGATGTTACTATCAAGCGTATTGAGTTAACGGATCGGTACACAATTATTTACATGAAATTTGAATCGCACGCAAAGCCCGGTTCACTAAGACGATCGTGGCCGTTTGCAATTCCGCAGCCGGGGGGTGGTTCGATGCAGATGGAATCAACGAATAAGATTGGTTTTCAGCCAACGTCCCGCTTATACGTCAATCAGGGAGAACGGTCGTACAAATTTATTCGGGTTGAGAATCTCCCAGAAGAAACCCGTCGACCTGTGCGGCCGGGTGAACGCGTTGATTTTGTGGCCTATTTCGAGCGGATTGATCCGGGTTACACCACCTTTGATCTGTATGAATGTCGGGACAGTAAAGGATATGTCTGTTTCAATTTCTGGGGTGTTCACATTATCAATCCGCCCCAAAAAGAAAAATATTCGCAACGAAAAACGCCGACACCTGTTCCCGCGAAACCCCAACAGCCTCGCTATAAACCCCGCACAACGCCTGGGGTTGGTACTCCCGACGAAACTCCCAAACCGACTGAACCCGCTCAGCCGCAGGAAGATCAGCCGCCAGTAGCTGTGGCAATCAACGGTGTCACACGGGATGCTAAAACAAAACAGCCCATTGTGGCCACGGTTACGTATCGATTGTTGTCTGGTGCCGAAGCATCGGGGGACGATCCGGCTGATTCAGTTCAGAGCAATAGTCCATCAGGCAACTACAAAATTGCCATCGACCGGCGAGGTGTTTATGTTGTAACGGCTTCGGCTAGAGGCTATTTTAGTCAAAGCGATACGCTGGCGACCAACCGCATTGATGTATCTCGGGATTTTAATCTGGCACCAATTGAAGCGGGAGCTAAAATCACCCTGAAAAACATCTATTTCAATGTATCCCGCTATGATCTTAAACCAGAGTCGTATCCAGAACTGGATCGACTGGCAACGATGATGCAATCGAACCCAACGATGCAGATTCGTCTGGAAGGGCATACCGATACGGTGGGTGAATTTGATGCGAATGTTGAGCTTTCCCGAAATCGGGTCAACGAAGTGAAGCGGTACTTGATCAGTAAAGGGATTACTGCTTCTCGCATTGAAACCGTTGGCTACGGCCCTTCACGACCAATCAACACCAATAAAACCCTGAAAGAACGGGCCGAAAACCGGCGAGTGGAAATGGTTGTGGTGAAAGTTTAAAACCAGTTGCCCGGTTTGAAGTTTGTAGTCTGAAGTTCGTAGTTAATTCTGGCATTGACTAACTACGAACTTCAGACTACAAACTTCAAACTCAGTTAATGAAACAACCTTTTGATCTTGATGTTGTGCTAGCCCATATTGAGGAGGCCATAAAGCCCTATCCCAAAGCGGCTATGTTCGATCTGTTTGAGCGAGGATACAACAGCCTCTTCGAGCAACTGATTTCATGCATTGTATCGATCCGAACGCTCGACGAAACGACAATTCCTGTATCGCTGCGGCTGTTTGAAAAGGCACGCACGCCAGAACAACTTCTTCAACTCGATGTCTCGACATTAACTCACTTGCTGTACGGAACTACCTATCCCGATCAGAAAGCCTATACCATGCTGGGCATTGCCGAGCGGATCGTGAATGAATTTAACGGAACGTTGCCCGCTACTTACGAAACCCTGACATCACTAAAAGGCGTTGGGCCGAAGTGTGCCAACTTAGCCTTGGGCGTAGCCACTGGGCAAGCCGCTATCAGCGTTGATGTTCATGTACATCGGGTTGTAAACCGTTGGGGTTATGTGTACACCAGGCAACCTGAACAAACCCTGAAAGTTCTGGAAACGAAGGTACCTCGTGAGCAGTGGATAGCGATCAACCGACTGCTGATGCCGTTTGGTAAACACATATGTACGGGTACACTGCCGCATTGTTCAACCTGCCCCGTGCTGCCCTGGTGTGAGCAGATAGGCGTAGACCGGCACCGTTAATGACCTTATTTCTGTAAGGTTGTCAAATACTGTTTCAGACTGGCCAGCGTACCACGACAGGATTTATCGATTTGTCGATATAATTCGGCTTGCTGCTGAGCCGCCTGCTCAATTAATTTTCGGTTCGTGATTTTGCCCCCCGATGCCCGTTCCAGTTCGGCAGCTGTGCTACTACTTGCTCGAACTGGTACGCTGATTCCTTTATCTTCGGCAATCAAGTCGGTGATAGTGGCCCGGTAGCGACCAAACTTAGCTTCAACCGTGAGTGTGTAGCGTACGATCTGATTGTCAATATGATAGGCCGACTTGATAAACTGAATATTATGCTCTGGATCGTACTGTTGTTCGGCTGCTGATTCTGATTCATAATAAAATTCAGCCCAATCATGGAGTTGGTTCATTAGCTGACGTGCTGGCAATTTATCATTAGGCAAACGCACAATTTCCTGATACTGAACCTGGCCTGTTTCATTGGTTGGCAAGCGAAGTTGCGCTAATGCATTACCAGATACAAACAACGTGATGATGAGCAAATACTTCATACTGAATTGACGTCAAGTTTACGAACAGGCCATACTGCACTGCCTGCCAAAAGCGAATGCGAAGATAAGGCCGATCCGGATTTGATAATAACGAAATCGTAGATCAGGGATAATCGTAACCATTGATTCATGTCGATGGTTAACTAATCATTCGTTTACCTTAGCCTCTATACGTCTGTGAATCAACTACCTTTAACGGTTAAGCGGTCTATTGAATTATTGGGCTTATGCCTGCTCGGGACCTTACTGCTGGTTGGCAAAGCCGTTATTATGCCGCTAATTATGGCCTTTTTTATCAGCATCATTTTGCTGCCGGTTTACCGATTCCTTAAAAAGAGCCGCCTTCCCGATTCGATTGCCATTCTACTGGCCATTTTGCTCATGATGGTGTCTGGCCTGGTGATTATGGGTTTTTTCTCGATCCAGATTCGCGCGCTACTCGCCGATTTTCCACAGATCAAGAAAACACTTCTGATGCACCTGCGCGAGCTAAGTGAGTTTCTGGTTCAGAAAACGCATTATTCCATCCAGCAGCAACTTGATTTTTTCCACGAACAAAATGCCAAATTGCTCAACGCAACGGGCGACTTGTTGCGACAAGTGGCTGGGTCTTTATCGTCGGTTTTTGTGTTGCTGGGGCTGATGCCTATTTATGTATTTCTGCTGCTGTTTTACAAAAATCTGCTTATTCGCTTTGTGTTTTTATGGTTCTCAACCAAACACCATGACCGGGTCGAAGAAGCGCTACGAGAAACCGAATTGATCATCAAAAGCTACCTGATTGGCTTACTAATTCAGATTGCCTTTATCATTATTCTGCTGGGAGGCACACTTCAATTGTTGGGCATACCGCACGCCCTGCTAATTGGCATTATTCTGGCCTTTCTGAATCTGATTCCCTACGTTGGTATTGTGATGGGAACGCTGATTAGCCTGTTTATTATTCTGGCTTCCTCACAGGAGTGGTTACCAATTATTGAACTGCTTGTGGTGGTGGCCGTCGTTCATTTTCTGGATCAGAATATTCTACGTCCCCGTGTGCTTGGTTCTAAGGTGAAGATCAATGCCTTAACCAGCATCGTTGGGGTTGTGATTGGCGGAAATATGGCGGGCATACTGGGCATGTTTTTATCATTGCCCATCATTGCGATTCTGAAAGTGATTTTTGACCGGACAGATATGTTTGCGCAATGGGGTGTCTTGTTCGGCGACGATAACCCGGTGCATAGTCCCATGCATAAACTGGGCTTGCGGATCAGGAGGAAATCCTAACACAGGAACTCCCTTTATTCGTAGGCAGGCAATGGGTGTTGCTGGCTCAATTTTAGGTAATTGGCGCGATATTTCTTATTGTTTTTTATACCAATACTGGTCAAAATGCCACTCGTCATCGTTTTGATCCAGTAGCCGAAAATAAATGTTTGGGGGTCTCGATCGTAAAAAATGCTGGAATCGGTTTCGTTTTTCTTGCGTAAAACTTTGCCAATCACGAAGTTTTTAACGCGGATCAAGAACGTTTTTTTTGTTGTGTCGGCAGGGCTGAGTAGGCTGATTTTTAGGTCTTTATAGTGGAATCGCATATTGCCAACCGATGCATACTGATTGCCTACCACCCTGGCTATGATAGGCTGCACGTAGCCACCGTCCAGATTGGCGGCTATAATCGGGTTTGTTATCGAACTCATCTCGGGCAAGTGCACATCCGAGGTGTTGAGCTGCATATGAAAGCCTGCCAGCGAATCGCCGTAAGATTCCCGGTATTGCAGTTGGTTAATGGTTAACCCCAGCAACTTTGTATTGGCAGTTAGTACTAAACTGTCGGTCGTTTTTCTAGGGCGATTGGTAATGTTTTTCAGAACGCCATTGATATTCATCAGCGGTACATTCCCTACCCGATTCGTGAGTTTGGAGGTTTCGTGATAAATAACGTTACTATTGACAACCGAAATCGAATCAATGTGAAAGGGTATGTTCACCCGTCGGATGAGCCGTGTAGGCATTAGCTTCTCTGGAATAAAGTCCGGATCAGGCAGGCGCTTATCCCGAGAAACATCTGCCGTGACGTTTTTGGCCACAACATGATGAATCGAAATCGTAGAATCCCGGCGCCACTGAGCCATACTTAATCCGTTGAATTGAGCTTCCTCTCCCTTAACAGTAATGTAATCGGCCTGAAAATGCGGTGGCGTCATAAACTCCTCCTGGGGCATTGTGGGCATTACTTGAAAATGGTTGAGTTGCAAACGGGCATTCTGAGGAGTCCAGGTTAGGTTGCTAGCCTGGAAAGCCGTAGCTGGTCTTTTCAGCAGCACATCGTTAACCGCCAGATTCGTATGGTTCATCCAGGTAGCCCAGGCAATTTTTTTTCCGGCTGTCCAGACGAAACTCGGAAAATCGATAGTCGCCGTAAGATGGCCAAGGCTAAGCAGGCTTTGGAAATTACTACGCTTTGCTTTCAGAACCGGATGCAGATCGTTTGCGGTCAGCGTAGCCTGCAAATCACCAATCAGTATTGGCTTCCCTGCTTGTGTGGCCGATACCTTACCATTCGTTAGCTGTACTGTGGCTGATGGGATTACGGTTTTTAGCCGGGGGCTTGTGAGCGCTATAGTGCTCGGCGACACGCGTAAAGAAGCAAACGTTAAAGCCTCCTGTTTGGCACCATAGAGCCCCTTTCCTTCTATATCAACTACCGTTTGAACACGTACCGAATCGCCATTTTTGGGATTTATATAGGTTACATTCGCCCCATTAACCCTCAATTCATGAAGGGTAAAGGTAACCGGAATAGCAAACCCATTGGCTGGGCCTGATCCTTCGACCTTCGATTGGCCATTCGTGAGTAGACTTATTTCGGGCTGGTCAAGTTGCAGCGATTGGAGACGAATGGTCGAAAAGTTAGTTGAGTTGAACGGCGCAATAACCCGGATTTTCGGCAAAGCAACCTGGAGTGTTTTACCCGAACTGTTGTCTGTATAGCGTAGGTTGGTTAGTGTTGTGATTTGCTGGCTATTGAGGTCTGCAGAGGCAATCGACACCTGCTTACCACCCGGCTGATTGAGGTAGAGATCGTTCAGTTTGCCGCTAATCTGATTCCAGCCAAAATAACCCGTATCCGTTGTCAAACTATCGATCCGTATAGCTGAGCCCTGAAAACCGGCCCGAATTTGTCTGGATAAAGCCGCTCTCAGCGTCAGATGATCTGCCATTAGTTGGGCGATGTGAATGTGTGGCAGGTGCTCTTTAGGCTGGCCGGGAGCGTGGTTTTTCGTTGAAGTACTACGCTTTTTTACTGGGCTCTTTATGTCGATGGCCAGATCATGCACCCGTAGTAGTTCAATCTGAACGTCTTTGGAGTGTTGAAGGGCATCCCAGGCAAAAGCTTCCCAATACACTTTATTAGCCGTTAGCACGCTTCCATTGGCGAGATCCATCTGAATTTTATCGACCCCATTGTAGCGTTGTTGCCCATAGAGGGTGTAGTTCGTCAGGGCAACGTTTAGTTTTTTGGTAGTCAGGTGCGCATTCGCTACGGTCAGGTTTGGAATAGCATGCTTCATGTCAATCAGCGAATCGCTCACTAAAAAATCGTTCAGCAAAACGGTCGCGTTCATGTTCTTCATGGACACTTCCATGGGCGCATCGCCCCCTAATTTATACTGCGCATTGGCATTGATAATCCGGAAATGATTTACCTGCAGGAGTTCGCCCAAGCCGTGTAATGTCTTGAATAAATCGACTTTTTTAGGAGGAGCCGTCGATGCAACATAAGGCTTTGGGCGTAAAGAAGCTTTGGGCGTAGCCAGCACCACAATGCTGGGTTGCACCAATTCGGCGGCAGACGCCACGAGCCGCTTTTGCATTAGATCTTCAAAATCTATGTTGTGCAGATGGAGTAGGGGAGCCTTGAATGTCAGGCCCTTACCGGTTACTTTACGAGACGTTGTTCCATACAGCACATTTCGGAAAATGAGGTCTTTCTTCAATACCTGAAACGATTCGACACTGATCTTGAACAGGCTATCGGGCGAGAAAAAGGCAATGTTCCGTAAGCTCAGGTTAACGCTATCGGTGCTGAGTGAGTGATCGCTTTGCTGGTTAAGCGTTAGGTTATAAATGGTGAGGTTGGCTTTCCGAGTACCGCTCTGCGATGTTGGATTTCGTTTGCTGGCCAGTAAAATCTGACCATCCTGCACCTGTGTATACCGAATCGTTACCGTTTTAAACAGGGTTTTGATGTTCGCATGAATGGTGCCGCTGGTATCGGTTATCTGCTCTTTTCGGCTTTCGATAGGCAGCGTAAGAATGGGTCGAACGCAAATGAGCGTGTCGAGCCACAATTCTCCTTTCTGATAAACGGCGGGCAAATGCGTTGAGTTAAAGAAAAACTTCTCGGCCCGAAGACTCATTTCTCCTTTTTGGGCGGTAGCCGGTTTTCGAAAGTGAACCGAGTCAATTTCAAATAATTGCGTCGCACTGGCAAACCGCAGCCCGCGAAAACTTAGCGTATTTTTCCCGTCTGATAGCACCCATTGCTGAGGACCGAGCGATACCTCAATTCGGTCGGAGCCAAGTATGCGTCGGTTGTCGTTATCAATTTTCGAAAAGTTGTGAACAACCAGATTAATGTCTTTAATGACAAAAGGTCCGGCTGAATTTCGTTTGATCAGTGCGAACGATCCACTCTGAACGTTAAAGGATTTCGCGTGTAAATGATCCAGCGTTTTTTGCAGATTTTCGAGAATGCTCGACGTATGAAAACGAGTCTGATTGTGGCTTTTCGTATGAACCTTGTAGTCGTGAATGACAATCTCAGGCTTCGAAACCGAAAAACTATCGACCAAAAGTTTCTTGTGTATCAGTAGCTCCCGCCATGATTCGATGGACAAATAAGCCTGGGGAATTTTTACCGTGTAGTACGCCGGTACATTCGTCGTGTCTTTTCGGGCGAAGAGTAGGCCATCAATCGACACCGTTTTATTCAGGATTGACAGACTTAAATTCTTGGTCTGAAAGGTGTAACCACCTTTGGTTTCTTTGTCAATCGCGTAGGTGATTATGTCTTTCAGGTTGTGGATCAGCACATAATACAACCCGCCTGCCGCCAAAGAGAGCACTGTCGCTACCAGAAAAAGTAGTTTGCCCCAGCTTTTTGACGACAACTTCATAAGATTAAACGTGCGTGAATGAGTATGCGTGAATGAGTAACAGTGAGGCTCTTGGTTGTTACTATTAACTAACTATGAACACAATGAGTTTGGCTTATATCGTTAATTTAATGGTAAGAGGTTAAAAATCAATTAATTGAAAGATGTTCGCACTATCAGATTAAACAACTTCCCGTTTCCAGACGATGTAATCGGTTACCGGCGCTTCGTTCACCATGGGACGAATTAGCTGGACAACCTGTCCCCGGTGGTAGGCCGCATGGTGGCTGGTATGCGTCAAAATCTCAGTCAGGGTGTTTTGATAGCCAACGCCTTGCGAGTTAGCATAGGAAATGGATTTCCCTAAATCGATCTCAGCTAACCCTTCCAGATAACTTGTTAGCTGACGATGCTGACGCTCGGCGGTTTCGGCCATCCAGCTAACCGGAATGTCCTCCCAGATAGAGACAAAAACTGACTCCTTCGTGATGCGACCCAGCCAGACGTGCTGGGCCGACAGAATATGACCCATAACGGCAAGAGCGCGAGCCGGTGGGTTTTGAATTTTTTCGAGGGCGGTGATTACTCGCAGATTAGCCCAGAGTTCGTAGTTCAGTAATTGAATCAGATGGTCTTTCATTGCAGTCCACGTTTTGTTGCCTGATACAATGCTTCAACGATATTGGTGCGGGTATTCAGATTCCCAAGTTTCGGATTATTTCGGGTTGGGTAAACCCGGTTGCATAAAAAGACATACGTGAGGTTATACGCCGGATCGGGCTCAACCCAAACAAACGTGCCCGTAAAGCCCGAGTGCCCGAAACTGGCTTTCGTTGCCGATTTTGGCGCATTTCCGTTATAGGTAAAGGAGGGTTTATCGAAGCCCAGTCCACGCCGGTTCCCCAACTCCGGAAACTGATAACGCGTAAACTCGGCCATCGTTTTCTGCGAAATGAATTGCTGGCCACCATAGCTACCTTTCTGACGATACATCTCGTATACCTTCATCAAGTCATTGGCCGAACCGAACAAACCCGCGTGGCCCGACAAGCCATTGAGCATGGCCGCGCCTTCGTCATGTACGCGTCCCCAGATGAGCGTTTTGCGGAACAGTGAATCGTATTCGGTCGGAACAATGCGTTGGAGTGAATAATACCGGCGAGGCAGGAACGTAAGCGTAGTAGCGCCCAGCGGTTTGTAGAAGGTCGTTTTAAGGTAATCTTCAAAATCGACACCCGTAATGCGCTTCACGATTTGCGGGTACAAAATGAACGAGAGATCTGAGTACACGTACTCTTTCTTGGCGTTCAGTGGCGAATCGCGGATTTGCTCAAAAATTGTTTTCGGGTATCTCTTGAATTCATACAAACTATCGGTCACTTCAATTGGATAACGACCTGATTCTTCGGTTTTAAAGGTCTTCGGCTTCCAGGTCCCGTCGGGATTTTTGGTGTCCATCCAGAACGGAATCCAGGCTTTCAGACGAGCCTGGTGCGTCAGCACATCACGCCAGACCAAATCCGCTTTGTTCGATTTTTTGAAGCTGGGCAGGTAGTCGGCCATTTTACCGTCGAGGTTGAATTTGCCTTCATCGACCAGACGCATCAATGCTGGAGTTGACGTGCTAACCTTTGTTACCGATGCCATGTCATACAGATCATCCAACTGAACAGGCAACGGTTCGGCTCCTAAAGAGGCATCGTAGGTATGCTTGCCGTACGCTTTGCGGAAAATGACCTTGCCGTTTCGGGCCATTTGTACCACACAGCCAGGGAATGCTTTCTGGTTTAGCCCAACATTCACCAACGAATCGACCTGTTGTGCCAGATAGCGGCTATCAATGCCAACTTCTTCAGGAATTGTGTACTTGAGCCGCCCGATGGGTTGAATGTTGATACCATCGCCAATTCGGAAGCGTTGGTTAACCGTTACGGGTAATTTACCTGATGCCCCAATCGCGCCAAAAATCAACTGAGCCGACAACTCTTCGGTATAGGTAGTTAGCTGATAAGGCATAACAATGGCCCGCGCCTGTTCGATGTTCCGGCTCGGTTGAGCGGTGTCCATCGGGAAGGTCAGTTTATCTAACGCATAGACGTTTCCAAACACCGTAACAACCGCTTTTCCGGTGGCAACCAACTCCCCGAGCAAACCAGCCGTTTTGGTTTGCAAACCATATTTAGTCGCCGGACGGATGTTGTTCAAATGAACATCGACCAGAATCAGGTTGTAGTTTTTGAGCGAATCCCGTACCTGTGCCAGTGTCGAATCCGGCGTTTTGGAGGTTATGTTAAAATGGCGAATCAGGGTATAGTTGCCCGCCATTTCCTGGAACGCGGTGACTTTATCGCTTTCAATCGCTACCGATGCGATTCGAAGCGTATCCAGCCGTTGGAGCGGCAACAGATTGCGCTCGTTTTTGAGGACGGTCAGGCTGGCTTCGGTGAGTTTACGGTTGAGTAGTTCATCCTGAACCGGATTAAGATCGCTCACCAGATTCTCCAGATCAATAGGTTTGTACTGATCCAGCCCGACCCAGGCTTTGGCTTTCAGGACTTTCAGGCAACGGGCATCAAGCGAAGCCTGAGACATCCGGCCATCGGCAACAGCCTGTTTGATCAATGAAAGAGCAGCCGGAACATCTTCGGTAAACTCCAAAACGTCCATACCTGCTTCCAATCCCAGTTCGTCGGCGCGGCCCGATGGGAAATATTTTGTTACGCCTTTCATGTTCATGGCATCGGAAAAGACCAATCCCTGAAAACCCAATTCATTTTTGAGCAGGTTGGTAACGATGGCTGGTGAAAGCGTAGAGGGTCTATTGCGGGTTGTGTCGAGCGCAGGAATGCTCAAGTGGGCAATCATCACCCCGGCAGCGCCCGCATTGATCAATTGCTTGAACGGATACAGCTCAAGGGAGTCGAGTTGAGCGCGGCTTTTGGTAATTAAGGGCAAATCATAATGTGAATCAGTACCCGTATCGCCATGTCCTGGAAAGTGTTTGAGGCTGGTTAACAGTTGATTATCCTGCATGCCACGCATATACGCGAGTGCTTTACGAGCCACATCGTATTTATTTTCCCCGAACGACCGGAAGTTGATGACGGGATTGTTCGGGTTATTGTTGACATCTACCGATGGGGCAAAGTTGACATGCATGCCCAATCGGCGCGCTTGTTTGGCCAAATGAGCGCCCATCTGATAAATCAGCGAATCAGAACCCGCGCCCTGCATGGCTCCCAGCGTCATTTGGTAGGGATAGCGAACCGTGCTGTCCAGCCGCATGGCGATGCCCCATTCGGCATCCATCGCAATCAGGAGCGGGACTTTCGAGTTGGCTTGTAGCCGATTGGTTAAGCGAGCCTGACGCATAGGTCCACCCTGAAACATAACGACACCACCCAGTTTGTTTTTCTGGACGAGCGTCACGAGCGAGTCTTCGTAACCGGGTTTCCGATTTGAATAGCCCGCTACCATAATCAACTGGGCAATTCGCTCGTCGGGCGTCATATTGGTAAAGACCGAATCGACCCAGCAGTTCTGGCGCGCATTAAGTGTAAGAAAGGTAGGCGAAGTCGTTTGCGCCAAAGCCGGGAGAGACAATAAAACGCTTAATAAACCAACAAGAAGAGACCGACAAATGGGCATGAGTCAAATAAATTGGGGTCGTGAAGTGTCAAAAATACAAAAAAACGCCCTCGCCACTCCCGTAAAAGGTGAAATGACGAGGGCGTATGTGGGATTTACGAAGTTTGATGTACGATTTACGTTGGCTTACTTCAGCGAAAAATCGTGCATCATAATTCGTAACTATCTTCTGTAGCGACTTGGATATTCTTTGCCAACACCGAAGCTATACCCCAAGGCTATGGTGAATGTCGAGTTTTGCAATGAACTGCGCCGATTCCAATAGTTCGGTAAGGTGCCTTGCACATCGCTTAGGCCGAGTGTATAACGGGCATCGATCAGGAAGTGCTGCCGGTTGCCCGTTCCCCAGTTAAGTTGAATCCCACCTGTGGCACCCAAATCCAGGTTATTAAAGGCTTCGCTGTTTTCTCCATTGAGAACAGGGCCCGTTCCCTGAAGATAGTCGCCTTTAAGGCGCTTTGCATTCAGTTTGATGCCCAACGAAGGACCTACGAACAGATTGGGTCGGAAATTACCCGAGAGCGTCAGAAAATAGCGGGCAACAACCGGAATTTCGAGGTAATTAACTCGCTGAATAAACTTCTTAGTGTTGTCGTTGTAGCTCGTGCCCCGTTGCGAGTACAGGAAGTCGGCAGAAATACCGAAATGATTCAGCGAACTATACATAACAAAGGCGCCCGCCGACAGACCTGGGGTGAATTTCATATAATCGGCATCACCCCAATAATTAGATAAATTCAAGCCAACACGTGGGCCAACGCTAAAGCGTTGCTGTGCGAAAAGGCTTGATAAACAGCTAGAAACAAGAACAAACGAAAGAATAGCGGAGCGTAGTGAATTTGAGCGAAACATGGTAAAAGCAATAAGTTGATATGTCCGCTTAACGTCTTAGGTTTGGCAAATGTTTTATTTTGTTAAAAGACTTTTCGCTTTTTTATTCTAAAAAATAACCTGCTGAGCCGTTTAGGAGGGGTTATAAACAATACATGGCTGATCGATCGAATTGGCAGGTTTAGTCTGAAATACAGTCGTTTTAGCTGGCGCGGCAGGTTTAGGTTTGACGGAGTATTTAGGCGCAAAAAAGATAAAATAGATCGCCATGGCCAGCATAAACAGAATGGCGGCTGTGGTGGTGGCAATCCAGAGTGGCCAGAGCCGTTTTTTATTGGCCGACTCATGAATTCGCTGATGAAGTGCATCGCGTAAATCAGCCATTTGCTCGGCCATTGTACCGCTCGATACGCTGGTCGCCGTTTTCTGCATCGCTTCCAAACCAGCCAGAGCATCAGCATAAAATGGGTTTTCCAGCAACAACCGCTCAACGCGGTGCCGAGCCGGTCCGCTTAGCCGACCGGACTGATAAGCCCTTAATTCGTCAAATGTTAGTTGGTCGTTCATAAGCTTTGTTTACTCATACAAATTTTCAAATTTCGCCGACCATTTTGCAAATAACTTTTCACTTGTTTTAGGTCATAACCAGTCAGCTCGGCTACTTCTGTATAGCTTTTCCGATCCAGATAAAACAAGGTCAGGCAGGTTTGCTGTTCGGCAGGAAGTGTTTGCAGGCAGGATTCCATACGGGTAAGATCTTCCTCCAACTCCAGCGTATCTGCGTCGTCACTTCGTAAATTGAGCATCGGTTCGTCCTCCACTTCACCTGTGGCATTAGTAACCAGCTCTGTTTTAGGATGCGCCTGACTTTTACGCAGCTGCATTAAACAGTAATTACGGGCTACACTGTGCAACCAGGGGCCAAACTGTTGTACGTCATGCCGACGCAAGTCGGTTACAAGCTGTTCAAACAGATTCATGACCGCATCTTTAGCCTCATCTTCATCGCGCAGATAATTGAAGCACACGGCATAAATCAGTTCCATGTGCTGCTCATAGAGTTCCCCTAAAATGGTCAGATCGCCCGTAGCGCGATAAGCCGCTACATAATCAGCCGTATCGCTGCGGTAGCGGTCAGGCGAGGGTTTAGGCTTACGAAACAGTTTCAGAAACATAGGTTGAGGGCTGCTTACTGCCTAGATGCGTAAACCGATTAAATTCCATATCACTCGGTTGATTTCATAGGCCATATCGTCAAAATATGGCCTATGAAATCAACGAGGAGACGACAATACTCTAACCGAATTCTCATTAGGATCGTTACATACAAATACAAACTCAACGATACTATGAAACGGATATTCTTGCTTACTGCTTTATTAGGCAGCCTTGTTAGCATGGGCGTAGTTGCCCAAAGTGATCAATCTCCGGCTGTCCAGCAACCGACCTCAACAGCAGATACACGTCAGGCTAATCCGCCCCGGCCTAAACTCAAGAAAAATAAAAGTGATACCCTGACGCCTAAAAACCGTAAACAACGGCGATTGGCTCCTGATTCACTGCGTCGGGGAGGAGCTACGCGTGTTGATACCGTTCGGTAGCGTCTGTGGTGGTGTCGGTTATAAGTAACCGACACCACCATAGGTCTCAGACAAGAAATTCTGCTTATTTTTTCTTCTGACGTTCGGCCTTGCGTTCAGCTCGTTTTTTCTGGCGTTCGGCTTTTTTCTTGGCTCGCTTTTCTTTTCGTTCGGCCTTCCGTTCTTCCCGATTAGCTTTAAAATCTTCTTTAAGCGTCTTAAACGCGTCTTTTACGGTGATGTTATTGTCAAACTCTCCCCGAAATGCCTGAATGTACGCATTGCGTAGAACACCGAAAATAGTTGGCCAAACGGCTGTTTCAATGTTATCAATCGTTCCATTTAAGGGAATACGTGTAGCAACCTGGTCGTGTTTCTGATTTTTAAGCACGTCGGTACCAACCTGCGCAATGAGTTCGGTGAAAAAGCGGCCTACAGATCGATTTTCATGCTCGTTTAGTTTGAAAATTTGCATGCCCTTGGTAAGGGGTTTGATGTAGCCATTGAGCTTTTTGTTGAGCATGGCCATCTCGCTGTATACACTTACGGTGCCTCGTTCGAAATCGAGATTGGCGTACTGGCGGGCAAGGGGGTTAAGCTTAACGAGTTGGAGCTCGCTGAAACGAAGATTGTAATCTAAGTCAGGAACAACTTTCAGCAAATTCATATTAGCCGAAAAATTCATCGTTCCTCCATAGCCAAGCACGTCACCGGAGGCTACAACTGGCGAGGGGAGTAGTTTATTCTTTTCTTCAACGTTGCGGATATTTTTAATTTCTCCCTGAAACCGCTGCAAGGATAAATCGGCCCGAGGTTGGGTAATCAGGCTGGTTAAATTCACCTTGCCATTCACAACCGCAAACCGGTTGATGTTAATGGGCAATAGTTTTTTCAGATAGGCCGTCCAGTCGACCTCGGCACCGGTCTGATTGCTGGCTGCATTGTTACTGAAAGCGAAGTTGATTTCGGGTTCGTAACATTCCACTTCGCTAACTAATCGGCCTTTTAGCAGCGACTTCCATTCGATTGATAGATCTGTTTTGGGAATGTATAAAAAGGGTTCTTTAATCTTGCCGTTTATTTTTCGGATGCGAAGATCATCGAGCTGGTAAGCGCCCCGAATCAATTGAATATCAATGTCTTTAACATGACCTGTATAGCCGCCCATGTCGGCCAGCGTTTTATTGACGTACCGAAGCACGAAATAGGGCAGTAGTAGGCGGGCAATAACCAGCAGAATGATTATTGCGAGTATAATTTTGGTTGTGCGTTTCAAAACGTTGAGTGATTGTGGTAACGTTCTGATAAACACGAAGATTGATAAATGGTTGGATAGGGTTTCGGAATTAGCGGACCAGACTACAAATAGTTTAAACACAGAGGCACGGAGAACACAGAGATAAATTATTTTCTCTGTGTTCTCCGTGCCTCTGTGTTTAAACCTGTCTAAAACTATCGGCTTGGTGAGAATTTACGGCCGTCGAGTGTCGTGTATTTAAAATCGGTGGAGCCTTCGAAGCGAACATCATCGAAGTTGGTACCTCGTGGCAGATGCGTGTATTTGAAATCGGCATTACCTGAAAAACGCGCCTGACGAAAATCGGTTACTTCTTCGAACTTGGTGTATTTGAAATCAGCAGACCGTTGAAACGATACTTTCTGAAAAGAGGACGATTCATCGAAGTTGGTGTACTTGAAATCGGCATAGCTCCGGAAGGTCGAACTGTTGAAATCAGCCGCGTTACGAAACTTGGTATACTTAAAGATGGCTTCTTCGCTAAAGGTATTGTTGGTGAAAATAGCCCGCTGCGTGAATCGCGAATACTTGAATGCCGCATCGTCTTCGAACGTACAGCCTTCAATGGTTACGGCTTCGGTAAAATCAGCGTTGTAAACGGTATTGCTGGTGTTGAAAATTCGCTTGCCGTCCTGCTCGTCGGTATGATAAGCCAGAAATTTACCTTTGAAGGTGCAGTTTTTGAACGTAAGGGGCACTTCAACTACGCTTAAAAATTCGCGGGACTCGCCTTTCCAGCTGCCTTCCCGTATCTCTTTCCGGTTAGCTAAGTTGGTCAGATCAAGGTCGCCGGTAACGGTCACGTTCTGGTAAGAAACAGCTTCTTTACGGTTGATTTTGGCGATAATATCTTTCGCATCAATGGTCGACTGGGCCAATGTAGGCGCCATAGCAACCACCGCGAGTAGTAGGGATGTAACGAAAGTTTTCATGGATGCTTTCTTAATGTTGTTTGACTTTTGCTTAAAGATGTAAATCAACGGCTAAAGGTTGCGTGAAGGAGAAAGATAAGTTGTAGGGGACAGAACAGTTTTTAATGCCTCGCTACGATTTGACTAAACAAATAGGAGATACGGCAAAATAGATCAGTGTACGTCAACGGACCTTTGTCTTACTAAAAACAGTAAAGCACATGAACGTATTTGTCACAGGAGCCTCAGGATTTGTCGGCTCTGCTATTGTTAACGAATTGATTGGTGCTGGTCACAGCGTAGTAGGCCTGGCCCGTTCCGAAGCGTCTGCCAATAAACTTCTGGCAGCGGGTGCCAGGGTGCATCGGGGAGATTTGCAGGACTTGGATAGTTTGCGCGACGGCACAATCGGTGCAGATGGCGTAATTCATGCCGGATTTGTCCACGATTTTTCGCGGTTTAAGGAAGTTTGCGAAATAGACCGCATTGCTATCGAAACAATGGGTGCGGTATTGGCTGGCTCTAACCGACCATTTATTGTTACGTCGGGTACTGCACTAGTACGTCCTGGCACACTGGCCACCGAAGACATGAGTAGTCAGCCTGACCCCGAACGATTCCCGCGCGTTTCAGAATCTGCCGGCCTAGCCTTTGCTACACAGGACGTTCGTGCCACGACTATCCGGCTATCCCCATCCGTTCATGGCGAAGGCGATGCGCATGGTTTTATCCCGATTCTTAGTAACATTGCCCGCCAAAAAGGTGTAGCTGCCTACATTGGCGAAGGGCTCAATCGTTGGAATGCGGTGCATCGTCTGGATGCTGCCCGTTTGTTTCGTCTGGCTCTGGAGCATGGCGAAGCGGGAGCCAGATACCATGCCGTTGGTGATGAGGCCATTACCTTGAAAGCAATTGCTGAAGTGATAGGGAAAAAACTAAATATCCCAGTCGTGTCCATATCGCCTGAGGAGGCACCTGCACATTTCGGCTGGTTTGCTGCCTTTGCGACTATAGATTGCCCGGCCTCTAGCCAAATCACTCAGGAGCGCTTAGACTGGCATCCTGTGGGTCCATCACTGCTCGATGATCTTGCAGGCAGTGTCTATTTTAGTTAATTGCCTTATCTTGTGATACCATGAACAGGCAGCTCACCCGCGTCAAAACCATTAGCGAGTTCCACCGTATGGCAGGTTTGCCACGGCCCGAACATCCACTCATCAGCGTTATCGATCTTGAAACGTTGAGACGCCCGCTGGCAGAAGGTTCCTTCACACGAGTATTTGATTTTTACTCGATCTCCTTGAAGAAGAACTTTCATGTAAAAATGGTGTATGGGCAACAGCCGCATGACTTTGAGGATGGCGTGTTACATTTTATGGCACCCGGTCAGGTGCTGACCGTAGAGTTTGAGAAGAATCAGACGCATAACCCTTCCGGATGGATGATTTTGTTCCATCCAGATCTGTTGTGGAATACAACACTGGCCAAAACCATCAAACAGTATGAGTATTTCGGATATGCCGTCAACGAAGCGCTGCATCTTTCGGAGAAAGAAGAGTCGATGCTGACGGGAATTGCCAACTACATGGAGCAGGAGTACCATACCACTATTGATCGGTTCAGTCAGAGCGTGATTATTGCCCAATTGGAATTGCTATTGACTTATGCTGATCGATTCTACCAACGCCAGTTTATTACCCGTAAGGTATCGAGTCATCAGATATTGACCCGTTTGGAAGAGCTGCTGAGCCAATACTTTAACAGTGGCGCTTTAGCCGAACAGGGCTTGCCAACGGTTGCCTACATTGCTGAAGAGTTGCATGTATCGCCCAATTATTTGAGTGGGCTGCTCAAATCACTGACGGGCCTAAGTACCCAGCAGCATCTGCATGATAAGCTGATCGAACTAGCCAAAGAGAAGTTATCGACTACAAACTTGTCTGTCAGTGAAATCGCTTACGAACTTGGGTTTGAGCACCTGGCGTCATTCAGTAAGCTTTTCAAAACCAAGACAAACCTGTCGCCACTGGAATTCAGACAGTCATTTAATTGACGAGGACTTTGCTACAGAAAGATAGAAATTGCTTTGCATACATGAACAAGCGGATGTCCCCTCACCCCAACCCCTCTCCCAAAACAGGAGAGGGGCTACCAAAAAAACGTAACAACTCCCCTCTCTCGTTTCGGGAGAGGGGCCGGGGGCGAGGGTAATACGAAAAATCACTCAATCAAGCCACATGACTTTGTCATAAGCCTGTTCGTAATCCATTTCTTCGAGCGGGATAAAGCCTGCGAAATGCCCGGTTTCATCCGTTTGGATGGCATTCCAGCAGCCCGATGCGTCCCGTAGTAGCAAGCGATAACCATAAAGCGGATGCAATGTGTTGCCATCCGTACGATGATCCCAGCCCGTTTGTAGCTCAATAGCAAAAGCGATCCGATCCATCACATCACTTAGCTGATCGGCTACATTGTCCACTCTATCTAATTCCTCAATCCAAAGTACTAGCCCATCAGTGCCCCAATTGAAATTGAGTTCAGACGTGGTAAGGGTGATTATAGAAGCGTTCATAACGATGTATGGTATGGGGTTTATGGTATAAGGTTTACGGTAAGCCGACGTAAGCGGTATTGTAACCAGAGCTCTGGGCCACTGTAAACCTTATACCATAAACCGTAAACGACTATTACGCACTCATACTCCAGGCAGAAGGCACAAGATCTGGTCGGGTTTGTTCCTCCTGCCACTTACGAAGCCAGAAACGGTATTTTTTACGGCCATAATCCAGAAAGCCGGGGATAGACGTAGCATCGACCGCAAAAAGCTTGTGAGGACGCTGTTTCATGATGCCAATAAATACAAACCGAAACTGGCGGGTTGTATTCCATTCGCCATTGTCGGCATGACGCAGATTGTCTACATAAAAAGCAGCCTGTCGATCGTAATCGTAGGTGTAGCACGATTCCAGAAACTGCGCCTGTGTTCGGGCCGAAGTCGTTTTTAAATCGATAATGAGCGCATTCCGACGTTTAGGGCTGGTGTAGACCAAATCTAAACGGGCTTTACAGGCAATACCCGTTGTGGGTTCGGTTGACAAAACAACACGTTCTCGTTCCGACTGACGCAGATACCGGCGACAGAAAGCATCCTGCCGAATCGTATGCATGAGTGTCTGGAGTTGTTTTGCCTGAGCAGGAGCCAGCGTATTGGCATCGATCTGGTTTGCCGAGTCGACCATATCTGGCAAAAGTTGAGATAATACTGTACCAACGGTTTCGGGCTCCAGTAAATGCTGGTGAAACGCCCGGCCAAATACTTTGGTCTTTTCGGCGATAAACCGGGTTGAAGGCGTAGACCAATAGCCCAGATGCTCTTCTTTCAGGCGCGTTAAGTCCGAGTTCGACACTCGTGGCAGTGCCCGATAAAAGTCGCCTTGTGTGAATAAAGGTTGTGATTGACCCGTTTGCATCGAAATAGGGGAGGTCTGCATAAAAAATGGATTTTAGGCACGAACACACATAGGCGTATTCACTTTCAGAATACGCCTATGCACTTAAAAACAAACTATACTGACTTAACCTGCCGATAATAACTCTGGCTCGTCGGCCAGATTAACGAAAGGGTTGTAATAGTTCATCGCCGTTTTAATGTTGGCGATATCCGTCAGCGTTTCCTGCCGGAATATTTTTACATCTTGCGCAAACTGCTTCAGTTCGGCGGTTTTCTGTGGATCGCCAATTTTGTACGAGAAGGTGGCGATGTAGTAAACACCTTTGGGCTGGACTTTCGTGTATTCTTTCTTTTCAGCAACAGCCGTGATGACCACATCGGCGAGGGTAAGGTCGTCGTAGTAAAGCGGTTCGATCAGGCGGAAAATATTATCGACCGAATAGCCATGGAAAAGCAGCGCCGACACACAGTTTTTATCATCGATAAAGAAAATTTCTGCCCAGTTTTTGGTGCCCATATTCAGAATGTTATCCGTGAAAATGCGCCAGGCAATGGGTTGAAAAGTCAGCGTACGGCCTAATTTTTCGGTACCATTGATGTTGAACACACCTTCTTTAGCGTCGAATCGATACTGGCGAGGGTGTCCTTCGAGGTATTTATAGCGTCGTACAACACTCGGATTGACCACCTCAGTCGTCAATTCGTGAATTTTTTGATCCAGTTTCGGAGCGCTATCGCTTTGAATTGTCTCGATTTGGCTTTTGTTTTGTGTGTTCATTAGTATTTGTTGTTTACTGTTCAAGCAGGGGACCCATTTTGCGGTCCCTTTTGCCTTTTTAGGCCCCCTGTTTATAGACTTAAAAATACATATTTTTGTGTAATTAACAAAGCCATTTTGGAAGATATTTCCTGAATATTTACCTGTTTTTGTGTAAAATAGCATAAGTCTTTAGTTACCATCACTCGCTGCCCTCTGTCCCGTATCCCTCCGCTCATCATGACAATTCATCTGCGTCTTCAGGAATTAATTGATTCGCTAAATATTAGCGTACTCGAATTTGCCCGACAGTTGGGCGAACATCGGGGCGAAAAAGTATACCACATTTTGCACGGTCGGCTAAAGCCACGTTACGACACCCTGGAAAAGATATTGATCGCCTTTCCGCAGGTTAATGGTGACTGGCTGCTACGGGGTGAGGGACTTATGTTTAAGACGCTTAATTCGCCTTCGGCAGCCATTACAACCGAAGAACGGCTACGGAATGTGGAGTTCCTGCTTTTTCAGCTCAATGAGCGTGTTGCCTTACTTCAGCAAACGAATGACCAGTTGCTGGAGGAGTTGAAGGGACACGGAGCGCGGGGTGCGGAGCAGGGGAATTAGCCGGATTGGGCTTCTATGCTTTCCTGGCACCGTGCACCTTGCTCCACGCAACAAAACAACCCACCGCCATTTCTGGTTATAGTAAAAAAACACTTAACGTTATGGCAACTACATCACCATTCGATCCCGATAAAATTGATCCTGAGTACTATTCAAAAGATCCGAACCAGCATGGCACGTCCGATTATGGGCATGAGTCAGAGGGAGTTGGAACAAATGTCTACAAAGACTCAACGTCGGGTATGGACATGGATAGTGATAATATGATGCTGACGCACGATAGTCGTGAGGCTAACCGTAGCGGCAGTCAGCCAATTGATGCGATTCCTGAAAGCCTGGGCGGTTTCCAGGAATGGGATGTTAATGCCGATGCGATTTCTGAAGTGCCTAAAGGGCATATGATGAGCGATGAAGCCGCGAAAAAACTGAGCGAAGTGGCCGAAAACCCTTCCGACGATGCGCTGCTACACCGGGCCGATGCCACCTACCTGGAAGAAGGCGATGACCCAAACAAAGGCTATGATCCGCATAATGTAGGATATAACGACAAAGACAAGACGAGCGTTGAAAAGAATGACCTAAATTAGGGCTTTGATAAAATAGATTCTAGATGTTTCTTTTGATCCTATTCTACTGATAATCAGAGTCGATAGAATCAAAAGAATCCATAGAATCTAAATTGGAACAGCACTAGTGTACTCAAGCAATTTAAATTCTATTGTTTTTTTTGATTCTATTACTATGTTGATAGACAGAAGCAATAGAATCTGAAGAATCTACAGAAACTAAATTGAAGCAGTACTAAGCCAGAATATAACTTCTTTGACAAAGCGATTGGGAAACCCTCGATCGCTTTTTTTATGTCCATAGAATCAATACAACCCTAGAATCTGGCCTTCCTGAACTGATGCTAAGGAAACTTTCGTAAACTTGTTGTTTAATTGTTTAGCTAAGCCAGCGGATAGTCAGTCCGCCTTTTATTTTGCTCATCGAAACCCGTGCCTATGCCCGAGCGGGGATGCTCGGCAACCCGTCTGACGGATTTTTTGGTAAGACAATTGCCATTACCGTCCGTAATTTTGGAGCGTCGGTAACGCTTTACCAATCGCCCGAACTGAACATTGAGCCTCAGTTTCAGGATACTAACGTATTCAGAAGCCTGCATCACCTGCGCGATTCTGTTAGTATGCTTGGCTATCATGGGGGTGTTCCGTTGCTGAAAGCGGCCATCAAGAAATTTGCTGAATACTGCGAAAAAGAGCAGATTCGGTTGCCTAATCAGAATTTCTCGATCCGGTACAATACGTCCATTCCCCGGCAAGTGGGCCTTTCTGGCTCAAGCGCCATTATTGTGGCTACGTTTCGGGCGCTGATGCAGTTCTATAACGTTGAAATACCGCAGCCCATACTGCCGAACCTGGTGTTGGCTACCGAAGCAGAAGAGTTAGGGATTACAGCTGGGTTGCAGGATCGGGTTATTCAGTGCTATGAGGGCTGTGTTTATATGGATTTTGACCGCAGCACTTTAGAACGGCAGGGCTATGGCCAGTACGAGCCACTTGATCCTCGATTGCTCCCGAAATTATACATTGCCTATAATACCGATCTTGGAAAACAGTCGGGACAAGTGCATAACGACGTTCGGTCTCGATGGCTCAAAGGAGATACAACGGTGATCGAAACGATGAATTCCATTGCCGATGTGGCCCGTCAGGGACGTGAAGCTCTGATGAACCAGGATACCAAAGCCTTGAACGAGCTGGTGAATCGCAACTTCGACCTGCGTTCTCAGATTTATAACATCAGCGATCGAAACCGTAAAATGATTGAAACCGCCCGAGCCTGCGGAGCGTCATCGTCGTTTACCGGGTCAGGCGGTTCCATCATCGGCCTCTACCGCGATGATGCCATGCTAAATCGTCTGTTTGTTGAACTCAAGAAAATTAATGCCCGCGTTATTAAGCCTTATGTAGTTTAAAAAGGCGAAAGAGCGAATGAGTGAATGAGCGAAAACTAGTTAGCACAATTCACTCATTCGCTCTTTCACTCATTCGCTCTTTAAAAATGATCAAGAAAGCCGTTATTCCCGCTGCCGGATTTGGAACCCGGTTTTTGCCTGCTACAAAGGCTCAACCTAAAGAAATGTTGCCCATTATTGACCGCCCGACCATTCAGTATGTGGTGCAGGAGGCCGTTGATTCGGGTATCGAAGATATCCTGATTATTACGGGTAAAGGTAAACGGGCCATTGAAGACCACTTCGACCGTAACCACGAACTCGAAACCCGACTTGAAGAAAAAGAAGATCAGCTATTGCTGGACGAGATGCGTCGACTTTCCGACATGGCTAACCTACACTACGTTCGTCAGCGCGAACTGAACGGTCTGGGCGATGCCATTCGGTATGCGAAGCACCACGTTGGTAATGAGCCTTTTGCCGTGTTGCTTGGCGATACGATCATGGACTCTGTTATTCCCGTAACCCAACAATTGATCGATACCTACGCCCAATATGGCGGTTCGGTGATTGCGGTTGAAGAGGTCCCTCACGATAAGGTAAATCGCTATGGTATTGTGGGAGGGAATTCGCTAAGCGACCGGATTCTCGAATTAACCACGCTTGTTGAGAAGCCTGCTATCGCAGACGCTCCGTCGAACCTGGCAATTGCAGGACGATACATTCTGACCCCCGAAATCTTCTCGATGCTGGAACAAACTCCGGCTGGCAAGAACAACGAAATCCAATTGACCGATGCCATGTTGTTGTTGCTGAAACGCGAAAACCTGTATGCACACCGCATCGAAGGGAAGCGCCATGACATTGGCAACAAGCTCGATTTCCTGAAAACAACCGTTGAGTTTGCGCTCAAACGCCCCGAGTTCGCCGATAAGTTTCGGGCGTTTTTGGAGGAGATTGTTCGGAAAGAATAAGCGAAAGTTCTAAACTAACGCAAGTTCGGGATTGTAAGTGGCCCGTAGGGTCTTTATAGCGTAGGGTCGATTGAAAAAGCTGTGAAGACCCTACGGGCCACTCATAATCCCGAACAAAACAGAAGAAGGCTCCATTTCTACGGAGCCTTCTTCGTTTTTGGGTATTTCTTATTGTGCCCGAACAGTTACAGACGCTTCGTCATCTTCTCCATTCGTATAACCATTACCTGGTGTGGAGTCAGAATCAGCTTCGGCAACATCGAGAATTTGTGCTTTCAATGTACCACTACCCGCCGGTTGCCATTTTAGGGATACCGTTGCTGACTGCCCAGCTGCCAGGGCGTTAATATACCGTTTGTAAGTCTGGCTATCGACTTGAATCCACCCTGCCGGACTTTGGGCGTTAAATGACCCATTAGGCAGAACAACTTGTACAATAATTGATGACGCTGATGAGCCTCCCCGGTTATTGACAGTCAGGCTTGTCGAAATAATATCGGAGGCAGCGGGTGTCAGTTTATCCACCCACATGCCTAGACTCAGATCAATTTTATTGGGATCTGTTGCAGGCTGATTGCCCAAAACAACGGGCAACAGCATCTGATTGGGATTCGCCGAAGCTACGAATGCACCGCCGTTAGGTGTGCGTAAATCAACGCTAGCCTCATCGTCCTGGCCATCGCCTGTGCCCGAACCGGGCTGACTGTCTGGATCTGGGGTACCAGAGTATGCAATTTGAGCGGACGTCGCAAAAACACCCGCTTGTGTTGGCGTGACCTGAAAGCTAACACTACTTACCCCGTTGGCTGGAATCGTTCCTAGATCGGCACTTACTACGCCATTAGCTGCACTTAGCCCTGGCGAAGAGGAATTTACAAACGCAAGACCCGCTGGAAGTAAGCTGCTAAGCTGAACACCAACGGCATCCTGTGGACCAGCATTGGCTGCACTTAATGTATAACTCACCACATCGCCTACGTTTGGTACTCGATTGCTAACGGCCATATTCAACGACACGTCAGCACTGCCGGTCCCTACCGATACACTCGCCTGACCCGACACAGCTCCTGTGCCACAGGCATTTCCTACTGACGCCAGCTGATAAATCGTATTGCTAGTTGGCGATACCGCTATAAACGCTGGATTCTGGTAGGTAGCCGTCACCGATTGCCCATTTGTCAGTGTAAACGACCAGGGAGCTGGGCCAGTGAAGGAAACGGGTAAGAGTGTTGATTGCCCAGTGGTGATAAGTGCGTTACCGGTCAAAGCTGCCGTTGTGGGTTCACCGATTTTGACTTCAACGGGGTCTGATTCGGCAGTACAAGAGCCAGTTTGAGCCACAGCGGTGTAAATGCCTGATTGAGTAGCATAGAAGGAAAAACTGGTTACACCTGCTATAGTAACTCCATTGCGTTTCCAATATACACTGTTGCCAGACGAGTTGGCATACAGTTGTATACTATTATTTGGACACAATGAATTTGTTATGGAATTGATAGACAAGACCGGTTTTGCCATTTGCCCGACAGTAACATATATCTCTTTCGATAGGCCTGTACAAGCACCATTTGTGACACGTACAGAATAAACTCCTGACTGACCGGCGTAATAATAATTGGTTGTAGTAGAGATCGCCAATACCCCATTTTTATACCATTGATACTGATATCCGCTCATATTAATGTCAGAAGCATATAAATCGATGCCATAACAGACATCTGCCGTGGACGTACTAAATTTGATTATGGGTTGGATAGTATTGCTAAAGGTAAGTGACACAGGCAGCGAGGTGGCGACACAGGATCCTCTGGTTATGCGCACTGTGTAATTCCCTGATGTTGTAGCTGTGTAATTTGAACTGGTCGCTCCTGGAATATCTACTCCATCTTTTTGCCATTGTAAACTGCCGTTGAAAATACTGGCAGACAACATACGGGTTTCACCCAGACAGGCAATGGTACTTTTAAATGAATAGGTAATACTAATTTTAAGCGGGTCTGCCGATCTAAGAACAACCATATTGCTGTTGGTTTCGCAGTTCCCTTGCTTTACGACGAAGTTGTATGAGCCAGGCTGTGTAGCAAAGAAATAATTATTGGATGTTGTTAAAGGAGCCATGGGAGAAATGGCCACTCCATTTCGGTACCACTGAACGGAATAGTTACCTGATTGAGTTGGTAAATCAGCATAAATATAACTACCATAGCCAGCACCAATGCAAATAAGTGAATCAGCCGGCGTGCTTAAATAAGCACGAGCAAAAAGTGATTGTCCGAATTGAAGGAAGCTAGACGAAGAAGTAGTAGGCGGACAACTGCCGTCCGATAGCTGAATGGCATAGCTTCCGGTTTGGGTTGCGGTATAGGTATAACTGGTTGCACCAACAATATTAACTCCATCACGCGTCCACTGATAACTGCTCGTTTCGCCAATGTAATCGCTAGCCATTTTTATCTGACTGTTGATACATTGAGGGGCCGTCGGTGAAAGTATAGAGGCAAAGATGAGAGGGAATGTATTTAAATTATAAGATTGCCCAGCGTTAACTGTACAACCAGCCTGCTTAACAATAACTGTATAATTTCCGGCTTGTGGTGCTACATATGTAGATGTTGTAGCACCACTAATGGGATTGCCGTTCAAAAGCCATTGGTAAGAATCGACGGTAGTAGCCAGTGATCCATTATAACCAAAGATATAGGAAATTAATCGGGCTGAACTTCCGGGGCAGATGTCCCCACTTGTAAAATTTCTCCCACTTTCGCTGCGTCGGTCATATATTGAAATATAACTTAAATTACCAATAGCTAAGGCACCACTCTGACTACTCTCAACATCAGGGTTAGTAGCAATAATCTTAACTCGATAATTTGTACCATAAGGCATCGCACTGTAACCGCTTGGTAAAGTAGCCGAAATAGGACTGGTAGTACCGTTGCCGATTTTTGTGGAGTTTGTGAAACTTCCATTAGCATCCGATAACCAGACTTCAAAGGTGTTGCCTGTGCCAAAGGCTGGCCCTGCCGTGCTGAACGATACCGTAAACGTGTTGCCAGCACAAAGGTTCGTGTTTGAAATGCTGGTAATTGAAACTGTAGGTAACGTGTAAGGGATAGCAAAGGCATCGGACGTAAATACACCCCGTCCGTTAGTCGCTGCCGACATACGCCCGTCCGAGGCCCGGTAGCGTAATTGATTGACTTGTAGGGTGCCTAAGCCTGTACTGGACGTTGCCCAGCCAGGGTTTGAGCCTGTAATGTCAGTCGTTGACCAAATTCCCACGTCGGTTCCTAGAAGTACTTGTTTTCGATTTTGAGGGTTGAAAAGGGCCGTTCGGACGGGTACGTCGGGTAAGCCAAAATTGGTTTGGTCTTTTCCTGTCCAGAGATCTCCTCCATCGTTTGTATACCATACCGATTGTACCCCATAATTCGAGATGGTCACCAGCAGCTCATTGTCCGTAGCGCCAACATCAATACAGGATATGGTTGTGTATTGAGGCAGAGCCCCATTGTCGATAGCTGTAACAGTGGGGGTAGCTTGGTTGAGATTCGTGATTTTGTAAAGCTTGCCTGGATAATTGCCAACGAAAAGAGCTGATCGATCTTTGCTTAATTTGAAATAGGATGGCGAGTTCGTCAAACCTGTCAGGGATAATTGCGTAGAGGTAGTTGACGAACCAATGCCGACCATTTTGCGAATGGTGTATTGGCTGGTTGAACTAGTGTAATCGGCAACATAGAGTGTATTTGATTGACTATCGTAATCGGCTGCTCCTCCACTACTATTTAAGCCGATCAGGTATTGAAGAGACGAGCCATCGTAATAATAAACACTGCCTCCGCTAGTGAGAAAAACTTGATTTGTAGGCGTATCTTCATCAATAAAACTGAGCCCCATGGGATTTGAATAAGTGTAGAAAAGGGAGCCTTCTGCTAAACCTGCTGTTGTTAACTTAAACGCACCAGCCCGGCTGGTCGTCAGCAGGTAAGGACTGCCTGCACTTGCCTTCATCGACACGGAATTAACCTCAGCTGCCCGATAACCCGCATTCCGCTCTACAAATGTTGGGACCGAGACCGTATTGTTGCCCCAGTCGGTTGACCATCGAATCCCTTTACCGTCGGCAAAGGCTACGTTGGTATTACTACCTGGCTGAAACCAGAGTCCTTGTTGATGTAGATATCTATTACTGAGTTGAGTGCTCCAGGTATTTCCACCATCTACAGAACGAAACCAGTCATAACCACCTGCATAAACCGTGTTTGCATCGGTTGGGTTGACCACAAGATTCAGTGCATAATTGCCATTACCTTCACTAAAATGATCACTGCCGCCATATTTAGGTATTGCTAGGTCTGTCCAGGTGCTGCCACCATCGGCACTTTTCTTGAACCATTTGATATCCTGATAATAATTAACGCCATTATACGCTCTCGATATGGCGTAGACTACTTGCACCGCTCCGTTTGTTGAGGGAGCTAAGGCTAATTCAGTACGTTCGCCAGTGATACCAGTAGGCGTGATTTCGGTCCAGGTAGTACCGCTGGAATTGGTTGATTTGAAGACTCGACTAGGATTGAATGCCGCGTATAAAATGCCATCCGTCGCTAGTTCCAGGTCTGTAACAAGGTCGTTGTAATAGTTGTTGGTGTTGCTGCCTGCACCAATACCCTGATTGGGTGCTAAAGCATACGTCCAGCTAGTACCGCCATCCACCGAACGTACAATTCCCAATCGCGTGGCGGCAAACACTTGCCCACTACTGTTGACAACAATACGCTGTATATAGCCCAAACTGTAATTAATTGTCGGCGCATTTCCACCTGGAATCGTGCTTGTTAATCGGCTCCAGGTAGTGCCTCCATTCGTTGTTTTCCAGATACCACCACCTGTTACATAGTTATAGACATCGCCTGTGCCTGCATACATTATCTGTGGATTCGAAGGGTCGGCGGCAAGGGCCGTGACGATGGTATTTTCCCAGTTATCACTAATGGGCGTCCAGCCTGTGTTCGCGTCGGTAATGTCGTTAGTGTACCACAATCCCCCTACCGGGCTACCCGCCCATACTTTCTTATGAGCCGGATCATTGGGGTCAAACAGAAGGGCACGAGTGCGACCTCCGGCATTGCTGGGGCCTCGTTCCTGCCAGGTTATGCCAGGAATACCACTCTGAGCCGATGGCCCCCCATTGGCCGTTGACGATTGGTTGTTTAGTTGCCGACGAGCTTGGTCAAGTCGTTCATAAGGTACTGTGCCAGTTGCAGGGTCAATCAATCGTCTTTGTTCTTCCTCGGCAATTCGACGAAGGGTATCTCGTTCTGAAGGAGTTGGTTGATTTTGAGCGAAAACGAATGCAGATTGGAAAATAAATAATAGGCCAACGAGTAGCCGACAGCAAGTAGAAATGGGCATAGAAAAATAGCTTGCGGATAATTTAGTATATAAAAACACCTATTAAGTAAGCAATATTTATGCCTTTCTTTATTGTTTTATTTCCTTATTTTAATGCCTTTGTCTCTATATTACTTTTTGCCCTTGCGTAATTAGTAAGAAGTTTTTTCCGAAATGAAGAGGTACATGGGAAATCTCCCGAATTAAAAAGAAGTTTGTCTTGAGCAGAGGGCGCTTTAGAAAGACATTAATTGGCTATTGTTATGAAATATAGGTTTAGCAGTGTTGTGATTGGCTTACTGACTGGAGTTTACACGTTCATGCCAACAGAATTTGTGGATCAAGTGACAGATAATCCGCATCAGCCTGCTAAAATAGTGTACCAATTAGAAGACAAACGCCCAAATATTGTCCTGATTGTTGCCGATGATCACGGTCGTGAAGCTCTTGGTTGTTACGGCGAAAAAAACGGGCCGAAACCAACCATTCGGACACCCCACATTGACCAATTGGCTGCCGACGGGACCCAGTTTACGAATGCGTTCTGCACGACGGCTAGTTGCAGCCCCAGTCGCTCGGTGTTGCTGACGGGAGTACATAACCATGCGAATGGTATGTATGGACTGGAGCATCAGGTACACCATTTCAGTTCGTTCGATACGGTACGATCATTACCCGTTTTGCTAGAGCAGGCTGGGTATCGAACGGCCCGTATCGGAAAACTGCATGTGGCCCCTGAGAAAGTCTATCATTTTCAGCAGGTTCTTGGGGCTGGTGGCGTTAATGACCCGGCTTCGATAGGAAGGAGTCCGGTAGAGATGGCTCGGAAATGCTATCCGCTTTTTGAAGAAAAATCAGACAAGCCGTTCTTCCTGTATTTCGCTACAGATGATCCGCACCGTAGCAATACAGTAGCACCTGATGGAAAACCTATTTTTGATGGCTCAAAACCGAATCTGTTTGGTAATAAACCCGGCGGCTATCCACAGGTAGGCGATCATTTCTATCAACCACGCGATGTTCTTGTGCCGCCGTATATGCCGGATACCAGAGCCAGCCGGGCTGAGCTGGCACAGTATTACGAAGCTATCAGCCGGCTGGATCAGGGTGTCGGTCGATTGATTGAGTACCTGAAAGACACGGGCCAGTATGACAATACGCTGATTATCTACCTGTCCGATAATGGTGCTCCGTTCCCCGGTTCGAAAACGAATTTGTATGAACCGGGTATGCGGTTGCCTTTGCTAGTGAAGCTACCCAAACCACAAAAACCTGGTTTTGTCCAGGATGCCATGATTTCATGGGTCGATATAACGCCTACACTCCTGGATTTTGCCGGCATTGAAACTGGTAAAATAGCTAAACAGGGTCGTTCGTTCAAGGATATTATTGAGCAGGAGCGGGTGGCTGGTTGGGACGAGGTCTACGCATCGCATTCGCTGCACGAAATTACGATGTATTATCCCATGCGCGTAGTTCGCGAACGACGGTATAAGCTGATTTTCAACATTGCCCACGAGCTAACCTACCCAATGGCGCTCGATTTATATCAGTCCTATACATGGCAGGACATTCTTCGGACGAAGCAGAAAGTCTACGGGAAACGAACGGTAGAAGCCTATTTACACCGACCACGCTTTGAGTTATACGACCTGCAAACCGACCCCGAAGAGGTGCATAATCTGGCCAGTAATCCAAAATACCAAGAGGTACTGAGCCGAATGCAAGCTAAGTTGAAGCGATTTCAAAAAGAAACGCGCGACCCTTGGGTGAGTAAGTGGGAGTTTGAGTAAAAAGTAGGGCGGACATCTTGTCCGCATAGCCAAATTTAGTTCATTTAGCTATGCGGACAAGATGTCCGCCCTACAAATAATTTACTTCGCTACGGTGGCGATTTTCAACTCCTCCAACTGTTTGTCAGAGATGACAGATGGCGAGTCGATCATGACATCGCGACCCGAATTGTTTTTCGGGAAGGCAATGAAATCACGTATCGAATCGGCACCACCGAAGAGCGAACACAACCGGTCGAAACCGAACGCAATACCGCCGTGTGGGGGGGCACCGTATTCGAAGGCATCCATCAGGAAGCCGAACTGCGCTTTTGCTTCTTCGTCGGAGAAGCCCAGAATGCTGAACATCCGAGCCTGTAAATCGCGGTTGAAAATCCGAATAGAACCACCGCCAACTTCAGTGCCGTTGATAACCAGGTCATATGCATTGGCACGTACTGAACCTAAGTCAGTGTCTAGTAGTGGAATATCTTCGGGCTTGGGTGATGTGAATGGGTGGTGCATCGCAAACCAACGCTGTTCTTCTTCGCCGTATTCGAGCAATGGGAAGTCGAGTACCCATAAGGTGCTAAACACGTTTGGATCACGTAGACCCAGACGAGTACCCATTTCCAGACGCAATTCATTCAGTTGTTTTCTGGCTTTTGCGGCATCGCCTGAAATGATCAGCATCAAATCGCCGGGCTTGGCGCCAAAATGGACTGCCCATGCCTGCAAATCTGCTTCCGAATAAAACTTATCAACCGACGATTTCAGCGTTCCATCTTCGTTATAGCGAACATAGATCAGCCCTTTTGCACCAACCTGTGGCCGTTTGATCCAATCGGTTAGTTCATCCAGTTGCTTACGGGTGTAGTGTGCGCAACCAGGTGCGTTGATACCCACAACCAACTCGGCCGAATCGAACACGCCAAAGCCTTTGCCCGAGGTCATATCGACGGTGTCGAAGGTGCCTTTAAGCTCAACAAACTTCATGTCGAAGCGCGTGTCGGGTTTGTCGGAACCGTAGAACTTCATGGCGTCGGCATAGGTCATGCGGGGCACGGTGTCCAGGTCGATTCCTTTTACGGCTTTAAACAAATGCCGTACCAGCCCCTCGAACATGTTCAGAATATCTTCCTGCTCCACAAACGACATCTCGCAGTCGATCTGCGTGAATTCTGGCTGACGGTCGGCACGAAGGTCTTCATCCCGGAAACACTTCACAATCTGATAGTACCGGTCAAAACCTGATACCATCAGTAACTGCTTGAATGTCTGGGGAGATTGGGGTAACGCATAGAATTCGCCCGGATTCATGCGGCTTGGCACCACAAAATCACGTGCGCCTTCGGGCGTCGATTTGATCAGAACCGGCGTTTCGACTTCAATAAAATTCTGGCCGTCCATGTACAACCGCGTTTGCTGGGCCATGCGGTGGCGAAGTTCCAGACTCTTCCGAACCGGATTCCGGCGAAGGTCGAGGTAGCGGTATTTCATGCGGAGATCGTCGCCCCCGTCGGTCGCATCTTCGATCAGGAACGGTGGCAACTTGGCCGGATTTAACACCTCCAGTGAGGTTACTTTCAATTCAACGTCGCCCGTTGGAATGTTCGGATTTTTGGACTTCCGTTCAATCACTGTCCCGGTCGCTTTCAGGACAAATTCGCGGCCCAGCGAGCGGGCAATGGTGAACAGTTCGGGCGCTGTCTGACCATCTTCGAGCAGAAGCTGCGTAATACCATAGCGGTCACGGAGGTCAATCCACAACACGCCACCTTTATCGCGAATGGTCTGAACCCAGCCAGACAGTGTAGCTGTTTGATTATTGTTAGAAAGGCGGAGTTCCCCGCAAGTGTGCGTTCGGAGCATGTTTAATGAGTGAATTAGCGAATGAGTGAATGAGTGAATGAGTAACCGGATGGTATTCACTCATTCACTCATTCGCTCATTCGCTCATTGAAATTCTGCCACAAAGGTAGGCACTTTATGGGAACTGGACATTCACTCTTTCACTCAATCGCTCTTTCACTCATTACTTTCTATAGTCCAACGCGGGTTTCCGGTCGCCAAGTAACGCTTCGTATTTAAAGTCGGGGCCGAGTTTCTGTTTCCACTCCGCCGTTGCTTTTTCGATGAGGGCTGGTGTTTTGTACAGATCCAGGGCCGTCAGGGCAAGTGTCTTGGCGGCTACAATCATGCCTTTCTGCCCGATGCTCATGCCACTGGCGGCTGTCGACTGCCAGCTATGCGCCGATGAACCCGGTACCCAGGTAGCGGTTGAGAGACCCACGGTAGGTACGGCCCAGCTTACATCACCCACGTCGGTAGACCCACCGCTGGTTGCGCTTTCGGATGCATCGCGGAAATCTTTCACTTTGGCAGCATTCTCGATGGGCACTTTCTGATCGCCAAACGACTCGCTGATTTTTTTCGCGAACTCCGTTTCTTCAGGCGTATAGTTTACACCGCCAACCGTTTGCAGATTCTGGTGCATCACTTCGGCCAGCGTTACGTTAGGCAGCAAATCATACACTCCGCCCAAAACTTCCCACGTAACCTGAGTGCCTGTTCCTTTAGCTGCACCTTCGGCTGCATTTTCAATCCGTTTCCAAACGCTCTGCACCACGGCCCGGTCTTTGTTCCGAACGTAATAATAGACCTCGGCATAGGCTGGAACAACGTTCGGTGCTTCGCCACCGCGTGTAATGACATAGTGAATACGGGTATCGGATGGAATGTGCTCCCGCATCATGTTGACCATATAGTCCATTGCTTCAACCCCATCCAGCGCCGACCGACCCCGTTCGGGCGAGGCTGCTGCGTGAGCGGCAATCCCTTTAAAGCGGAACTTCGCATTTTTATTGGCCAGCGATGTGCCCGCATCGGCCGCATTCTGAGCGCCGGGGTGCCAATGCAACACCACATCGACATCCTTGAACAACCCTTCGCGAACCATATATACCTTGGCCGAACCGCCTTCTTCGGCGGGGCAACCATAAATTTTGATCGTTCCAGCGTGGCCTGATTTTTTTAGCCAATCTTTCACCTGTACCGCAGCCGCCATCGACGCTGTGCCGAAGAGGTTGTGTCCGCAACCATGCCCGCCTTTCTGACCCGCAATAGGCGTAAATTCGGGTTTCGCTTCGGTCGCTAAGCCGGGCAGCGCATCGTACTCACCCAAAATGCCGATAACCGGTTTGCCCGACCCGTAGGTGGCCACAAAAGCCGTTGGAATGCCTGCCACACCCGTTTGCACATCGAAGCCTTCTTTTTTGAGTTGTTCTTCTAGCAGGGCCGAGCTTTTCTCTTCCTGATAGCCCAGTTCGGCGAAATTCCAGATTTGCTTCGAAATACCGGCGTATTCCTGAAACCGACTATCTAGGTTGGTAATGATGGTTTTCTTATCAGGATCAACGGCGGTCGCTACGGCTTTCTTTGCTTTTGGTTGGGCAACCGCGAGCATCGGGGTAAGTAAGATAATTGCGAGGAATTGTTTTTTCATGGTATTGTATTCGGACAATTGGGTAGTAAGCCGATAAAAATAAGGCAAAAAGAGGAGTCGAGCAATCCTGCCGCAGCAATGTTATATTTACTCAATTAATAGTACTCTAAACCATGATGCTCTTGTTTGACCAAGCTCTGTTAACAACATATACTCGAAAATTTACCAAACTAAAGCAAGGTGGTACAAGGTATGGGAAAGCGCCCCATAAACCTGTTTTTCTCATTACCCTTCTCGAATTGTTTGATAAACAGGTAATCACCAATAATCAGGTAACGATCACTCCTGAGTTAGTGGCTACGTTTAAGGAAAACTTTTCATTATTGGTAAAGACAGCGCATAAAGACGACTTTACTCAACCATTTTTTTTCCTTCAAAGTGATGGCTTCTGGTTTGTAAAAACCCAACAGGGAACATTGCTGGATACCTATATTCGTAGTGTTCAGACGCTTAGCGACCGAATCGAATACGGATATTTTGCTGTCGATTTGTTTAATCTACTGGCTAATGATGCTGCCCGGTTACAGCTTACTAATGCGGTACTTAGCCACTACTTTCCTGACGGTAAAACTGCTTTTCTACGTGTAAAGCGTGTAGGACGAAGTTATCTGAACGACTTGGAAGCGTATTTGCTGAATGAGAAAGCAGTAGCGTATGAACCTATGCTGCCGCAGTCTGCTGACGATGAAGAAACACGTTTTGTTCGGGGTGGCTTGTTTAAGAAACTGGTACCGAAGGTTTACGATTTCAGGTGTGCTATTTCGGGTATGAAAGTTATTGCGGTTGATGGCTCCACGTTAGTAGAAGCCTGCCATATTGTACCGATCAGCATTGCTGGCGATGACAAAGTCACAAATGGGATTGCTCTTTGCCCAAATCTGCATACTGCTTTTGACCGAGGGATGATTGGCGTTGATGAACAGTTACGCGTAGTTGTATCCCCCTCATTGGCTGACAATGTAGCCAGTCCGTATAATCTCAAACAGTTTCATGGGAAATCGTTACTGCTGCCATTTGGGGAAACGCATTATCCGAAAATGGAGAATTTTCGATGGCATATGGAAATGAGATTCAAAAGATGAGTCTTACCAATGTAAGCCAAGATTGGTTAGTTTGATGCTATTGATTTGGGTTTAGCAGGTATGATTGTTGACGAGCTTTCTGTAGGCCTATGTGGTTATCAGGCAGGATGTTTTTGCCGGAGGTTGCGCCCTTTTTTAATTCTATGCTGAGTGCTTTGTAAAGCTCTTTCAGCCTTGTCAGCTTTAATAAACTCACTGATGTCCTGTTTTTGTTGGTCAGTCAAAGGTTCACCGTTAATTAAGAAATCAACTCCTTCTGGTTCTTTAATATAGCCCATAATTATATATGGCTCAATTCGGGTTTCAAGTTGGTGCCAAGAAACTATGCTGATAGTCAGTAAGTTGCAAACAATCATCAAATTGCGTTAAGTATCTAATAATCAGCAAGATATGGGTTTTTGGTCAAAATATCAACTTGAAATCCGAATTGAGCCTTTGCCGAAACAGGCTGAATGTCGATTCGCACAAAGCAAGTTGAAATTTCGTTATCTTGCCGACAGTCAATCACATACGATTATGGAAGCGACGTTTGTATTAGATGCACAAGAAGACCGGATGCAGTTTGCTGAACGGCTGACCCGTTTTTTTGCTGGAAAAACTATTCGGGTTCGTGTAGAAGAGGTTGCTAATGAGGTAGTTGAGCAACAATCTCTGGTAAAGCGTATGGAAGAACTCCGGTTGCTGACAGAACAGGTCCCGGTTACATTACAACCCGGCATAGACATAAATAATCTTATTGACGAAGTGAATGAATGATCTATTTTGACACGGATGTTCCCGTTCATTATTTTGTTGCCTACGCACCTGTTCGACATCATCAAATCGTTGACCACCTTGAAGGTGACCATTCTGAAAGTTGATGAAGTGGCTTTGTAGGACATAACAAAAAAACGCGTCATTCTCTCGAACGACGCGCTGTTACATGTACTAAAAGCACACTAAAACTTATCGGCCCGATAAGGGTATTTGTTAAAGATCAGGTTAACGGCTTCCCGAATTTTGCCTTCCTGATGATCTCTGTTGTTTGCTGTTATTAAACCCGAAGCGATTCCCTGCCAGATAGCCTCATCGGTTTTGGCGTCAACGAGGTTTACCAGAATCGTGCCTGCCTGCACAACAATATCCTTTTCTTTGCCAAGGCTTTGTACATCATTTGTGTTGAAGTAAGAGCTACCCTCGGTATAACCTTTGATTGTTGTAGGTTGGTCGAGCACCCGGAAATTAACAATCAAGTCGGGCGATTGCCGGTTGAATGTATAACCACGACCATCCATGGCATTGGCCACGGCATCCCGCATCTGAGCTTTCAAGGCCAAAGTGTTTCCTGCATCTTGTTTGCTGGTTGGCTGCACAGCCCATGCATAGCTTTTGAAGTGACTGAAGTCAATATTTGGCCGAAGTTCGCTATCTACTGTAACATTTTGTGCCTGGGTTAGGCTGGCCGCCAGCGCGAACGCAGCGACGAAAAATAACCGTTTCATATGCATTGAATTAATTTGATTCAGGTTTTATTCCTGTTTTGGATTAATAACTACCGCATATTGAGTAGGTTAATTAAAAGGTAGTTAAACCTGTAAAAGGTGAATATGTACCTCTGATATTACTGTGAAATCGGGAAATAGAAATAGCGGCTGTATTGTCCCGTAGGGATATAACAGCGAAGCGTCGGTAGCAAATAAGTCTTCAGAATTGTCCTGCGTGCCGTCAGGCACGCAACTTTGCTCAATTTAGATGTAACAAGTATGAAGTGAGGCCGTCAAATGGGCTAAAGTTTACTGACTTGTAATATAACCCACCGGTCATGCCTAATACATACACTCAGATCCATCTTCATTTGGTTTTTGCCGTAAAACATAGAACTGCCATCATTGCACCCAGATGGAAATACGATTTATATAGCTATATGACAGGCATTATCCACAACCATAATCATAGATTGCTGGCAATCAATGGGATGCCTGACCATGTACATATTCTGATCGGTATGCGTCCCAATCAATCGCTTTCTGACTTGATGCAACAACTAAAGCAGGGTTCATCTCAGTGGATTAACGACCAACGACTTACAGGAAGTCGGTTTGCTTGGCAAGAAGGGTATGGTGCGTTTTCATATGGTAGGAGTCAATTACCTGCCGTAATCAATTACATTGCAAACCAGGAGGAGCACCATCGAACACGCACATTTTTAGAAGAATATCGACGATTTCTGGATGCATTCGAAGTTGAATACGATGAACAATATTTGTTTAAATCGCTCGAATGAAATTTTTGGGCATCATAATGCCTGTCAAGAGTATATGGCAGTGGCTAAATGACCGTCAAGTACAGACTAATTGCGTACCTGACGGCACGCGGAATATTCTGAAGACTCATTTAGCTACCGACGCTTCGCTGTTAGGCCCCTAATGGGGCAAAAAAAGCTCTCACCCTAATATTGGTTTTCAATGTGGGATGAGAGCTGATTAAGAGCATCGTCTCAATAATCATAAACATGCTCGATCTTCACGTCCTGCTCGTTCACGTATCGGATGGTTTTATCCAGCGAGCCTACCGTTGTTACCAGGGCTACTCGCTTTAGATCAGGTTTGGTGACAATGGGTTGTGTGAAAACTACCCGAAAGTCCGCCGAGTTGGGGTGCCAGGTTTCGGGTGATAGAATGGTAAGGAGTAAGGCAGAATTGTTTCCTGCTATTTCCCGGAACGTCACGCCTTGTTGTACCAGCGCCGAAACCGCTGGATTAAATGCTTCATAGCGAGGCAGAATCAATAAGGCTGAACCATCGGGATAGGTTTTCAAAAGCTGAGCCTTAGAAGCCACAGGAATCGTTTCGGGCGCTTTGTCGACGATAACAGCGGTTGTCAGAAGGGCTTCATCGTAAGAGGCTTTGGTGCCGAGTTTGATGAGGTAGCCATAACCGGATTTTACCAGTAATTCGGTTAACAGCATGTATTTGCGTTCGCATTTGCGAAGGAAATGTGGTCCCCAAAACGAAGTGCCGCTGAATAATGTAGGAATTCGGGATTTGAAATCGAATTCGTACCAGGGCAATTCACGGATGAAGTCGACGTAATCCTGAGAGAACTGGGCGTTAAATTTATCTTCATCGGTCACGACAGCTCCATTTGCCGGATTGGTGAGTCGACCGATAACTGTTTCGTAAAGGGCTTTCAGCGCATACTCGACCGTTGTACTAACGCCAATGACCCAGATCATAATGTGGTAGCCGGTATTGAAGGCGAAGCTCCCCTTAATCTGATCGTACACAACGCCATAACTTTGCCAGAGCTGCCAGACATGACTGATGTATGGGAAGGTTGTGGTTGTATGGTTATGGGCATAATCGGCTATTTCAGCGGGACTGTGTACCAGAAACCACTCAGGATACGTCAGAAAGGTCTGATCGGCGGGTCGAATGTGTTCGGTAGGCGTGACCGGATGTGGATTGTTGACCAGCCACTCTTTGGGTACTACACAACCTTTTCCCGCTGGAATTGTCAGCGATTGACGTCCTTTTCGAAAAAAGAGAACGATGGCCAACACGACCATGATAACGGTTAAAATGGGTAGTCTAAGCATAACGAAGACTTGTATCCTGGACAGCCACGTCCGGGCGTATCGATATTTATTTTATACCCGGACGTGGCCGTCCAGGATACCGATTTAATGATTCCAAACCAGACCGGCGGTTATAAACTCAATTTGTCGCTGCCCCTGTCCTGCAAAAGCCACGTCGACGGTCATTTTTTTTGTGGTTTTCAACTTATCGATCAGGGCTTTTTCGGAGTCAAAAAAGATAATGTTGGCACTGCCGTTTTCGGCGGCTGAAAAGGCATATGGAACAACAGGATTCCCATCGAACCGAACGTCAGCTTTTCCGCCCTGAAAACTTCGGTTAAACTGCCCTTTCGATACCTGAATATACACATGGGTGCCACTTTCCCGCTTCCGAATGGTCAGCGTCGCGATGGAGCCGCCAGCGTATGGGAAGCTAAATTCGAGTAGGCGAGGAGAGGTAATCGACGCTTTATAAACGGGATTTCCTACTCTATCAGTTGTTCTCTCGTATCGCCATGTGCCAGCGCCTTCGGGGGCTTCTTGTTGCCCTGTCGATTGTTCAGAGATAGCTACCGGGGGCTGAAGCGTATCAGTCGTCGTAGCTTTGCCCGAAGTGGAGTTGGTTGCCTGATTTGCTTTTTCCTTGCCAGAGCAACTAAGAAGAGTTAGCAGGACGAGGGTGTAAAGTGGAATTTTCATGTGAGGATGCATGTAGCGCGGGTGGAAACCCGCGCTACATTTTTGTGAACAATACCATTGTATTATCGGAAGGGTCGTTGGCCTGGAGCAGTCGCTTTCCGCTATCCGTAAAGCCAATTTTACTCACAATCTTACTCCATTCGTCAATGGGTTTGAAATCCTTGTAATCCTGCTTGTCGACTTCCCAGGTTATGTTCAAGCCTAAGTTAAAGACGGTGTGTACCAGCGATACGAATGTGGCCATGTCGGGGGCGTTTACGTCGTGATCGCGCAGAATAAACCAGCCTCCCGGACGCAGGATTCGCCGAATGGAGTCAATAAAACCCGTTAGTTTTTCGGGCCGTGTGTGGTGCAGGCCAATCAGGCAGGTTACCAGATCAACGCTCGCGTCGGGGATGTCGTTAGGGCTGATCGGATCGAAATCGTGCGATTCGATGAAGGTACCGAGCTTAGTCAATTGGCCCCGTTCCATAATGTCGGCGGGGCTGAATGTTGGCGCTACATCATTAATCAGGTAGATAGGACCGCTGATCGGGAGGTGTTTTCGCAAATCGCTGATGTATCGACCGGGTGAGCCAATTTCAGCATAGCCGTTCACCTTTGCCCCTTTGGGCAATAACTCCAGCATCTGCCGGGTCATTTCCTTTTTCTGGACGTTGAGTGCGGGTAACGCATAGGTCAGCTCCGACAGAAACGGCTTGATGCTGGGAAGCCGACTCTGAATAGTTTTATAAATGGTTTCGTCTGACGTTTGGGTTTTCGTCACTTCCCCAATCAGGTGATGAAACTTGTCTTCGGGATAGAGGTGAAAAACAACTTGCAGAAAGCGATAAAACGCATCGCGCGGTTTCGTCTGATCGAATACAGCGTGAAATTCAGAGATTTGCGTTGCCATAAGTTTATTGATTTTTCGTTCGACAGGATGAACAGGATTTATTGATAAGTATTGAGAATCCTGTTCATCCTGTCAATCCTGTCGAACGAAACGGTTGATAATACGTATCCCAGAACACATTGTGAAACCGGAAATTCGGGTCCAGGTTTTTCTTGAGTGCAAATAGCTTCTCTGCATTCGGGTATGCTTTGTGAAATTGCTCATGTGTGGCATGCGCCTGATAAGGCAGGTAATAGGCCCCATCGACAGATAAGACAGCGTCGACCAGTTCACGCGTCCAGACAGCTACCGCATTTTTGGCGGCTTCCGTTGTTCGCTGTTTATAATAGACCACAAACGCAAAGACTTCTTCGCGCGCCCAGGCCAGATACGAACCCGAATCCGGGAGGGCGTGCCGGACCGAAACGTTGATGACATTGACTTGATACCGATTAAAAATCTCGCTCATTTTTTCGGCAAAGTCCTCGAAATAGCGAACGGGGACGAAATACTCCTGCAACACATACGTACGCTTTGTGCGGGAGCGCGGCTCCAGTTCGGCCACGTCATAACCTGCTTCGTAATTGCGCCAATGAATGGGATTGGTGAGGTAGAGCAGCGGGTCGACAATGTGCTCCCGACGCCATTTCCCCAAGGCGGTTTCGGTAAATGCCCACATAAAATACCGCTCCAGCGGATACGACTCCCGGAGCGGCATCAGGCGGGTTTTAACGGTTGGCTGTTCGGTTGTTTTGACCCAGGTAACGGCCCGCATGTTTGTATAGGCGGGCGGATACATGTCGCCATTATGGAAAACCGCTTCAGGATTGTCGCGGATGGATTCGGTGAAATAAGGCTGATAAGCAGATCGAGAAAGCTTTTGGTGTTGTCGTCGAACGGCCAGATTTTCGTCGAGATCCAATTCTGCCGAAACGATAATTCCCAGGCCATTATAACCACCGATAGCCCCGAAAAAGATTTCTGAGTTTTCGGTACGGCTAGCCTGCACCAGCGATCCATCGGCCAATATCAATTCAATAGCACGAACCGATAGAATTAACGGCCCATGCCCCATGTAGCGACCGTGACAGTTTACACTTAGCGCACCCCCAACCGTGAAGTTGGCGTAGGTCTGCATGATCTTGATGCTTAGGTCGTGCGTATCGATGAACCGTTGAATATCGCACCACCGAATCCCGGCCTGAACGGTAATTCGTCGGTCTTCTTTCGAGAATTGGATAACCTGATTTAAGTCCCGCATGTCAATGTGCAGACTTTGGGCACTGGCGGTTTGCCCGCCCATACTAAACCGACCACCGCCTACCGAAATCGGGCCTATTGTTTGTCGAAGCCACTCTTGTAAATCCGTTACCGATTTTGGACGAAATACATCGGCAACCACTACTGGATTCAACTGGGTTACGTCGTTGATAATCCGTTCGGGAGCGCTATGTGGAACGGGTTGTCCGTTGTCATTTTTGAAGTAATCAGCGGCTTCGTTAGGAACAGTGCCGAAGATATTGGGGTGTCTGTCTCCTCGTTTAAAACCTAATAGATAAATCAGCCAGATTGGCCCTAGCACTGGAATCAGAACCGCCAATAACCAATAGCCCGAATGGTTGGTATCGTGCAAGCGTTTGGCCGCTGTAGACAGTAACGATCCGAGCAGGAGTGGATAAAGAATGAAGGTTGCCCCTTCGCTAACAAAGTCGTGCAAGACGGTGTGAAGTACATAAAACGTACTCCAGATAAATGCCGAGACTAGCCAGTACGTTGAACGATGGATACGGCCCCGGATTGAAAACAGAAGGTAGCTAAGAGGGAGTTTATCTTTCAGACGCATAGGTCGGGTAAAGATAGCGGTGGAATGAGTATTGGGCTGATTAACAAGGTAACCTCTTATTTTAAGGTACAAAATTTGTAGAGATCGGATTAAAGTTTGTGCCTGTTTGCTAACTTTTATTCTATAGGCCAGATTCTTTTTCCTATGTTTGGGTCATATTCATTTTATATGTTCACTCGTCAAGTTTTATCGTTTTCAGCAGCCCTTGGTCTGTCTGTTTTACTCTCCAATGGCCTAACGGGCTGCCAGTCGAAAAGCGCTTCTACCAGCGAAGCCACCACGACAACTGATTCAACAACGAAGGCTACGACCGAAAAGCCAGTTTCAAGCGAAGAAACGGCCAAAGCTGCTCCTGACCCCAGCTCGATTCCGGCCGATAAAATCGCCGATGCCGCTACCATTCTGGCTCGTCCGCAGGTACCGGTATTATGTTATCATCAGATTCGCGATTGGCGGGGGAGTGATTCCAAAAGTGCAAAAGATTACATTATTCCCGTTCAGGCATTCAAGGATCAGATGCAGATTCTGGCCGACAGCGGTTACCACACTATTCTGCCTGATCAACTGTACGCATACCTGACCACTGGCGCTCCTTTACCGTCGAAGCCAGTTATGCTTACGTTCGATGATGGGGATCTGGACCAATACGAAACGGCTGTTCCGATTCTGGACAAACACGGGTTCAAAGGGGCATTTTTTATTATGACCGTCGCTATTGGTCGTAGAGGAAAACAGCCGTATATGGACAAGGCGCAGATTAAAGATTTGTCAGATAAAGGGCATACGATTGGTGCCCATACCTGGGATCACCATAACGTGAAAAAATACCAGGGCGACGACTGGAAAATCCAGATTGAAGAGCCTAAAGCGAAGCTGGAAACGATCATCGGCAAACCCGTAAAATACTTCGCTTATCCGTTCGGTTTATGGAATCATCAGGCGTTACCCGAAATCCAGAAGCGAGGTTACGCAGCCGCCTTTACGCTGGCCGACAAACGCGATGAGCAAATGCCACTCTACACCATCCGACGCATTATTGCAGGTGGTCAGTGGAGCACGAAAACGTTTTATCGGAATATGATTCAGAGTTTTGATGGTAGATAATGTGAATAATGGATGGAATCTGAAATTGTTGATTGATTATCAGTTATTTATAATATTGTTTTTGTCATCCCGACGCCAGGAGGGATCTTCGGCAATTGGTTATTTACCGAAGATCCCTCCTGGCGTCGGGATGACAAAAAACTAGTATAATTCTATTCGTAAATCTTCCGTTATTCACATTAAATAGTTTTGGCGATTTTCTCTACAAAAAAAGCGACGCAAGTCGCTTTTTTTGTAGCTGCTGATGGCGCGAACGTCTTCGTTCGCGCCATCCTAATTCTTAATCCTCAAACCGCCCCGCCCACTCAATACCTTCCACAATGTGAGGCATGGCATATTTATCGGTAAAGGTTTCATTTGTGTGTCCCATGCCGGTATAGAATATACGTCCTTTGCCTACTTTATTGGTCCACGAAATTGGGTGATCGCCACCCATTGCTTTGGGCCAGGTTGCCTTGTACGTTGCTTCGTTCAGCGTCAATAGCACCTGAATACTGTCTTTGCCGCGTACACTTTGCTTGAAATTATACCACTCATCGGCCCGGCGGAATTTGGCGGGCAAATGTTTGGTGCTTGGGTGATCCCGAACGTCGGTAATAACTTCAGCTTCAGGAGTGTGCTCCGGATAAAGAGGATGGTCGCGGAAGTGGGTGCCGAGCATATGATCGTACCAATCCCAACCGTATTCCGTATCGGAAGCCGCATGGATACCCACGTAACCGCCCCCGTTTTCAATGAATTTCTCAAAGGATTTTTCCTGCTCCGGCGTCAGAATATCGCCCGTGGTCGATAAGAAAACAACGACTTTGAATTTGCTTAAATAGTCGTCGTTAAAGAACGCTCCGTTTTCTGTTGTGCGAACATCCCAGCCTTTGGCTTTTCCCTCTTTTTTGAGTGCTTCAATTCCGGGTTCGATGGATTCGTGACGGAATCCATTGGTTTTTGAAAAGATTAAAACCCCTTTAGGACCAACAGTACCAGGACCGGCTGGTCGTTCGGTATCAAAAACAGGCTTTTGCCAGGGAAGTTGCCGGGTAACATACATACCAAAGACAACGAATCCGCCTGCCAATAAGACGAGTACCAGAACGAGGCCCAGCAGAATTTTAAGGAATTTACGGAACATGACTTTAGGATTGTTTTAGGATAAGGTTTTCGACAGGATTAACAGGATTTTAGACCAGCAAATAATCCTGAAAATCCGAACGTCGGCCCGGCTGTAATCCTGTCGAAACAGAACAATTACGCCAACTCCGTCCGGACGCGTTCGAGCAGGGTTTTGGTGGCACGAATACCGTCGTTGGTAGAGAGATACCCGCCGGTTGGGTTATACATAGCCATGATACCGCCTTCATATTCAACGCCTACGTAGCCTTTGAATCCAGCGTCTTTAATGATCTTGAACATTTTCACGAAATCGGTTTCGGTCTCGTTTCCTTTTGCATCGAACTTGTGCGTTTTGGCACTGATCCCTTTGGCGTAGGGCATCATTTTCTTTACTCCCTCATATCGGTCGTATTCTTTGATGCATTTGGTGGCCATAATCCCCTTGATATCGTTGGTTTCGGGCTTGCTGCGTTGCCGGCAGAAGTTACCGAAATCAGGTAGCAAGCCCGCGTTAGGCATATTCACTTGTTTCATGACTCCAACCAGCCAATCGATGTCGGTCGAGTTGCCGAAGTGGTTTTCGACAATAACATCCATTTTTGACTTGGCTGCATACTCCAACAACTTATGATAGCCATCGGCAGCCGTTTTAGCGGCTTCGTCGGCAGGATCATCTTCTACACCCGTCAGCGCTTTGGAGGTATCGCCCAGATTAACCCGGATGGAACTACAACCGAGGTACTTGGCTGCGTCGACCCAGGCATGGTGATCTTCTACTGCTTTCTGACGTTTCGTTGCATCAAGGTCTGCAATGTTGGCTCCATCGACCATGATGAGGTTATTCTTCATGCCGAGATCATCGCACCGCTGCTTGAGTTCTTTCAGGTATGCCTGATCGGTGTGTTTGTTGTTGAAAAAACCAGATACATATTCCAGCACATTAATGCCAAACTCTTTTTTGGTACGAGAAGGAAAATCCATATTCGTCATTTTACCCGAATAGAGTTCGCCCGCAAAAGAGAACTCGGCCAGCGAGATGTCGAATGTGAATTTTTTGGCAGTCATATCGGCAAATGATGATGTTGGTAGAACTGAGGCTAGGCTTACTCCAGCGGCTGTCAGGCCCAGTTGGCTCAGGAAATCGCGACGTGATTGGATCATGATTGATAAGGGGTTAACCTCACCCCAGGCCCCTCTTCTCCTTTTGAGGAGAGGGGAGAAATGGGAGTTATAAACGTGGACTTGATTTTAATTTAACCCTTCCACAACATGAGTGGATTGGGAAAGATAAGTCGGACGTTAAAACCTCCCCTCTCCTGAAAACCAGGAGAGGGGTCGGGGGTGAGGTGAAATTGAGATTAGTTAGAAAGTTGAACGGTAGCCGGAACAAACAGCGCAGATTTGCCCGCTTTTTCGTTCTTAAAGACAAAATATAAATCGTGCTGACCCGTAACGGGTGTAATGGAAACCTTACTCAGGCTGGGTTTCATCATATCGGCGGGATCTTTGCTTTCGCTGGGTAGAAGCTCAGGGGTTTGCCCCAATAACTGCCCGGTTGGCGAATCAATATGGACTTCGATGCGTCCGCCAACCGCATTGAGCTGGGCTTTGGGAATCGCTACGGCAAAGTCCATTGTGCGTACGCCCGTCAGATCGAACTGGTCGAATTTGACGTAGGTATCGGTCGCCATTACAATCACGAACGGATACGGCTGTGTGCCCATTTTGAAGAGCGTAATGCCCTTCGACTGGCTGTTGCTTGAGCCAATAGCTATTAGTGGATTACGCAAAACCAGAGCTTGCTCGGCAGTTTGCGCAGGCAGACCGTTTGCGCCTTTATCCTTATAGGAAGCCTGCAACACCAGTGTACCCTTCTCATTTTTATCGGGTGTATAAGTGCCCTGCGTGGGTAGCGATGGAGTGGCTACCTTCTTATCCGACAGTGTAAGAATGTATTTCACAATCTCGCTGGCATCTGACTGACCCAATTGCGGGTGGGCCGTCATAATGGCATCGCCCCAAACGCCACCTCCACCTTTGATAATCTTGTTCGACAGGCTAGCTACGGCGTTCGCATCACCTTTATAGCGTTTAGCTACCTCAGCAAAGGCTGGCCCAACCGATTTTTTATCCATGAAATGGCAGGCTTTGCAATCGCTTTTTTCCATCAACACCTGACCCGTTCCTAAATAAGTCGCTTCGGAAAATTTATGACCGGCTTCACTGCTATTCTGGGCATTGGCTTCATCCTGGTAGTTGGCTTTCACCATGACCTGTTTCGCCTGAATTTTCCCGTTGGCGAGGCTACCGTCTTCTTTGTCATTGACCAGAACCTTGTACGCAATTGGTTCTCCTGGAAAGTAAAAACTTTTGTTTCCTTTCGTAACTTCCAGTGCTACCGTTGGTGGCTGGTTACCCGCCATAAGGTCGACCTCGCGGGAATCTTTAAGGCCATGTGCATCGGTTACGGTCAGAATCGCTTTGTATTGGCCTGGCTTCTGGATCGTATACGTTGGATTGGCGTCGTTCAGGACTGTTGGCTGACCACCTGCCTTGTTGTAGATTTTCCATTGATAGGTCATCGCATCGCCGTCGAAATCCTTGGTGCCTTCCGATGATAGTTTCACGGCCATTGGCACCGCTCCAGCTTTCTGACTGGCAGAAGCGATCACATTGGGTTTACGGTTCCCTGCGTTGAATTCAATTTTTACCAGCCGGGAATCGTCGTTTTGGAGGAACCAGCCTGTACCATATTCAAGCACATACAAGTCGCCGTTTGGACCGAAAGCCATGTCGATTGGGTGGCTGAAGGCCATATTAGGCAGAAAACGCTCAGTCTTGGTCATGTTGCCCTGTGCATCGTAGCTAACTGCCAGAATCATATCGCGCATCCATTCAAACAAGAAGGTCTTGCCATTATAATACTCTGGGAAAGAGCGTTTGGCTCCCTTAAAGTCGTCTTTATAATAGGTCGGGCCCGCCATCGCGCTACGGCCACCCGTACCCATAAACGGAAAGGTTTTGCTTTCGGCGGCCGGATACCAGATCATGGCGGGCTGAGCAGGAGGGAGGTCGTTTAAGCCCGTATTGTTGGGCGAATTATTGACCGGATGAGCCGGATCGAATTTAGCGCCACCTTTGCCCGTCGTAAAATCCTTCGCGTAATAAGCTTTGTTGTTGCCAACAAAATAAGGCCAGCCAAAATTGCCTGCTTTTTTAGCCTGATTGTATTCGTCTTCGGCAGTAGGGCCAACGCCCACCGAATCCTCACCCGCATCAGGGCCTACATCACCCCAATACAGGTAACCCGTGTGCTTATCGACCGAAATTCGGTATGGATTCCGGTGCCCCATTGTATAAATCTCCGGCCGGGTTTTCGGCGTTCCTTTTGGAAAAAGATTGCCTTCGGGAATGGTATAGGTACCATCGGCTTCGGGATGGATACGTAGGATTTTACCCCGTAAATCGTTGGTGTTGCCCGACGATTTCTGAGCATCCCAAGGCGCGCGACCTGGTCGTTCGTCAATAGGTGCGTAGAGCGTGGCGCGTGGGCTGGTGTTATCGCCGGTTGAGAGGTAGAGGTTGCCGTCGCGGTCCCAGTCAATCGAACCGCCCGTATGGCAGCACTGCTCCCGTTGGGTAGCTACTTCCAGTAAGACTTTTTTAGAGGAAAGAACCAGTTCATCACCACGCAATTCGTAGCGGGTTAGGATGTTTTTGGATTCGTTGCCAGCGGGGGAGTAGTAGAGGTAGACCCAATGATTTTTCTCGAAATTAGGATCGAGGTTTACACCCAATAACCCATCTTCGGCCTCGGTTTCGTGTCCTTCTTTATCCTTATATTTCGTGCTGACCGGAATTGTCGCAATGGTTTTAACCTGTTTCGTTGTGGGCGAATACAGTTGAACCTGCCCATGCCGTTCAATAAAAAGAACACGTTCGTCGGGCAAAATGGCCATTTCGAGTGGTTCATTGAGCTTTTCGGCCAGTACTACCTTTGTAAATCGATTCTCGTCGGGCTTGTCGCCGGGGTCAGTCAGCGGCCTTGCGGAGTAGGCGAGGAGGCCAATCGCACCAACGCAAAGCGGAATAACTGCTTTGTACGATTGCCTTGAGAAAAAATGCCGTTTTATCATGGATGTGTAATTTTAACACAATGATAGTATTTTATTTTATTGTGTTGAAATTACACACTATGTTTATTCTTAAATTTTCAATATGGAATACAAAAAAGCATTGCAAAAGTTAGTTGAAGACTTTAAGACTAATTTTCTGTCCTCTGTATCGCTGGATCTGGCCATATTCGGATTTCACGATGGGCAGCTAAAAGTGCTACTGCTGCGCTGGAAAGGTACAGATGAGTGGTGTTTGCCAGGAGGGAGAATACGTCATGAAGAAAATCTGGAAGCTGCCGCCTATCGAACCCTGCGGGAGCGAACAGGCTTGCATGAAATTTTCCTGCAACAGTTTCACACCTTCGGCGATGTCATGCGTTATACCAATTTCAGCAAGCAGGAAACGATGGCGAAGCTGGGTCTGCCCGACGATGTCACACACGAGATTGTTAGTCGGGATATATCGGTAGGATATTATGCGCTGGTTGAATTTGCCAATGCTGTACCTACGCCCGATTTCTTCACTGAGGAGTGTCGCTGGTGGGACATCGACCAGATTCCCGCTTTGCTTTTTGATCATAATGAGATGATTAAACTGGCGTTGAAGACACTCCGTCGACAGCTTAGTTATCAGCCAATTGGCTATAATTTATTGCCCGATCGGTTCACTATGCCCGATTTGCAGCAACTCTACGAAACCATTCTGGGACAGAGCCTCGACCGTCGAAATTTTCAGAAACGGATGCTGGGCTACAATATTCTGGAGCGACTGGAGGAACGTAAAACCGGTGGTGCCCACAAAGCCCCTTACTTGTATCGTTTCGACAAAGAAAAATATGAAAAGGCGCTGGCCGATGAAATTCTGTTTGTTGGATAAGTACAGGTTGCCCCGATTCTTTTTACATTAGTCTTTGCAATCAGCCAGCTCGATTCGATTGCCAGAAACCTTATACCACCGTAATTGTTAAATTAGCCGTACCAGTACTGTACCCCATGAATACAACCATTCGATTAGCACTCGACCGGACTCCTAATACCAACCACACGGGTTTTTATGTGGCTTTTGCAAAAGGAGCTTATCAACGGGCTGGCCTTGATGTCGAATTCATCTCACCTGATCAGGAGAACTATCAAACGGCTCCTGCCCGTCGTGTGGCCCAGAGCGATGCGCATTTGGCTATTACGCCCTCCGAGAGTGTGATCAGCTACCAGACCAATGGCATACCCTTGATAGCGATTGCCACGTTGCTGGCTCGCGATGTAAGTGCGATTATGACGCTGAAAGAGAGTGGAATCAGCCGCCCGAAGGAGTTAGATGGAAAAGTTTATGCTTCGTATGGAGCCCGATACGAAGAGGATATTATTCGACAACTGATTCAGAATGACGATGGGCGGGGACAGTTTGTGGCCCATAAATCACCCTGGGCAAATATCTGGCGGGCGTTGGTAACGCGCGAGGTGGATGCGGCCTGGTGCTGGCTTACCTGGGAGGGCGTTAAGGCTGATATTGATGGTATTGATCTGAATCAGTTTTTGTTTGATGAGTACGAAATTCCCTATGGCTATAACCCTGTCCTGACTGCACACCGTGACTGGGCTGAGGAAAACGCTGATGCCCTACGGGCCTTTCTGGACGCAACGGCCGCTGGTTTTCGGTTTGCCATGAAAAACCCCGACGAAGCGGCCCGTATTCTCATGAAAACAGCTAATCACCCTACCTTAACCAATCGAAATTTTGTGGAACAGAGTCAGCAGATGGTTTCTGGTTATTACTTTGATGGTGAAGGTAATTGGGGTTTCATGCACCGAACGATCTGGGTTTCGTTTGTAAACTGGATGATCCGCAACCGAATGCTAACCGATGCTTCGGGCGACATTATTCAGCGTATGGATGTGGATGCACTCTTCACAAATAAATATTTTGAAGGCGTTCCGGTAGTGGTACGTCTTTGATTATCAGTGTAATATTAAAAAGGTTCGACCCCTTCAGGGTCGTATGTTTATAGATGGCCAATTATACTATAGACATACGACCCTGAAGGGGTCGAACCTTTTTGATGGGAAATGTCTGATTTCTAATGAAATAGCGCACGCTTTAGCTTCTGCCAACGGGACATTTTAATAATACAAATTCCCCCACCTGTGATGACTTGCTATTAATCACCCCCCAATTGTAGACATTGACTCGCTGACCGAGCCACCGGCTTGCATGCTGTGTCGTTCGGCTTCGAATCCATTGAGTGGACGATGGGCGAAAGCTTGTAGAAAAGCAGCGGTCAGCTCTTCATCTGATGCACCACGGCGGAGTAATGCCCTCACATCCAGTACACCATTATCGTACAGACAGGTTTTGAGCGTGCCTTGGGCAGTTAGACGAATACGATTGCAGGTGCCGCAAAAGGTCCGGCTAAAAGCGGCAATGATACCAATCGTGCCCTGATGACCCGGAATTTGATATGTAGCCGAGGTCGAAAACGGGGGATCGGGTAACTTTTGTAAATCTGGAAAGTGCGCCCGAATTTCGTCAGCAATCCGCTTGTGTGTCCAGTGAAGTACGGGATAATGGCTCCCCTCGCCGTTGAAAGGCATTTCTTCAATAAATCGGACATCAACGGGTAAGGTACGCGTTAGGTCCGAAAGCGGAATGATGTCCTGGATATTCTGACCGTCCATGACAACCGCATTAATTTTGGTCTGAATTCCTGCTGACAAGAGTTTATCGAGGGTTTTCATCACGGCAGGCAGCTCATCGCGCCGGGTAATTTTATGAAAACGCTCTCGGTCGAGTGTGTCCAGACTCAAATTCACAGATTTAACGCCGAGTGAAGCCAGGTCGGCAATATGTGGAGCAGTTAATACGCCATTGGTGGTTAGGGAGATGTCGTTTAATCCATCAATCGCTGCCAATTGATGCAGGAAATTCATCAGGCCCGCCCGAACAAACGGCTCTCCACCCGTGATCCGTACTTTCTGGACTCCCAATCGGGCCAATACACGCACGGTTCGCTCCATTTCCTCATAACTCAGGACCTGGTGTTTAGGCAGATACTTGATTCCCTCTTCGGGCATACAGTAAAAACACCGCAGGTTGCAGCGGTCAGTTACGGCCAACCGAAGGTAGGTGATGGGGCGATTGTGATTATCGTAGATCATGCAATGTTAAGCTAACACAAAATTATGGGTTTTGATTGCATCCGAACCTGTTTTCTAATAGCCTGTTAAGTAACCTTTATTTTGAAAATAAATAGATGGATTATGTAGGCTTGGCATACAATTTGGTAAGGAGCATTATTGAAGTTTGAGCCTCCTGTACAAATGCGGATCGTTTTCCTACTGTGTTTCTTTTTAAGTAGTTATCCTTGTATCGCGCAGGATTGGACGTTCTTCGGGTTTTTTCCGGCTATATCGCAGTCTGGAAATATTGGTAAAAGGCTCCAGTACAATCTGTATCTATCGACTACCATTGACGCGTTTCATCAGACTATAGCGGAAAAGGAATACCCGGCAACAGCTCTTCAGTATTATATACAGCCCAGTTTGAGCTATAAATTCACACCTACTATTCAGGCCGGACTAGGCTATGCCTACGTGAAACACAATCTATTTGGTCTTCATGTCAACGAAAATCGAGTTTGGGCGCAAGTTGTTGGTACACATGATATTTCGGCATTAGGACGCCTGAAATTGTCGCATCGGTTGCGGTATGAAGAACGCTATCCGTTGAATATGAAAACGAACCAGTGGTCGTATGCTACGTTAGTTCGCTATCAGTTGGGGGTTACTTTACCGCTATATGATACCAAGCTGCAAACGGAAGGTTTTTACGCATCGGCCTCCAATGAGTTTTTTCTATGCCTGACAGGGGCACGTAACAGTCCAATCAGTTCCAAGAACAGCTTTTATGGTGAAAACTGGCTTTATGGCGGAATTGGGTACAATACGGGTAAGCTTGGGAAGGTTGAGGTAGGGTACATGTATCAGAATCTGATTCGAAATCCGCAACAAGACCATCGCTATTTACATTTAGTACAGGCCACATGGGCCTTTAATTTCGACCTGTCGGCAATAGGTACTTGGCTATATACACCCATAAATCCCTAGAAAACAGTAGTTTAATGAAAGAAAGCGTTACTTTTCTATTGAATTGTATAATTTAAAGAACCGTGGCATAACTTTTGTAAAATTTTAGTAAGAAATACTTTAAGCGGCCTTTTATGGGTTTTGTTTGAAATATTAGTATTATTTTTGTAGAAAGTTTGCCGATCACAATTTTGAAAAAAGCAGTTTCCATAGGCCTCTTCGCGCTACTCGTGTACCACACACTAGCCTACGTGCTCGTGTTTGTGGGTTCATGGTGGCAGGAAGAACACGACCTGTCGGAGCGGCTTTCTGTTTATCGATCGGTCGATAGCATCGTTGAATTTGAGATTCCCCTCAAAGACAAACTCGATGAAACTACTATTGCCCGCACAACGTCGGATGGCTTTAGCTACAACGGCCATTATTACTCGGTAGTAAGCGTGGAGGTTCGGGACAATATGCTGCATATTGCCGGCCTTGAATCGCAAAGTCGTACGTTCTGGCAGAGCGATTTACTTTCGTTTCTAAATGAGCATGTATCGGGGGCTACTGATTCACATAAGAAGAATAACCAGTTTCTGAAGTTCCTGTTAAAAGAGTATTCGGCAAATCCACGAGCCGTTTTTTGTTTTCTCTCTCCTAGCTGGCGCGAAGCTATTCGTATTCCCGAACAACTGTTCGTGGTGGCTGCCCGCGCCCTACCTGTTCATTCGCCCCCTCCCGAAGCCTGAGGTGAATTTCTTATCGCGTTTTAAGACCTATTTTCAGTAGTTCTGCTGGCTGTTTTTCTGTGCCATTTCGTATCCGCGACGTATTCGTATGTCCAGTCGTTAACGAATTGGGATTGAATGAATAAGCATAGCTCCGTCTACTGCAACTCGTGTCTTCATCTGGACTTCCTTGTTCCAACGCGCGATTGTGCGACTATTAATTAGGCTTATTAGCTACGTAAAGGTTTCTGTTTGTAAACACACAAGCAGGGCATTTGCATAGGCTTCTGGCTACAGGTCGTGCACCAACCAGATTTTCATTTTCACCTCAGACATTCTTCCAGTATGAAATCAATTTCTACTATCGTTTTGGCGGTAGCATGTGTTCTTATTGCGAATACCCAACTTTCAGCACAAGGCTGCGTGGCCGTTCGGCATATGAGCTGCGCTGCCCCGGCAGGATCTGCCGATTATTTTAAACAACGTAACGGCCATTGGCAGGTATCGGCTGGTTATCGATTCTTTCGCTCCTACAAGCATTTTGTTGGCGATGTTGAACAAACACAACGTGTTGATCAGGGCACCAATGTGATTAACGTATCGCATGCGCTTGATCTGGGTATCACGTATATGGTGAATCAACGGCTGTCTTTCTCGGTCAATCTGCCTGTTCAATACTACGATCGCTCATCGCTCTACGAACATTATGGCAATGCTGTTGCGCAGAACCCGCAGCAAAAGCGGTTTGATACGCACTCAGAAGGCATCGGCGACCTGCGTATTTCGGGAAGCTACTGGCTGGTCAATCCGGCTAAACTACCTAAAGCCAATCTGGCGGTTGGGCTTGGCATAAAACTACCCACGGGCAACTATGGCGCAACTGATAATTTTCACCGTCTGACCAAAGAAGGTACAGATTATACGGTGACACTACCTGTCGATCAGTCGATTCAATTGGGTGACGGTGGTGTAGGGGCAAGTATTGAGCTTCAGGGATATGCCTCGATTACGAAAACACTGACGGCTTATGCGAATGGTTTTTATCTGTTCAACCCGCGCGAGACCAATGGCGTAGTTCGTAACCCTACGGCAACCACAATCGATTTGGTAACGGGTTCATTCTCGGTTGCTGATCAGTTTGCCGCTCGTATTGGCCTAAGCCAGTCGATAAAAGCAATTCCAGGACTAGCTGTTATGCTGGGCGGTCGTGTGGAAGGTGTTCCAGCCATCGATGCTTTTGGCGGGAGCTCAGGTTTCCGTCGGCCAGGGTACATTGTTTCGGTTGAGCCAGGTTTGTCGTACATGCGTCATAAAACCTCGCTTGCCGTTACGGTACCGGTTGCTGTTTATCGCAATCGAATCAAAAGCTACGCCGATCGGCTTGATCCACTGGGCGTGAAACAAGGCGACGCTGCTTTTGCCGATTATCTGATATCAGCCAGTGTGTCTCGTTGGTTCTAATTTAATTACAGTGTGGAGATAGCATCTCCACACCGTTAAAACTCCTACAAGTAAAGTGCTATCCTGCTCATCGATCTTACCAGTTAAAACCATCGTATCAATTTAACCAACCAATGATGAAAACAAGTTTAAAATGTCTGACCATCGCTTCGATGCTGATGCCCTTTGCAGCTCAGGCACAGATGCCGAACGATGCAATCTACATGGGTAAAAACCAGTTGTGTGTGGCCGGAATGTACAGTCATACTTCCTGGAATCAATACTGGGAGAATACGCTTAAACGCGAGAATTTTAATATCGGTACCCAAACAACCCAGAGCGTCATGCTCATGCCAGCCTTTGGTATCAGCAAGCGGGTAAACGTTATTATGAGCCTGCCGTATATCTGGACGAACAATAGCGCGGGTAACCTCATGGGCCAACATGGCATTCAGGATTTATCGGCCTGGTTGAAAGTGAAAGCTGTCCAGACTGGCGGTTTTTCGCTCAATGCTATTGTTGGTGGGTCAATTCCCATAGGAAACTACGTTGCTAGTTTTATGCCGATGTCGATCGGTATGCAATGCCGCACGTTTACTGGTCGATTACTGGCTAACTATAAAGAGAAAAGAACAGGTTTATATATAACTGCTTACGGTAGCTATGGCTGGAGAAGCAATACCAAAATAGATCAGGACGCCTATCAGGCCGATAATCAGGTGTACAATACCAATCAGGTAAAAATACCAAATACATATGATGCCGCCGTTCGCTTAGGCGTTTTGCGCAAAGGTTGGCAAACCGAAGTGTGGGCTGAGCATGTGTCTTGCCTTTCGGGAGATAATATTCGCCGGAATGATATGCCTTTCCTGACAAATAATGCAAAAGCTACATCGGTGGGCTGGTATGGCAAAGTGCAGCCCAGGAACATTGGGGTAAATGCACGGATCGGTTATGTTGTCGATGGTCAGAATGTAGGTCAGAGCACCAGCTACACGGTAGGTCTGTTATATCAAATTAACTTCAAGAAATAAGCGCCCATACATCATGAAAAAATATAATCGAATTCTGGTCATTGGCAGTCTTGTAGCCAGCTTGTCAATTGCTTTTGTTTCGTGTGATAAAAGTATTTCGGAACCCCAGCGTGTAGGATATGTACCTGCCAGCATCGATGAAAAAGCAGGTAGCTGGAAAACCTATGTCCTGACCGCACCTACCGATGTTACGGTAGCAACCCCAGTTAGTACATCCTCGTCAACGTATCAGGCTGAATTAACCGATCTCAAATCGAAATCCGCGACCTTAAGCCAGGAGCAACAGGAAGCGGTTGTGTATTGGGGAACAGGCGCTGTTTACCGTTGGAACGAGATTGCCCGCGAATTGTGCGCCCGGTACAACATACCCCCAGCGTCGACACCAGATGGAAAATACCCCGTGCCGGATGCGGCTAACCCACTGGCTGACCCTAAGTTCCCGTTTGCCAATCCACCTTATGCGTCTCGTGCGCTGGCTTACCTGAGCGTTGCTCAATACGATGCACTGGTAGCCGCCTGGAGTTATAAATACAAGTTTAATCGGGTTGCCCCCTCGAAAGTCGATGCTACGGTTCGGGTTGCTTTACCTGTTTCTGCGTTGCCAACGTATCCATCGGAAGACGCCGTTGTAGCGGCAGCTTCGGCGGTTGTTCTAAAAGCGATGTTTCCGGGTGAAGTGCCCTTTATCGATGCTAAACTAGCTGAGCACCAGAATAGTCGGCTGTGGGCAGGTATGAACGTAGCCAGTGATCTGGCGGCTGGTGTTGATCTGGGTAATCAGGCTGCTGCCAAAGTTATGGCGCGGGCTAAAACCGATGGTATGAGTGCCGCTAACAATCAGGCGGTAACAGCCGGTATGATTCAGGCCGCTAAAGAGCGTGGTCTTACCGAAGTATGGGTAAGTCAGGAAACGCCTGCTCGCCCACCTATGTTGCCAAACTTCGGCACAGTAGCGACCTGGAATTTCGATAAAACGACCCTGCTTCAGATCCGCCCACCAGCACCTCCTGCTCTCAATGATGCTAATTATCAGAAGGATATGAGCGAGCTGCAAGGGATTAACAAAAGCCAAACGCGCGAGCAGGCTCGGATTGCAAACTACTGGGCCGATGGTGCTGGTAGCTATACACCACCTGGTCACTGGCACCGTACCGCAGCGAATGCGGCTAACGAAGCCAAATATAGTGAAGTGCGTATGGCCCGGACGCTGGCTCTGGTTGGTACGGCGCTGGAAGATGCTGCGGTTGGTTGCTGGGAAGCCAAATATTACTATTACTACCCGCGTCCACAACAATTTGGTATGAAAACGTCGGTTGGGTTGCCCAATTTCCCATCCTATCCATCGGGACACTCTACGTTTTCGGCTGCTGCGGCTACGGTGCTAACTTATATTTTTCCCGACAAAGCCGCCGATTTTGAAGCGGAGGCCGCCGAAGCATCTACATCGCGGGTGTTTGGTCTGATTCACTACCGGTTTGATTCGAATGGTGGTCTGGACCATGGAAAGAAGATTGGATCGTACGCGATAACACGGGGTAAAGCCGACGGATCGGGACTGTAAAACAATGATGAATTATGAATGATGAATTCTTACGTCGATTCATCACTCATAATTTATCATTCATAATTCATCATTCAAAACTATGCCACATATACCACTACCGGAGCAGTTGCCAGGTATTACAGGCTTGCTCGAATATCGTTTAGACACCGCTGCGCCTATTCGCGAACTCACGCAGATTTTGCTGCGGGGCGAATCGACCTTGTCGCAAGGGGAGCGCGAGTTGATTGCCGCACTGACATCGTCGCGCAACTGTACCAACTTCTGCGAAGCAGCACATACGAAGGCAGCTGACTTGTTGTTGGGCGAGGATGAAACGGCACGTGCCGTGAAACACGACATTGAGACAGCACCTGTGAGTGAGAAAATGAAGGCCTTACTTCAGATTTCGGCCCTTACCCAGCAAAACGGGAGAGACGTAACGCCCGAAGCGGTAGCTCGTGCCCGCGAAGCAGGTGCTACCGATCGTGAAATTCACGATACGGTTCTGATTTCGGCCTTGTTCTGTTTATACAATAAGTATGTTGACGGCCTTGCTACCGTGGCTCCCACCGATCCCGCATTTTACCAGATGCTAGGCGAGCGGATTACGGGTCGTGGCTATGTCCGGCCACCGGGCGGGTACCCAGTTCCAACTTCTAACGCTGTGACTATGACACGTTAAGCCGATTTGTTGACGGCCCGATTGCCTGAATTCTTTCGGTAGTTAGCCCTTTTTTATTGACATTTTTCTATCCTAAAAATCACTGTTTTTGGGTGTTCAACCCCCCTTTTACCTTCCTCTTTTTTTTAGATATATGAGATATACACAACTACTTATTGTTTTGGCAATTCAGATGCTCGTCTCGTGGTCGGCCTTGGCGCAATCTCGTCGGGCGACTGGTACGGTACGAGATGTAGAAAGTGGACAGCCGCTGGTAGGTGCTAGTGTGCTTGTAAAAGGCCAGTTGACTGGCACCGTTACGGATTCTAACGGGCAGTTTACACTAAACACAAACCAGCGTGGCACAACGACTTTATTGATTTCGATGGTAGGGCATGAGGCTCAAACGGTTGTCATTACCGACGGAAGTCCGCCGGTTGACATTAAGCTTCGGGTGGCCACCAATTCTCTACAGGATGTAGTCGTAGCTGCCTCTCGGGTAGAGGAAAGTATCTTACGGGCTCCGGTCACCGTTGAGAAAATGGACTCGCGCGCCATTCGGGAAACACCTTCGGCTACCTTTTATGAGGGGTTGAACAACCTCAAAGGAGTTGATATGGTGACGAGTGGACTGACCTATCGCCAAATCAATACGCGGGGTTTTGCGAGCACAGGCAACAGCCGGTTTTTGCAATTGATTGATGGAATCGATAACCAACCTGCCGGTTTCGGTTTCTCGATGGGTAACCTATTTGGTCTGAGTGATTTAGATGCCGAAAGTGCTGAATTGGTGCCTGGGGCTGCTTCGGCTTTATACGGACCGGCAGCGTTTAACGGCGCGTTGTTAATGACCAGCAAAGATCCATTCCGGTACCAGGGATTAAGTGCGCAGGTCAAACTGGGTGTGAATCACCTGGGCGATTCGAATACAGGGGCTGCTTTGTATCAGGATTATGGATTTCGGTATGCCAAAGCGTTCAATAATAAGCTGGCATTCAAATTGGTAGCCTCCTACATGAAAGGACTTGACTGGTTTGCTACTGACTATACAGATGTTGATGCTACTACATCGCCCGATAAACGGGGACCAAATAATCCGGCCTATAATGGGTTGAATATCTACGGCGATGAGATCAACCGGACCATTACAGACATTGGCAAAGTGTCGCGCACGGGTTATCAGGAAAAAGACCTGACCGATTACAATGTGTATAGCCTTAAGCTGAATGGAGCACTCCACTATCGGATCACGCCAAATCTGGAAGCGATCTATTCCTATAATTTTGCCAAAGGAACAACGAACTACACCGGTAGTAACCGATTCTCTGTCAATGGCTTTTCGCTTTTACAGCACCGAATCGAACTGCGTGGGGCTAACTTCTTCGTACGAGGCTACACTAACCAGGAAGATTCGCACGACTCGTATAATACACGGTCACTGGGACAACAAATTGACCGAACCTGGGTACGCGATCTGAATGGTAATGTTGTAGCGCCAAATCTGGCCGACCAAACCTGGTTCGATCGTTATACGGCGGCCTATCAGGGAAAAATTCAGGGCGTAACGGCTAGCGATCAGTCGTCTGCCCGCGCATTTGCCGATCAGGGTCGTTTGCTTCCGGGCTCTGCTGAATATGAACAACAAAAAGCACGCTTGATCGGTATTCAGGGATTGGCTGGCGCCGGTATTCTGAGTCAGACGAACATGTACCACGCCGATGCACAATACAACTTCACATCGGCTTTGGCTTCGGCTGGACTAACTGGAACTGAACTACTGGTTGGCGGTAACTTCCGGGAGTATAGCCTGTTTACCAACGGAACCCTGTTCGATGATAAAGGCGGTCGGATTAAGTACAATGAGTTTGGTACGTTTGCCCAATTGAGCAAATCACTACTTGAAAATAAACTGAAGTTGACCGTATCGGGTCGGTACGACAAGAACCAGAATTTTGCAGGTTACTTTACACCCCGTGCCTCAGCGGTATTTTCGCCCAACGATCGGCACCATTTCCGGGCGTCATTTCAGTCGGGTTTCCGGAACCCAACCCCCAGCGACCAGTTTATTAAACTCAACGTTGGGCCAATCACGATTTTGGGTGGCGCGCCAAGCAATAGCGCAGGCATGAATGTCTACGAAAATTCGTTCAACTCAACCAGCATTGGCGGTTTCGTAAATGGCTTTCTTGGTGATGTAGGTAAGGTTGGTCCGCAACAGGCTGTTCTGAATAACAAAGACAAACTGGTCAAATCGAATGTACCGTACATCGCTCCCGAACGCGTACAGAGTTTCGAAGTAGGTTATCGTACACTACTAACGAGCCGGTTATCGCTCGATGCCAATTACTACTATGGAGCGTATCGTAATTTTATTCTGAATACGGTAGTTATTCGCCCCAATAGTCCTGCTTTGGCATCCGATGGGAGCATCAACCCCGCAGCGGCACAGGATATCCTGAACTCAAACTATCAGGCATTTCAGCTTTACACCAACGCGCCCGACCGTGTTACGGCGCAGGGCGCCACGCTCGGTTTGACGTATGCTACCGCTGGCGGCTATACCCTAACGGGTAACGGAACCTGGTCGGCCTTCAACCTGCAAAACGCTGATCCAAACAATATTCCGGCGTTCAATACGCCCCGTTTCAAAACGAACGTGACGCTTGGTCATCGGAATATTGCCCCAAACCTTGGCTTCAATATCGCCTGGCATTGGCAGGAAGCGTTCGATTGGGTAGGCTCGTTTAACGACCTGCGTCCGGGCCGAATTCAGGCGTATAATCTCCTCGATGCCCAGGTAACGCTCAAGCTGCCAACGTATAAAACCTTACTAAAAATTGGCGCATCGAACCTGACGAATCAATACATTGTACAGGCATATGGTTCACCAGCCGTGGGGGGTCTATATTATGTGTCACTCACGTTCGATCAGGGATTACGACGATAAATTATCAACCTAAATCGCTATGGAAACAGCCCAGATTTCTGTTAATCAAGAGCAACATACCAGGTTGCCTTGGGAAGCTTTTAGTCTCTGTATGGTGGCTTATCTGTTCGGCGGAACGGCCAGCACACTTATGGCAACGTATTTGCCCGTGGCTATTCCCCAACTGCTTGGTGGCCACGCTTCGCCAGATGAGTTGGGCGAAATTGGGGCATGGGTGAGCGCGGCCTTTCTCTATGGCTGGATGATTGGCGGGTTTTTGTTTGGTCCATTAGCGGATACGGTCGGACGTGTGCGGGCGCTGGTTTTGGCAACTGCCTTATGTGGCGGGGCTATGCTCGCCACAACTGTAGTGCCAAACGAGTATGTTTTACTACTTCTGCGAGCACTGACAGGCGCTGGAGTCGGCGGTATTTTATTAATATCAACCGTTTATCTATCTGAAGTCTGGCCAGCACAGTCAAGACCTGTTGCGCTAGGTGTATTAGCCACGGCCTTTCCGGTTGGTATTGTTGCCACAGGTGGACTGGCAAGTAATTTCAGTGACTGGCGGGTGGCCTTTAGTATCGGTGTGTTGCCAGTAGCGATCTCTATACTAATTGCACTCTTTCTTCCCGAGTCGGCGAGCTGGCAGCAAGGACGTAATCAAACGAAAACGCATACCGACAAACTATTCAATTCGGAGAATAAAGTCAATGTTATCAGCGGAGCCATCATTTTCGGATCGGTGCTGATTGGCCTGTGGGGTATTTTTTCGTGGATACCAACCTGGGTACAATCGTTATTACCTGCTGGTCAGACGGGACAGACCGAGCGGGGTATCACCATGATGCTCCTGGGTATGGGTGGTATTCTGGGCGGGGTTGCAGCCGGGTTTCTAGTCGCTCGTCTTGGCCCTCGACAAACCTTATTATTTACGTTTGGCGGGTGTATACTAGCCTGTGGTTTACTTTTTTTGACTAATAGTACATTTTCTCCGGTCGTTTATGGCGAATTGGCATTGCTTTCGCTATTCTTTGGTATTAGTCAGGGATCATTGTCAAGTTATGTGCCAACCTTATTTCCGGCAACAATTCGAGGAACGGCTACTGGATTCTGCTTTAACGTCGGGCGGTTGTTTACGGCTACAGCTGTGCTGTTCATTGGCGCATTAACAGCCGGACTAGGTGGAATTGGTAATGCATTAGTTGTTTTTTCAGCCGCTTTCCTGATTGCCTTCGGTGCGATTTATTTAAAAGGCGAAAAATTGAAAGAGTGAAAGAGTGTTTCGCTCAATCACTCATTCGCTCATTCATCCATTTTTTACTCTTTATTTTTATGCCCCATATCCCGCTTCCAGATGGTGTTCCAGGTATTCGGAGTTTAGTGATGTATCGGCCCGATACGGGTCAGCATCTCTACGATCTGGCACAGGCTTTACTACGATCTGGCTCTCCTGATAGCACGTTATCGGATGCCGAACGAGAACTGATTGCCGCATTCGTGTCAAAACAGAATCAGACAGCATTCTGTATGAATAGTCATGCCGCTGCGTCTCGCTACCTCTACGCCGATCAACGCGATCTGGTTGATCTGACTCTGGACGATCCAGCAGCAGCTCCTATTTCGGCAAAGTTGAAGGCATTGTTGTCGATTGCCGGTCATGTGCAGACAGATGCTCGTACCGTTTCTAATGATCTGGTAGCTGCAGCTCGCGCTGAGGGCGCTACGGATGGCGATATTCATGATACCGTACTAATTGCCGCGTCGTTCTGCATGTATAATCGCTACGTAGACGGTCTGGCAACGCTGACCCCCACCGATCCAGCGGCTTACGAGGCTATGGGCGAGCGGATGGGCACCCTTGGCTATCAATTACCAAACGCAAAGGCTAGCGATGTGGCTAGCCCTGTTACGCATTTATCATAGGTTGGTTATAGTCCCCGGCTGCTTTGCGGCTGGGGTACTATTGTGCTCTGCAAATCAGATGCCATATCTGAAGGTAAAACAAGAAAATAATAACGGGAGGATCTGAAAAGATGCTCTCTGAACAATATATATCATAGGTGACTTGTATTCCCCACCTGTTTTGCGGGTGGGGACATATTCTTCATCGACCTTACTTAGCCCATAGTGTATTAGCCATGAATACCCATAAGTACTCACTAGTCTTTACACTAAACATTAAGTACAACCATGAATCTTCCTACACATTTAAAAACATGCCAAATCAACTTTACTAATGTAAAAAAAATCAGTCAATACGGATTAATTGTCGCTTTTCTATGGATCGTTGCTGCCTGTAAATCGCCTACGGAGGATGTGGCCCCAGTGCAAACCGCAGGTACAACCGATGCCTCTGTGTCGAATCAATGGACAACTTTATTTCTGACTGTGGAGCGGTATGCTCCTGGATACAGACCACCGGTTGCTGCTCGGGCGTTAGCGTATATTGGGCTGGCAGCGTATGAAACGGTTGTGCCAGGTTCGGCGAATTACCGATCGGTAGCCCCTGCTTTTTCAGGCCTTGTTATTCCTAAGCCAGAATCGGGTAAAGTATATCGTTGGGATGTTGCTGTAAACGAAGCCTATTACCTGATGATGAAAGGCTTTTTTCCGCACGTAGTGGATGCCGACAAAGCCCGAATCGATAGTTTACATACAAAACTGGCCGCAGCCGTTGGGGCCGCCGATGAGCTGGATCGCTCGAAAAAGTTTGGGCAGGATGTAGCCTCGGCCGTGCTGGCGTATTCAAAAACAGATGCTGCTGGGGATGCCGCTTACCTGCGTAACCAACCTACCGATTATGTACCACCAACGGGCGTTGGTAAATGGCAACCGACAGCCCCCGATTTTGGCCGGGCATTGTTGCCATACTGGGGTAAAGTCAGAACCTTCGTAGCCAATGAAGCCGACAAACTGGCAAAAGCTCCGCTGGACTATAGCACGAATGTGAAGTCGACCCTATTTGCGCAAGGGCTGGAAATTTATTCAAACACAACTCCGCTTTCCAAAGAGCAGCAATGGATTGGGGAGTTCTGGAGTGATGATATTTACAAACTGACATTCGAGCCTGCCGGGCGTTGGATCGCTATTGCTCAGCAAGTGGTTGTGAAAGAAAAAGTGCCTTTGGACAAAGCCGTTTATACGTATGCAAAAGTGGGAATGGGGTTGAGCGATATCGGTGTTGCCTGCTGGAATTCAAAGTACATCTATAACATCGAGCGACCCATTACGTACATCCGCAAGACGGTTGACCCAACCTGGGTTACCCGGTTGAATAACCCAATCAGTATTCTAGTCGGTATTACGCCCCCATTTCCGTCTTATCCATCAGGTCATTCCAGTTTTGGGGGCGCGGCAGCAGAAGTTCTAACGAGTATTTATGGACCCAATTACGCCATGACCGATCGTTGCCATGAAGGACGTACCGAGTTCAACGGAGCACCTCGGAGCTTCAATAATTTTTATGAGATGGCGCAGGAGAATGCATACTCCCGAGTGGTACTAGGTGTTCATTACCGCATGGACTGCGAAGAGGGGTTGCGCATGGGTTATGCCATCGGTCGCAAAGTGAACCAGCTAGCCTGGGAGAAGTAGTTTAATGAATGAAGTTGAAATAATATGTTGATTATGAGTAGATTGGAATTGTGATTTTTTGTTTTCATTCATCTGTTTGCATAACCTAACCAATTTATACAATGCCACATATCAAATTACCCGCCGGACTACCCGGCATTCGTGGGCCAATGGCGTTTAGTCCTGAAACTGCCCGTCCGCTTAATGATCTGGTCAATGTGCTGTTGCGGACCAATGCAAACCGACCTGAATCGGGCCTGACAGAAGGGGAGCGTGAACTGATTGCCACCTACGTGTCTTCATTAAATGATTGCTTTTTTTGCCAGACCATTCACGGAGCTGTGGCTAGTCATCATCTGGGTGATGAAGACTGGAGCCTTGTTCAATCTGTAAAATGTGATCCCGCATCGGCAGCAATCTCGCCTAAGCTTAAGGCACTACTGACGATAGCCGGGAGTGTTCAGCAAGGGGGAAAGTCGGTGACACCAGAACAAGTTGAAGTGGCTCGTGTTGAAGGCGCTACCGATCACGATATTCACGATACGGTGCTGATAGCGGCAGCGTTTTGTATGTTCAATCGGTATGTCGATGGTTTGGCGACCTGGGCTCCAGAAGATGCATCCTTGTATCGGTATCGTGCTCAAAAAGTAGCCGAGTACGGGTATACCCACGAAGATCACTACATGCCCCCAGCTCATTAACCACCTGACTCTTTTTCGATGAAGCGTTCATTTTTGTTCTTTCTGATTCCCATTCTTCTGCTAATTATCCTTGAGGTAATGAGCGTTTATTTCATCATGCCCTTTCCGGGCAGTCAGCTTGGCCTTACAGACGCTGAATCGGGACCTGCCTCACTCGGGCGTGTCGAGCTGGCGTACTGGCTGCACAAGAATATCGGCTGGTTACGAATCGTTGGGTTGCTGCTATTGGCCTATCCTGCCTTTTCGATCATTATAAAGCCACGTCGGGCATGGCATCGCTATCTGGCGGGTGGCCTTGTGTTGTTGTATGGAGCCGTGCTCTATCAGGTCAATATGGAAATGATGGCCGACCATATGTTTTTGCAACCTATTCACAAACGAGTAGTGCCAATGAGCGAGAATAAAATCCCGCTTAACAAACTTGTTGTGGGGTATCAGTCAATGGGGCAGGCAACGGCTTACCCAATACAATTGATTGGCTATCATCACCAGGTCCGGGATACGGTAGGTGGCGAACCTGTCATGATTACCTATTGCACCGTTTGCCGAACAGGCCGTGTATTTAGCCCAGTAGTACGTGGACAAGCCGACGAGTTTCGATTAGTAGGCATGGATCATTTCAATGCCATGTTCGAAGACAAACGAACGGGTAGTTGGTGGCGGCAAGCGACTGGTGAAGCTATTGTAGGGCCGCTAAAAGGAAAGAGCTTAACCGAGCTGACAGGTCGTCAGATGACACTAGGAGAATGGGCTGCCGAACATCCCAACACACGTGTGTTGCAGGCCGACCCTGCCTTTACCGAGAAATTTGACGGCATGAAAAACTACGAACGAGGTCTCTCGAAGGGAAAGCTTACCCGGCGCGATTCGGCATCGTGGCAACCTAAATCGTGGGTCATTGGTGTGGAGCGGTCAGGTGCTAGCAAAGCGTATGACTGGAATACACTGGAGACGAAACGAATTGTAAACGACGTACTAGGAAATGAACCGCTATTGTTAACGATGGCTCCCGACAGTGTATCTTTTGGGGCCTGGAGCCGACGCGTAGGTGTAAAAACGCTTGACTTCCAGTACGCCAACAAAAAACTCACGGATAAAGAAACGGGATCTGTCTGGACATGGCGTGGACATTGTATTGCAGGCCCATTGGCGGGTCAGCGCTTGGTACCCATACCCAAGGCACATCAGGAATTCTGGCATTCATGGCGCAGTTTCCACCCTGCTACAGAGCGAGATAGTACTCAGTAAGAATAGAAAGCCAGGCCGATTGTCTGGCTTTTTTAGTGTCCACTTACGAGGAAAACGTCAATCGATGCCAGATGCTACGGCTGAACGGCTACTTTTGTATAACCTACCCTAGATTTATGCGATTTGTAGCTTATATAACTAGCCTTGGTCTTTTGTTGAGCATTACCCAGCAAACCTACGCTCAGGGATCAATTGATGGCTTTATGCGGGGACAACGAAAGGCCAGTCTGGCCATCTTTGGCTCGCAGGAAACCTACGATACCTACTATATCAATACCACGGAAACAAAAAATCCTAACCTTGGGACTGTTACTACCCAGGCTGTGACAGTAGTGGGTACTTATGGCTTGGGTTACGATCTTGATTTGATTGTATCGGCCCCTTATGTCCGCACGCAGGCCAGCGCCGGCTATTTTCCGAAACAGGAAGGCTTTCAGGATGTGACTGGCACACTTCGGTGGGAGGCCTATGACTATAAATTTGGAAAGACGAAACTCTCCTGGGAGTTTGCAGTAGGTTATTCCATGCCTATGCAGCATTATGTGAACGACGCGATGGTAGCCATTGGTCGTGGATCGCAGAATCTGGATGGTCGAACGCTATTGCATTTTAAAGCCCCCAACTTTTTCATCACGGGTCAATATGGCTACATCCGGCGTGGACAGGTCAAACTCGACCACATCGTGAATACATACGACCCAAGTCAGATAAATCCGAATAGTGGTACAAAAGTCAATGTGCCCGATGTCACGGAACTGATTGTCAGGGCGGGCTTTGTATCGAAAGTAGTTAACATAGATGTTTGGGGACAACGCCAAACACCGCATAGCGACGGGACCAATATTGGCCCCGGTATTCCATTCCCAACCAATGCTGTCGGCTTTACACGGGTAGGGGCAACGGCCTATCTGCGACTGGCAAAGCAATTTGGACTGACAGCTGGCTATAATACGACACTTGATGGCCGGAATATCGGCAAAAGCACACAACTCAATGCGGGCTTAGTTATTGGACACTGGACCGCAAATAATTAGTCGTTCGCTACAAGATTCATGCTTTTTAAACACTCCGGGGCATGAAAAAGCCCCTCTCCTGTTTTAGAAGAGGGGTTGGGGTGAGGTCATTCAAATGAAAACGCGTAGCCTTTTAGTTATTTTAAGTACGTTTCTGCTGTGGATGATAAGCTGTAAAGAGCCGATTATCGACGAGGGAGTACTACCGTTTATCGTTCCTACATCTGTCGATGCTGATGGAGGGACGTGGCGAACCATCATCCTGAAATCAGCGGCAGATATAACGGTTCCGCAACCTGTGGCGATTACGTCGGATGTCTATAAAAAGGAATTTTCGGATGTAAAAAATGGCGTATTAGCCGCCACACCTGAACAGAACACAGCCGTTAACTACTGGGCTGCCGGAGGGACTATCCGTTGGAATCAGATTGCCCGGCAGCTGGTCGCAAAATACAATCTGGCACCCGGCTATGATTATGCTACTGGCCAGACAACTTCGGCCGATGCTGGAAATCCCTATGCGGGTCCACCATTCGCGGCTCGGGTATATGCCTTGTTGAGCGTCGCTCAGTACGATGCATTGGTCGTTGCGTGGCGAGCCAAGTACCAGTACAATCGCCCATCGTTAGAGCAGCAGGGCGTTGTGGCACGAGTGCCCATCCTCAATGTACCGTCTTATCCGTCGGAGGATGCGGCTATTGCCGAAGCATCCTGTCAACTATTGGCATATCTGTTTCCTAATGAACTAAACTGGCTTAAGGCAAAAGCCACCGAGCATAAGCAAAGCCGGTTATGGGCGGGAGGTAATGTGCCTAGCGACATCAAAGCAGGTGAAGATCTGGGCGCAGCGCTAGTCGCCAAAGTCATTGATCGTGCCAAAAGTGACCGTTTTAGTGCCGCTCTTGATCAAACGAACAGCTGGCAGACCATGCTTGCTAAAGCACCCTACGACCAGAAATGGAAAAGTATCGAGCTACCTGAACGCGGACCTATTTTGCCATTGGCCGGTAAAGTAAAAACCTGGTACGATTCAACGGCCATTGTTCGGGCAGCGCCTGCTGTTCCACCGGCCACCACATCGACAACGTTCCAGAAGGCGCTGAGTGAAGTTCGTGATATAGCCAACTCGCGTACCCGAGACCAGTGGAGTATTGCCAGTTATTGGGATAATGGTCCCGGTACGTATTCGCTGTCGGGACTTTGGAATTTTCTGGTTGAAGATTTAAGTCGGCAGGAAGGGCAGAACGAGTTACGAACGGCTCGAACCTACGCTCTGCTGAATCGAGCGATGCAGGATGCAACAACCGCGAGTTGGCAAACGATGTACACGTATTTTGTTCCGCGCCCTTCGCAAATTGACCCGACGATTAAAACGTCTACGGCCATTCCCAATACGCCCGGATACGTAGCCGACCGGGCTGCCGTTTCGACCGCAGCCGCTACCGTACTGGCTTATTTGTTTCCAGACGAAGCCACTCGCCTGAATGCACAAGCTACCGAAGCATCAATATCGGGCTTGTACAGTGGCACCCAGTTTCGATTTGATACAGAAGAAGGAGCAAAGTTGGGAAGTACCATTGGGCAATTGGCCGTTACTGGCGCAAAGGCTGACGGGGCCAAGTAGCGTTATCCGCGTTTTTCGGGTTTAGAAAAAATACCCGCCTTTCTTATGGAGAAATAATTCTCTGATGAACGATTCATGAATTGTGCCTGTTGGTATTAATACCAATTGGTATATTTGTGTCATGAAGAACGAATTGTCGAAGGCAGAACGGACTCGTCAGTTTATTATCGAAAAGACGGCTCCCGTTTTCAATACGAAAGGATATGCGGGTACATCGCTGGCCGATCTGACGGAGGTGACTGGCTTAACGAAAGGCAGTATCTACGGTAATTTCGAAAATAAAGAAGAGGTGGCCCTGGCTTGTTTTGATTACAATCTTAGTCGGATCAATCAGGCAGTGGTAGCACAGATTGCCGAAGCAACGTCCTATTATCAGAAGCTACTGGTCTATACTCGATTTTATCATAGCTTCACGCGTTCCTCTTTTCTGGATGGGGGCTGCCCCATTTTGAACACCGCAACAGAGGCCGACGATACCAATAACTTACTAAAAGACAAAGCGGCTAAAGCCATTCTGGGTTGGCGAAAACGCCTGACCGATCTTATCAAAGGAGGTATAGAGGCAGGCGAATTCAGGCAAGATGTGATAGTCGACCAAATGGCTCTGTCCATTATTGCGCTCATTGAAGGCGGCATTATGATTGCCAAAGTGACCAACACTCCCAGCAGTCTCGATAAAGTTCTACAAACGGTAGAGATGCTCATCACACACATGAAAGTCAGTCTGGAGTCGAACTAGCCGTTCGATGCCGGGCTGACTTTCTTTTTTGTTAATTAATATACCGATCGGTATTTTATGAAATCTTCCCGTTTAATTTTACTAACTACAACCGTCATTGCTGCGGCTGTAATGGAGTTAATCGATACATCTATTGTTAACGTCGCTTTATCACACATGAGTGGTAATCTGGGCTCTACGCTGGAAGACACCGCCTGGGTAATCACCTCCTATGCTATTGCCAACGTCATTGTGATTCCGCTGACTGGTTTTCTGGCTGCGCTGTTAGGTCGACGAAGGTATTTTATTGGTTCAGTAGCCCTTTTTACGCTGGCCTCGCTAGCCTGTGGTTTATCGACTAACATTTGGGAACTGGTCGCTTTTCGATTCATTCAGGGAATTGGCGGGGGCGCGCTCTTATCCACCTCGCAGGTAATTGTGTTCGAAGCCTTTCCCGTCAATAAGCGTTCGGTAGCTAGTGCCATATTTGGTATTGGTGTCTTTACTGGGCCAACCATCGGCCCAACACTGGGCGGGTATATTCTGGACATAACGACTTGGAACTGGATTTTTCTGGTCAATATTCCTATCGGTCTGGCCGTTTTGATTGGCTCTATTTTTCTGGTAGAAGATCCGAAACAATCGCAGAGCGTCACCCATATCGACTATCTGGGTCTGCTTTTGTTAATCATTGGCGTGGGGTCATTGCAAATTTTACTGGAGCGGGGTGATCAGGAAGATTGGTTCGAAACAGTTTACATCCGCTATCTGGCCTTAACGGCTGGTTTAGGCATTCTAGGGTTTATCTGGTGGGAGCTGCGGGTTGATAAACCGATTGTTAACCTTCGGGTATTGCGTAGCCCCACATTGGCCGTAGCCTCATTGCTTACCTTCGTGACGGGCGTAGGGTTGTTTTCCAGCGTCTTTCTGACGCCCGTTTTTGCCCAGCGTTTATTAGGTTTTCCTGCTCTGGATACTGGTCTTTTATTATTGCCGGGAGCGTTGATTGCTATTCTGGCCTTGATCATGACCGCCCGACTGCTACAGGCTGGTGTACCTACGCAAGTGATTATTATGGCGGGTTTTGCCCTTTTTATAACGTTTAGCTGGAAAATGGGCCATTTAGGGCCAGATGCAGGCAAAAGTGATTTCTATGTTCCGTTAATTTTTCGCGGAGTCGGGTTGGCGTTGTTGACGGTGCCGTTAACCGCACTGGCTGTGTCGGGGCTTCGACCCGATGAAATTCCGCAGGGAGCGGCTTTTAACAATATGATGCGACAGCTTGGGGGCTCATTCGGTATTTCGGGCGTAAATACGTTTTTAGCCAATCGAATGGCTGAACATAGAACAGACTTAGTAACCAATTTAACGCTCAATGATTTGGAGACCGTACAATGGGTAGGAGCTGTGAGTCGTCGGTTTGTGGCACAGGGATCTACTGAATTAAATGGACTCCAGCAGAGCTACCAGTTACTGGATCAATCGGTTAACCGTCAGGCCGCTGTGTTGAGCTATTTGGATGCCTATATGGCCGTGGGCTTGTTGTTCGTGGCGGCTATGCCCCTGATTTTACTGGTTTTTCGGGCGGGTGCCAAATCGAATGCTCCCGTCGTTTTATCCGACCATTAATCCTGATTTAACTAGACTGACATTGATTTAGCACAATTAGCCGGGCTTATGAACCCGGCTTTTTTGTAACATTGCCCCGTCATTCACGATTTATCAATCAAACCTTGATTGCATGAGCGTTCCTACAACTATTTCCGGCAAATCTACATTGAGCCAATCCACGCAGAGTCAATCGCGCGTTGTGATCGAGCGTGTAACTCCTGAGCTTGATGGTGGCAAATTTCCTATAAAAGCCTTACCCGGCGACGTCGTAGCTGTTGAAGCCGACATTTTTGCCGATGGACACGATTACCTGGCCGTCGTTCTCTTGTATAAACATGCCAGCGACGCAACCTGGACCGAAAGCGGTATGGCTTTGCTCGGTAACGATCGTTGGGGCGCATCCTTTATCGCCGAAAAACAAGGTCGATATACCTATACATTTGAAGCCTGGATCGATCATCTGGCTTCGTGGCAGCACGAAGTGCATCTGAAAGTAGCCGATGGCCAGCGCATTACCAGCGAATTGCTGGCGGGTGCTACGCATGTCGATGGTATGCTGGTACGGGCAGGAGGGAAGCTGGACGGCGCCAAAGCAAAGGGTAAAAAGAAGGCCGAGCCGGTTGAGGAATCGGGAGATGTAAAGGTACTTCGGGAAATGGCCGCACTATTTCGTGACGAAAGTCGGTACGACGAAGCCGTGTCCGTTGCAGAAAGCGATCAGTTTACCTTTTACGCTGCTCGCTACCCCGAACGGCAACACGTAACCCGCTACCAACATGAGTTGGGCGTAGAAGTAGACCGTGCGCGTGCCGGATTTAGCACCTGGTATTGTTTGTTCCCTCGTTCAGCCGCCCGCGAAGAGGGCAAACATGGGACATTTAAGGATGTTGAGGCCTTATTGCCACGAATTTCGAATATGGGCTTTGATGTGCTGTATCTGCCTCCTATTCACCCGATTGGCACCGCACACCGAAAGGGAAAAAATAATTCCGTCATTTGTCAACCTGGTGAACCCGGTGTACCCTATGGAATTGGCTCGGCAGAAGGCGGACACGATGCCATTCATCCGGAACTAGGCACTGTCGACGACTTTAAGCACCTGATTGCCATTGCAGCCAACTACGATATGGAGGTGGCTATGGATCTGGCTATTCAGTGTTCTCCCGATCATCCCTGGGCTAAAGATCATCCGGAGTGGTTCAAGAAACGACCTGATGGTACGATTCAATACGCCGAAAATCCACCCAAGAAATACCAGGATATTTATCCGGTTTACTTCGAAACGGACGATTGGCAGAATCTTTGGGAAGAGCTGAAGCGAGTTTTACTCGTATGGGCATCCTGGGGAGTTCGCATTGTACGAGTCGATAATCCGCATACCAAACCATTTGCGTTCTGGGAGTGGGTTATTGCCGAAGTCAAGAAAGAATTTCCGGATATGCTGTTCCTGGCCGAAGCCTTTACCAAGCCCAAAGTAATGCAGGAATTGGCAAAAGGTGGGTTTGCTCACTCGTACACGTATTACACCTGGCGGAATACAAAGTATGAGCTGGAAGAGTACATGAATGAGCTAACGAAAGGCGAAATGCGCTACTATTTCCGCCCGAACTTCTGGCCAACCACGCACGATATTAATCCCTACAGTTTGCAGGGTGGTCACGAACCGCAGTTTTTGATTCGCTATTTTCTGGCGGCTACGCTGTCGAGTAACTACGGTATTTACGGTCCGTCGTTTGAGCTGATGGAGCATATTCCGTTCCCGAATAAAGAAGAGTACCTGAATTCGGAGAAGTACGAAATCCGGTATTGGGACTGGGAAAAAACCAATAAACTAACCTACCTGATTACGCTCGTCAACCGGATTCGTCGCGAAAATGCGGCCTTACAAACGACCAACAACCTGACGTTCTGTACTGTCAACGACGACGCGATTATGGCTTATCTGAAAATTTCAGCTAACAACCGACTGCTGATAATTGTCAATACCGATGCTTACAGTCGCCGGGCGGGTGTTGTACAGGTGCCCATCTGGCAACTGGGTATCGGGCATGATCAAGCTTACACCGTTCATGACCTGCTGACGGGGGCTTACTATACCTGGACAGGGGAGCAGAATTACGTTGAGCTTGATCCTTATGTATTGCCCATGCACCTATTCAGAATTGAGGTGTAGAGGAGTTAAGCATCAATGAACGTGAGCAGACTCTTATGCCTCTTAATTTCATTAGCAAACTATTCGTACTTTTTACACTCATTGGCTTAGTAAGCTGTGAGCCAGACGAGAAGCTCACGGGTGTAGCAGCGGGGGCCTCGGGTCTGTATGTCGTTACATCATATATCGTGTCTGGCGATACACTATTCTCTCTGATACCCGGCTCTTCAGGATATCTACCCGGAATCAATAAGCTTGGCGTCTCTAATTTTACGATAGAGATCAATGCAACTGACTCCGACCGATCAATGCTGAAAACTTCGTATCGGCAAAATGGCTCGCAATCTACAGTAAGCAAAGAGGTACTTGTGAGGTTAACGAACTATGACTACCAATTTGACCTGGTAAAAACGAATACTACGTCTGCCTACGAAGGAAGTGTCGGAAGGTTCACGAAGTTCTTCTATGAGCGAACAGTGGGAGGGGGGTTAGTAATCCCTCTTCTTGATCCTGCAACTAATCCTACTCCACCGCCTGCTCAAGAAGTTGTTATCGTAGCACAACCCGCAAGGTAACTGATTAATTAGCCACCTGTTTCTTATCCTGATTGAGTTCAAATAGATAGCCGTCCAGATCGGGAAAGTATACCTGTACAATGCCATCAAAGCGACCTTGCCGATGGTAAGGTATATTTTTTGATTTCAAGTACTGCTCCGACAAAGGCGCTAGCGAACCAAAACTACCCGGCTTTGTGCTCCAGCAGGTGTTTCGACGGTTACTGTATACCGGCCAGGCGCTAATCCACGCAGGCTTAAGGTTCGGCTATAATCGCCAGGAGCCAGGTTAAGCTCATTGATTACCTTGACTTGCTGGCCGAGCAGATTTGCTAAGGATAACGTGACTGATCCTCGTTCGGACTGCGTAAAATCAACGACCAGCGTTTCGGTGGTTGGATTAGGATAAACACGCAACCCCATTGAGGCAGGCTCTGTTGTTGCCGTCACAATGGAGTTTGTCGTTGATTCGATAGTTTTTAAAATCCAGTTGTTTGGGTCAATAACTACGTTCGTGACTACTCCTTTGCCGGATATTGTAAATGTTTGGTCGGCCTGATCATTGAAGACAGTCACCGTTGTATCACCCGCAGCCGACTGAACCAGCATTTGAACGGGCATCGTAAACGAAGCCGGATTGCTAGATTTTGTGTTGCTTTGTTGTAAGCGCACCGTAACGGATTTGCCTCCGCCAGTAATGGTTGCCTTGTAAGTCGGATAGCCTTCGCCGTAAATCCATTGTTTAAAGAAATACGCTAGATCTTTGCCGGAGACTTGTTGAGCAACCGCCTGAAAATCTTCTGTAACGGCGGTATTGTAAGCCAATGCGGGTGTAGCGGCATACGTTCGTAACGTGCGATAAAAGGTACTATCGCCCACTATACCTCGAAGCATGTGTAACACGACTGCCCCTTTTGCATAAGTCCTATTACTATTGAAAATATTATTCACGTTACTGATGTCCTGGACATAAATACTACCGGTTGCCAGGCGGGCCGCTGACATAAACGAATTCATATAGGATTGATACCCGGCCGGGCCATTGGTAGACTCTGTATATACGGCTTCGCCATACGAAGCAAAACCTTCATTAAGCCAGATATTCTGCCAGTCACGGCAGGTGATTTTATCGCCAAACCATTGGTGAGCAAGCTCATGGGCAATCACGGTAGGAATGAGCGATCGGATTTCCATCGATGTAATGGTTTGATGTTCCATTCCTCCGTTTCCATAGGCAAATTGAGCGTGGCCATATTTCTCCCGCAGAAATGGATAAGGCCCAAATCGGTTGGTAAGCAGTTGGAGCATACTGGGTGTCAGCGCGAGATTTGTCTGCACACTGGCCAGATTTTCGGGATAGATATAGTGCGTAACAGGCATTGTCTGACTCCCATACGTAAAAGGCGTGTCGTATTGCGCATAGTTTGACACCGCTATCGAAATCAGGTATTGGGCAATTGGGTAGCTGTTTTTCCAAAAGTAAGTTTTGGTACCGTCAGCGTTGCTTGTCGTACTAACCAATTTGCCATTGGAAACGGAGACGAACTGCGCTGGAGCAGTAATACGTACAGAGGAGGAGTCAGCTTTATCGGCAGGGGTATCTCGGCAGGGAAACCAATCAGGAGCGCCATAAGGCTCACTTAAACTCCAGATAACAGGATCACTAGTTGTCTCGTGTTTGTCAAATTTGAAACTTCCCTGAGCACTGCTATTTGGAACACCTTGATAAAATACTGTTATCGTCAATGCTTGTCCAGTCGCGAGCGGTTGAGAAGGCGTAATGGTTAACTTATTTTGAGCGTGCTGAAACGTCAGTTTCTGGTTACCCACTTTTACGGAATCAACTCGCAGCCCTTCACCCGTTGTGGCAGTGGTTGAATTTAGGTCCAGGAAAAAACTGTTCAGTGTAGCTACTGTGCTCTTCAGGGTTATGGTTGCAGCACCTCGCAGACTGGCAGGAGAAGTGGTTAGGCGAAGATCGAGACCATAATATGTAACGTCGATAGACGCATCACCGGGGTAAGCGAGTCTTGCTTTAGGGTTGGATGCTAGCTGGCCGAAATAGCGTATTTTCCCAGCCTGGCAGAATTGCCAACCCTGCGTATCGAACTGGGCAAAAGAGATCAGCGGCAAAAAAAATAGAAGGCAGAAGGATATGTTTTTCATGAAGTTGTGTCCGTATTGACTTAACCACTAAAGCCGCAGTTGGTTAAGCGTCTTCATCATCTTCTTCGGGGCTTAGGAAGGCTGGCAATTTAGGTGTATCCTCTGTTTTTGCTTTTAAGGCTTCCAGCTTTTTCTGATCGGCTTCGGGTAACTGAAGTTGCCAGCCCATCGAACTGGCCAGTTGATACATCATGTACTGAATCTGATTGTTGGCAATTTTAGGCAGGTCGCTCTGCATGGCCCGATCGTTCATGGCCTGTTTGGCTTCTTCTAAAATTTGCGTGTAATCAGCTCCGCTAAAGTGGTTGAGAATACCGGCCTGAATATCGTAGAATTTGTAATCGGTATCGATGGATAGAATTTCGGGTTGGGGAAAGGCTTCGATAATCAATTTCTTTTCACCGTTATCAGGTGCCCGAAATCGTACCTTGGCAAAATCGAACCCTACTAATACTTTCGACTTGGCGATGACCATCGCTTTTTTAGGGTCGTTCAGGAGATACAATATCTTTTTCTGATCCTGATAATTGTAAATTTCCGAGAAATAGCCTTCAGCCATAACGACCTTAAACACTTTTTCGATGCGTTCCAACAAGAGAACAGAATCCCGCTGCACTTCGGTCGTGCCCGTATTTTTGCGCAATGCATTGGCCAGAGCAACACCGCCACCTGCTCCAACGAGTAATAGTAAAATGATGGTTAAGAAATCCATGTAGATGGTTAGTGCATCACTGCTTGTACAGTGACTGATTTGGGCGCTTTACTAATCAAATCAGCCAACTGCTGGACATAATCTTTTTTTAGATGCTCGTATTGTCGAACTCCTAGGCTATCATTGGACTGCCTGGAGCGGTCAATTGCATTGTCGACATCGCTCATCAACCGAAGAAGATGCTCAAAGGCTTTCATATAGTTTTGTGTCAGTTCCTGTTCGTTCATTGTATTTGAATCGTTAGAAAGCCTTTCGAGTGTTGTACAAAGGTATCGTCCGGTTTAGTCAATGAGTAACGCGTCATCCATTGCTCTCTGTCTTGCTTTGTTTTATGGGCGAAATCTGGGTGATTTTCAGGGTATACAATCACAAAATAAGCATCAAGGCCCTCTCGTTCCCACTTGTCAGACCATAAATTATCCAATACATGGTGGTGAAGATTATAAAGCTGATACGGAATAAAGCTGACCAGATCAATGTCTTTCGGATTTTGCTTCAGGGTTACAAAACTCCCATTTATCCACTGAACAAAGTCTTGGCCAATTTCGCTTCGTAGCAATTTATTATATTTTAGCCATTCATTAAAAAGTTGCGGCCGGGTATTCGAACTAGAAAATGGCGCCACAAATCTCTCATAGAAAATAGACGTAGTGACTTCTATTGCTTCGTTGGGAGTTAGTAGGCCGTTGTCAGTGAAACTCAGTACTGTTTCCATAAATGCACAAGAAGGTGCCTAATTTTGGCACCTTCTTGACATGAAAAACCATACAAAGTAACTTACTTCGCGTAAGCCACAGCCCGCATTTCCCGAATAACGGTTACTTTAATTTGACCCGGATACTGCATTTCTTTCTCGATTTTCTGTGAGATTTCGTACGAAAGAACTCCGGCGCGTTCGTCAGAAACGTGATCGGCATCTACCATAATCCGCAGTTCACGACCAGCCTGAATAGCGTAACACTTGGTCACGCCGGGGAAGTTGCCCGCCAATTCTTCAAGTTCTTTCAGGCGCTTGATATACGACTCCATCATTTCGCGACGGGCACCCGGACGCGAGCCAGATACAGCATCGCAAACCTGAACGATCGGCGAAATCATACTGGTCATCTCAATTTCGTCGTGGTGAGCACCAATGGCGTTAATGACTTCAGGATTCTCCTTATATTTTTTGGCCAATTCCATACCCAGAATAGCGTGGGGGAGTTCGGCTTCTTCGGGCCATACTTTGCCGATATCGTGGAGCAAGCCTGCGCGTTTGGCTAATTTCGCATTTAGCCCTAACTCCGCAGCCATAGTGGCGCAAAGCTTGGCTACTTCGCGCGAGTGCTGAAGCAGATTCTGACCGTAACTCGATCGGAAACGCATCCGGCCTACCATTTTAATCAGTTCGGGATGGAGTCCGTGTATACCAAGGTCAATAACCGTGCGCTCACCAATCTCCACAATTTCATCTTCGATGTTCTTGCGAGTCTTGGCTACAATCTCTTCAATTCGGGCGGGGTGTATGCGACCATCCTGTACCAGACGGTGTAACGATAGACGGGCAATTTCACGTCGGACAGGGTCAAAACCCGAAATAATGATGGCTTCAGGCGTATCATCAACAATGATTTCGACACCCGTGGCTGCTTCTAAAGCGCGAATATTACGGCCTTCGCGCCCAATTACTTTACCTTTAACATCATCTGATTCGATGTTAAAAACCGACACACAGTTTTCAATAGCATGTTCGGTAGCAGTGCGCTGAATGGTTTCGATGACGACCTTCTTGGCCTCCTTGGTGGCGGTCAATTTGGCTTCTTCAACGATATTTTTAATGTAAGAAGAGGCACGGGTTTCAGCCTCAGCCTTGAGGGTGTCAATTAGTTGCTCTCTGGCCTGATCGGCTGAAAGGCCAGCAATTTTTTCGAGTTGAGCCACCTGGTCGGCCAGCATCCGTTCGGCTTCCTGCTGTCGACGATCAACGTCTTCACGACGCTTATTAAGGGCCTCTATTTGCTGTGAAAGGCTATTTTTCTGCTGACCCAGCTCGTTGCGTTGCTGATTTAATTCACCTTCACGATTGCGTTGCTGATCGGCCTGTTGAGCGAGCTGTTGTTCCCGTTGTTTGAGCTTACTCTCGTTTTGTAAAAGTAGATTTCGCTTCTGATTAGTTGTTTCTTCAAACTCTGTTTTCAGCTTCAGATATTTCTCTTTAGCCTCCAGCATTCGTTCTTTCTTAATCGTTTCGGCCTGTAATTCAGCATTTTTTAAAATGGATGCTGCTTTCTCTTCCGCTTCTTTTTCGTGCTTTCCACGAACCGTTGCCATCATCTGACGGCCAATCACTATACCAATACCACCCCCTACGAGGGTAGCAAGAATTGTTAACCAAATGTCCATCGGACTATATCGTTAGGGTTGAACAAATAAACCATCAACCTGCTGCGATACGAGTACCGAATTAGTAATGAATAATTTATAATGTAGAATGTAAAATGGTTTTTGTGTGAAAACTGACCTTATTAACGTTCATTGTACATTACTCATTATTCATTGGATCAACCCGTAATGACCGGCGTGACGACCTGGTCTAATTGAGTTATTTTGTCAAACACCATTTGTTGTAATCGCTGCATCTGTCGTTCTCCTCTGAGCTTGGTAACCAAGCAGTCGAAGGCTATCATTGCCAGAGCTTCCTGCGTTTCAGCAAAGCCCTTTTCCCGGTATTGTTTCAGTTCCTCCTGAATCAGCTTGGCGGCTTCGCGCACAACGGCTTCTGCTTCCGGCTCTACATACAATTTGTAGACACGGTCGGCAATTTTTACGCGAATTGGCAGTTCTTCCATCGCTGCAGTCGGCTCAGATGGGGATTACTCCCCGGAGCCAATTTGGGTTTATGACAAACTACTCAAATGAGCAATGTACCGTTCTATTTCCCGGATATACTCGTCGAGTTGTTGTTTTAATTCAGCATTCGTATCTATATCAGACAAGTTGTCTTGTACAATTATACCACTATCTTTTGAATTTGGTGTATTTTTTTCCTGAATAGGTGGTTTTTTCATAGCTTGTTTAGCACTCTTTGCTCCAATCCAAAGCTTGCCGGAAGAACCGTATTTTCTCTTTTAAGTAGCCTTACAGGCTTATTTATGGCGATGTAACTAGCTGTAAGAAAGTTGAATGCCTGCGTGAGTTACTCTGCTTTGGTAATGTTATTTTACCTTACAGGCACAAGTTTACCAAGTGAATTAGACTGGAGCAGGTTTGTGTTTATTCTTTTATTTTTTGGCATCTCATGCCCGTTATTGTATTACTAATTGACGTTCTGTTGACAAATGCAGCTTAGATGGCTGCATTCGAAATACTTAGCTGGATTGTCTTCGAGCTTTACTTTATCGTGGCCTTTCCTGAATAGAAGGCTCTGCTTCTTGTGCTATTCATGCGCCACATATTTTTCTCCTGATTTAATGGCAATGGGGAGCGTGTTTTCGGCAGGAGGTAGGGGGCAGGAGTACTCTGGGTTATAAGCGCAATAGGGATTATAAGCCGAGTTGAAATCCAAAATAGCCCGATTCGCGCTCATTTGGTTTGGGTTTAACTCCAGATAACGACCACCCCCATAGGTCTCTTTGTCAGAAGTAGCATCCCGAAACAGAATCGAATAGGTATTCTCGAGTTTTACGATTAGTAACCTACAGGTTTCGCCATTCAAGCTAAAGACAGCATGGGCGAATTTGTCGTAAACCTCTTCTTTTCCATCACTCATATGAACCACCAATTTCTGCGTTTTATCGGCGAAGGGTTCTAACCGGGCTATGACCCGATAGGTTGGATCTGGAGCGTAATAGCGCAGCCCCGTAAAGGCTGCTTTGTCTTTAATTGGTGATTCGCCATCGGTACGAAAGAACTGGTCTTTCTTGGTACGTTCAGCATCAATTTGCTGGCGGTATGTCTCGGGCTTAATGGACTCATCTAACCCATCGGCAGAAGTAATACTTCCCCCATCAAAAAAACTATAGTATAGCGCAATGAGAACAACCAGAAAGAGCCCTGTAAGGAAAAACTTATTTTTTAACATAATCTCTGGAAATAAATGACTAGTAACCGATTAGTAAATGGAAGTATAGTATATATACCGCAGCGTTTTAAGAAACAAACATTTTTTGTGAAGTAATTTCCCTCATTCCATAGCGAAAAAATAATTTTAATAATAAAGAATTCATAATCTTTTTGTACTAAATAGAGAATAAAGGTGAACTCTTAGTTGAAATTCTCTCATGTGTAGATTGTAGCGCTTTTAGGTACTTATACTTATGGTAGTTTTTAATATATTTATGATCGTCAACTAAACATTCGAGTTTTACCGTATCTTACTCAGTGAATGGCACAACTTCACGAATTAAAAACATTTACATCCGGAAACGGTAATCTGACCGTTTTTGAAGGCATTATTCCAGGTACTATTCAGCGTGTATTTTACATTTACGCAGCCGGCAAAGCGGCTCGTGCGGGCCATCGGCACATAAAGTCCTGGAATGCCCTGATCTGTTTAAGTGGCAGTTGCCGGGTATACAACCATAATGGGCGCGAAGAAACAACATTTGAGTTAACAAACCCACGTCAGTGTCTGGTTCTGGAACCCGAAGATTGGCATATTATGGATGAGTTTTCGCCTGATGCCATCCTGCTAGTGGTTTCGAATGAGCTATACGATAAAGACGATTACATCTACGAGCCTTATCCGAATAGTAGGCAGATCGACAAAGCGATTATGGCCGATTCGCAATGATTCCTTTTTTGGATCTTACGCATGTAAATAAACCTCATCAGTTGGCTATTCAAGCAGCTGCTGAGCGAGTTATAGCCTCGGGTTGGTATATTCTAGGGCGTGAAGTCGAGGCATTTGAACGCCAGTTTGCCGATTACTGCCAAACAAAACATTGCATTGGTGTTGCCAACGGGCTCGATGCGCTGACATTGGTGCTGAAAGCGTGGGACTTTCCGGCGGGTAGCGAAGTAATCGTCGCATCAAATGCGTATATCGCGTCGGTACTTAGTATTACGCATGCCGGACTGACGCCTGTATTTGTAGAGCCCGACCCATATACTTACCTACTCGATCCGGTCAAAATTGAACAAGTCATAACTGAAAAGACGAAGGCTATTCTGCCAGTTCATTTATACGGACGTTGTTGTGACATGGGGTCAATCAATTCACTGGCGAAACAGTATAAACTCAAGGTGCTCGAAGATGCGGCCCAGGCGCATGGGGCTACTTATGCTGGTAAGCGGGCGGGTGATCTTGGCGATGCTGCTGGCTGGAGTTTTTACCCAAGTAAAAACTTAGGAGCTTTAGGCGATGCCGGGGCTATTACCACGAACGATGATGCATTGGCCGATCGGCTTCGAGCCTGGCGAAACTATGGCTCTTCACAGAAATACATCACCGATTATAGAGGCCATAATAGTCGATTAGATGAGCTACAGGCTGCCATACTTTCGGCGAAACTACCATATCTCGAACGTGAAAATTCCCGTAGGCGAACCATAGCCAGATATTACTTGGAGGGTATTCGAAACACCGACATACGGCTACCTCCAGCCGATCAGCTCGATCAGGATGTCTGGCATTTATTTGTAATTCGACACCCCCAGCGTGACGATTTACGAACCTACCTGCGTGATCGGGGTATTGGTACAGATGTCCATTACCCGATTCCTCCGCATTATCAGAAAGCTTATGAATCGTATGCGCACTTAGTGCTCCCAATTTCCGAGCAACTGCATAAGGAGGTCCTCAGTTTACCGCTCAATCCTTCATTGACTGACACTGAGGTGAATTATATTATTGATGCGATTAATGAATTTAATAAAGAGATCTTAATGAGCGAAAGAGTGCAAGAGTGAAAGAGCGTTTGGTTGATGTAGCCATTTTACTCTTTTGCTCTTGCACTCCGCCCCGGCGGCCCGGTTTCGCTCTTTCACCATATGAACCTGTCTGTTGTCATTCCCGTCTATAACAGTGAGCGAACGATTGGTCCGTTGGTTGATCGATTGCAGACGTGTTTGGCTGGGCAAGTGTTTGAAATTGTACTCGTCAATGATGGCAGTGCCGACGGTTCAGAGATGCTTTGCCAACAACTGGAGGCCAGGTTTACAAACGTTAAGTTCGTGTCGCTCCGTCGAAATTTTGGGGAGTTTAATGCCGTTTTGTGTGGCCTCAACCATACGCATGGCCAATATGTCGTTATCATCGACGATGATTTTCAAAATCCACCCGAAGCGATCCTGACGCTTGTGGAATATGCCGAAACGAATGGGCACGACGTAGTTTATAGTCGCTATGCGCAAAAGCAGCATCACTGGTTCCGAAATCTGGGAAGTTGGTTGGTTAACACGTTAACCACTTATTCGATTGGTAAACCCCGAAACCTGTATTTATCAAGTTTTAAGTTGATTCGGCGTGAGGTGGTTGCGGAAATTGTTCGTTATCGCGGACCATACCCCTACATTGACGGCCTTATTTTTCGGGTGACGCGTAACGTTGGCAGCGTTGAGGTACCGCATAATGCCCGTGTTGAAGGACGCTCAAGCTATACTTTTCGAAAATTAGTTGGCTTAACCCTGAATGTATTTATTGGGTATTCTCTATGGCCAATTCGCGTGTTTACGGTGGTTGGCCTAGTTCTGTTTGGTTTGGGTTTACTTGTGGGTCTGGCCTTGTTAATAGGTTGGCTAGTCAGTGCATTCGTCATACCAGGCTGGAGTATTGTACTATGGGCCATTGTCACTGGCCTGGGTTTGCAACTGCTTTTTCTGGGCGTATTGGGCGAATATCTTGGCAAATTATTCATGGCTTATAGTGGGTTGCCGCCGTATGTAGAAAAAAAGCAAGCTGTGGCAACGCCCTCTGCCCCGACCCCTTTGACCCCATCTCCTAAACTATGATTGGCCGTTCAGAAGAATATGCGAAAATGTTCGAGCTGGAAGGCCAATTGTGGTGGTACCGAAACCTTCACGAGCGTGTTGTCGCAGCTCTTGAGCGTCAGTTTGGTGATCGCCGGGATATTCAAATTCTGGATGCAGGCTGTGGCACAGGTGGGATGCTCGATTTCTTACGTCGGCGGGGCTACACACAGCTTCGTGGCATTGATGGATCGACAGATGCGGTGGCGTTTTGCAACGAGCGTGGCTTCTCGGTTACGTTTTTGGATTTGACGACACTTGCCAGCTTTGAGCCTGAAATTCAATACGACGCCGTTATCTGCAACGATGTATTTTGCTACTTTACCGAATCCGAGTTGCCACCGCTTTTGTCGGCGGTAGCCCGCCGGTTAAAATCTGAAGGTATTTTGGTGAGCAATAATAATGCGTTTTCTGTATTTGAGGGGCAGCACGATATTGCTGTTGGCATACTACGACGGTTTGTTCTGGCCGATTTTGAGCAGCTAATGCCGCCAGCCGGATTAAAAATACAACAGGCAACGTATTGGAGCTTTGTGTTATCGCCCATGATTTTGCTTATGCGCAGCTGGCAACGACTGCAACTGCGACTCGGCTGGCAAAAGCCCGAAAATGCCCAGTCGGATGTGTACTTGCCTAGCCCCTGGCTTAACGAAACGCTGTATCAAATTGTCCAAACCGAACAAAAATTCCTGAGCCGAACCCCATTTGGTAGTTCGCTGTTTATGGTAGTCAGTAGTCAGCACCCATCTGTCAAGTAAAACCGACAGCCGACGACTATCGACTAATTACCGCGCGGGCGACCCCGTATCGACTTCTATGTTTACTGGTATTGTTGAAACAACTGGCCGTGTATCGGCAATTGAAGCAGAAGGTACAAACCTGACTTTTCGTATTGAATCGTCGATGGCTTCTGAGTTAAAAATTGATCAAAGCGTAAGCCATAATGGCGTTTGTCTGACGGTAACGAGTGTGAGCGACGGAAGTTATACCGTTACAGCGGTTGACGAGACTCTTAAAAAAACCAATTTAGGAAAGATTAAAACGGGCGATCGGGTCAATCTGGAACGATGTATGCCAGCTAATGGCCGTTTTGACGGACACATTGTACAAGGGCACGTCGACCAGACCGGAATTTGTACAAATATTCAGGATTTAAATGGTAGCTGGCTATTCGACTTTCGGTATGAACCCGACACAGCGGGCAATGTAACCGTCGAAAAAGGGTCCATTTGTATTAATGGCGTTAGTTTAACCGTTTTTAACTCGCAAACTGATCAGTTTCGGGTAACTATCATTCCATACACCCATGAGCATACCACATTTAGTGATCTCAAGGTCGGTGATGTGGTTAATCTGGAATTCGATATTATCGGGAAGTACATTAAAAAAATGCTTGGCGGCTATCAATAACCAGTTTAGGATTCTTTTCTTTGTACTATTCAGCTTACCCTATCACTAATTCACGAACTCCCGAATGACTAAAATCAGCACCCGCTCCTTTTCTGACCTGCTGATTAACGTTGGCATTATTGCGGCCCTGATGGCTGTTTTATTTCTGGCCTTCTTCTTTGTGTATCTGCCTTTTACGACCAACCACGGGCAAACGATCACCGTGCCGGATGTTACAAAACTGAGCTTCGATGAGATGCAAAACCTTCTGGAAGATCGCGACCTTCGGTACGAAGTCAGTGACTGCACGTTTGTGGCGGGAGCACAGCCGCTGACGGTCATTCAGCAGTATCCACGGGCTAACGCCAAGGTGAAAGAAGGCCGTAAAATCTATGTGACACTCGTAAAACGGGTAGCGCCTATGGTGGCAATGCCACAGCTAGAGAGCCTGACCTTTCGTAGCGCAGAACTGAATTTACAATCGTTGGGATTAGCGATAGGCGAACGAATCTATGTGCCCGATGTCGCCAAAAATGCGGTGCTTCGGCAATTGTACAACGGTAAACAAATTGCCCCCGGAACCCCCGTTCCGAAAGGAGCTAAGATTGATCTTGAAATTGGTGATGGGCTCGGAAGTACGATGTTTGAGATTCCAAACGTTGTAGGATTACCCCTCGACGAAGCGGAAGCGGCTATTCGTGGTTCTAATTTGAAAGTTGGCACGAAAATTTCCGTTGATGATCCAGAGAAGGAAGTTGGAACCGTTGTGAAACAGCGACCCGAAGCCCGATCCGGCGAACGTATCCGCGTTGGCGAAACAATGGATTTGTGGATCGTGGGGCCAATTGAGCCAGACCAATAAAAAACTTTCGGCACGAATGCCCAATGGGAATTGCTTTACTTAATCAATCGCACACAGGAATTGTTCAACGGCTTTTGCGTAGCTTTTTGCTGATTATCTGTACTTTACAGACGTTATTAGCAAGTGCGCAAACATCATTGCAACTACCATTTTTTGATGATTTTGCCACCCAGGCAGCTCGAGCTGGTTCTGAAGTGCCCGATCCTGCGCGCTGGGTACCGGGTAAGGGTGTGTACATCAATAATACAATGGCGATCGATCAGCCTACCATTAATGTGGCAACATTTGATGGGCTTAAGGATAATGGACAGCCTTATGTTAGTAACGATCCGCTGAACCAGGGATATACCGACACACTTCAATCGAAACCCATTAATCTGGCCGGCTTATCGGCAGCGAGTGGTGTATATCTCACTTTTTATTGGCAGGCCAAAGGGCTCGGGGAGTTACCCGATCCTGGCGATACACTGTCTACACCACAGGGAAGCCCTCCAATTCTTCTACCCGGCGATTCCCTTTTACTCCAGTTTAAGGATGTAAACGGTGTCTGGAAAACGGTATGGGGAAAAGTGGGTGGCAATGCCGATAGCACGTTTAACTGGGCGTCTGTTCAAATTACGGATGCTGCTTATTTCTATGATGGCTTCACGTTTCAGTTCAGCTCGTTTGGCCGACGCTCCGGCCCATTCGATACCTGGAATGTTGACTATGTTTACCTGGATAAAAACAGGAATCCTAGTAGCCCCTTTTTTAAATCAATGATCGATGTGGCCACTCAAAAGCTACTTACCCCGCTTTTGAAACGCTATACGGCTATGCCGATGTCGCAGTATAAAGTAAACGGCGCTAGCGCAAGGGAACTTGCCGATACGGTTCGATTTGTAATCAGAAACTTGATCGATGCACCTAACCCAATTTCGTCTCGCTTCAGAGTCCGTGATGAAATATCGGGGAGTATATTACAGGATACCGTAACAGTTCCTATATCCGTTCTTGGTTTGCAGCAGAGAAATGTACACCCGTACTTCAAGAATAAAGTTGATATTACAAAAGAAAAAGCGGTGTTACGCTACGAGCTAGATCTGGAAACGAGTGATGACCAGAATGTAATTTTTCAGCGTGACCCCAAGACGCTTCTGCGGAATGATACGATCTCAGCCGTAGCGGCCCTCGACAATTACTACGCCTACGATGATGGCGCCTGGGAGTATGCGCAGCAAATCAGGCAGCGAGAACAGATTGCCGTGCGTTTTATTCTGAACAAGCCTGATACCGTTGGGAGCGTTCGGGCGTGTATTGTCCCGTTTACGACGAATCAGAATGGCCAACCTTTTGTGCTTACGGTATATGCGAATCAGAATGGTAAGCCAGGTATTGCCCTGTACCAACAGTCGTTTTCGATGCAGTATCCTACCACGCGTAATGGATTCGTAGATTATAAATTTACCCGGGGTGTTATTGTAAAGGATACGTTTTATGTTGGTTATCAGCAAATTAGTAGTAGCGATACCACGCTTTTGCGGCTAGGATTTGATAAGAATAGCCCGTTTGGTGAAAATATTTTCTACAACGGTGGAACAAACTGGGAGCAGAATCTACAGAAAGCCGCTTCGGGGGCTACCGCTTCTTCCTTACAAGTGCAGGGCGCCTTTATGCTCAGGCCCGTAATGGGTGGGAAGCTGGCTGTTGTAACGGCTACCGAACCGGAAGCTGCGGTTCCCCTTCGAACGTATCCGAATCCAACAACGGGCATTATTCAGTGGGACGACCCGCGTCTGACTCGCATAGAAGTGCTAAATACTATGGGCAGGCTGGTGCATGTACTTGAACCAGAACGCGGGCAGCAAACGTTAGACTTGAGTTATCTGCCCGATGGCCTGTATTTAATTCGGCTTTTTGCCAAACAGCAGACAACCGTGCAAAAGTTAATCATTCAACATTAAACCCGTCAATCGTCGTTAATTATCAACCTTTACTAGCCAACGACTAACAACTATTGACTACCAATTAATCATGGACATTACCGTACAGGAATTAAAAGAACGACTCGAAAAAGGAGAGAAGTTAAATCTGTTTGACGTTCGCGAACCCGACGAATACGAAGACGACAACATTGGCGCAACGCTTATTCCGTTGGGCGATTTGCCGTATCGCTTAGATGAACTTGACGGTCTGCAGGACGAAGAAGTAATTGTGCATTGCCGGTCAGGGAAACGAAGTGGTATGGCACAACAGATTCTGGAACAGAATGGCTTTAACAATGTCCGCAATGTAATTGGTGGAATGCTGGCCTACCGGGCACAGTAAGATTATAATGTATGATGTAGGATATATGATCTATCTCTCTCAACATATCATATATCCTACATCATACATAGCTAAGAATCCTCTCTTTATCACTAGGGCTAACCCATTGGTAATTTCCCTGATTACGGAACCAGGTTAGCTGCCGTTTGGCATAGCGTCGAGAGTTACGTTTTAGCAGGCGAACCATCTCCTCGTAATCATATTGGCCGTCCAGATACGGGAAAACTTCCTGATAGCCAACGGTCTGAAGCGCCGGTAAATGGCGATAAGGTACAAGGGAGGCTACTTCATCGAGCAGCCCTGCCGCAAGCATAGCGTCCATTCGGGCATCAATTCGGGTATACAACTCTTCACGTGGCCGCTCAAGAGCAATTAGTACGGATCGAAAAGGTCGTTCGGTAGGTTGTTGCCGACGGAATGACGAATAAGGCTGCCCAGTTGTTAGGCAAACTTCAAGTGCCCGTGTCACGCGAATTGGATTCTGTAAATCTGCCGTTTGGGCATATACGGGGTCGAGTTCTCGTAATTCTTCCTGTAGTACAGCTAATCCTTCCTGTTGTAGTCGATTGAATAAATGTTCGCGAAGGACGGGTTCGACAGACGGAATATCATCAAGGCCAAAGCAAACCGCATTGATATACAGGCCTGTACCTCCCGATAAAATAACGACGTCTGTTCCCTGAAATAATTCGTTTAGCAAAGCAAGGCATTCGCGTTCGTACCGTCCGGCATTAACCGGATCGACAATTGAATGCGAATTGACGAAATGATGGCGTACTCCGTCCATCTCTTCGAGAGTGGGTTTAGCGGTACCAATGCTGAGCTCACGATAGAGTTGTCTGGAGTCAGCCGAAACTACATCGGTCTGAAGAGTTTTAGCCAATTGAACACATAAAGCGGTTTTACCAACAGCCGTAGGGCCAGCTATAACAAGCAGTGTTTTCAAACGTTGTCCAGATTAGAAATCCGACAAAATTACATTATCTCTGGTTGCCTTCGAAAGCGCGGCCCACTCCCTCATTTTTTTAGAAAAAAAATCCATTTAGTATTCTCATTCGTTAATAGCTATACGTGAGAATATTGTTAGGCAACTTGTGTCAGCGGATATGAGCTAAACGACTACTTCCAGGCCTCTTTTTATCGGTTGGTTAGATGATAAAACTTAGGGGCTAAAACGATAGTATCATCTGGGTGAGGAACCGATATCTTTATCGATTGTAACTCACGCTTGCTAAGCGTTAAGTAGTGCCGGATTAACCTATTTCGGTTTGAATTTTTCGCTTGGTTATCCAGATTGATTAGCAGATAGTTACACAAACTATTTCTATTTGTATCGTTACTAAAAACAGTTTGTGTTATAGATTAATTACAAATATCTATATTTGCTCATATTGTTGCAAGTGCCTTTTAATCAATGCTTTACCTACCAAAAGGTTAGTGAAAAAACCTCTCATGAATAAACAGTTGACTACTCAAAAAAACATTGATGCTACCCAATTAGCGCTCAAAAAAACCTTAGATATTATTTGCGGAAAATGGCGATTGTATATCATTTATCAATTAGGTACAGAAGCTCGCCGATATGGTGAATTACGACGAATGATTCCTGATGTGAGTGAAAAAGTTTTGATTCAGGAACTGAAAGCATTGGTTAGTCTGGGCGTGATTGAAAAGAAGGCGTTTAATGAAGTACCTCCTCGTGTTGAATATAGCCTGACCGCAAAAGGCCAAAAAGTTTTACCAACACTGTTGGACCTGACATCAATAGGTGAAACTTTTCTAGAGCCTTAGTTAAATCAACTTTTTTCGACTTCGTGTCGTTGATGATAAACACACGGCAATTGGAGTCAATGAATAGTAAGCTATGTTGTTTTTTAGTGATCGTCCTGGGACTGACCCAATTGGCTGGTAAACACCTGGCTGTGGACAATCAGCAACATACTGATAAGACGGTAGTTACAATTCAACAAGCACATCCCTTATTGTCTGGCAATTCTGGTCATTGGGCTCCTTCCTATACGAAGACATTACGATTCAATGTATACAATTTCAACGTAACTGCGGCCGATAGCGGGCGTGTGCGCGATGTGATTGTGAAAGCGTATAGGGGGGAGTTGCTCTTAACGAACTTTCGTGTTCGGGTTGATGGCGCTGTTGTTGGGGCTGAAGTCGCAGACTTAGACAATAATCGGTTTCCTGAGCTGTATGTGTATAGTACCAGTGATGGCAGTGGCTCATTTGGGCGTGTTTATGCCTGGCAATTCCTACCCGAACGAAAAGCGGATATTATTGTACCGAACTGGCGTGCGGCATCAGTTGAGGGCTATATGGGGCACGATAGCCTATGGGTTGAACGAGATATTCTTTGTCGAAAATACCCCATTTATCAATCGGGCGATGCAAACGCAGAACCCTCTGGCGGTTATAAAATGGTTCGCTATCGACTTAAGCCTGTCAATACAAGCTTCGCACTCGTAGCTGAATAAAAAATGTATTCGTGGGCTTCAGCCCGTGTATAAGTTGGATTTATACAAGGGCTGAAGTACATGAGTATCACTAAAACACTTTAAACCCGAGCGAGAGGGTTGCAATGCCCAGGAACCCCTTGATGCCCGTGTCTTTATATACGCCACCAACGGGAGCGGCATAGCGTAGGTCGACATCTAAGAAAGGGACAGGCGTATAACCTACACCGACTTCTAATGCGTACGTAAAATCTTTCACTTCTAAATTCTGCGCTTCGTATTTGTTGAGCAGGTTTGTTGTGCCCGTACTGGCCGGAATATCCGTTTTGGGGAAAGATACGCTTGAGTTGGCGTTAATGGCGCCCGAAGTAGTTCGGGTGGCGGTAGCTTTCTGCACAAAAATAAAGTTTGGCCCAGCATAGCCTCGGAGTTTCCCGCCCATCCAGCGTTTCCCGATCAGCACGGGAACATCAACCGCCTGCAATACCGACTCCGATACAACATTCAGAGTTGCATTGAGTATGCCTGGTTGAACAGTGATGGGGAGCGCATTGGCTAAAGTAGAGCTAGCGTTTACATCGATGGTAAGAGCGCCTACCTGTTTCAGCACGAATCGATTGTACGTGACTTCAGCCTGAATAAAAAAGCTGCTGAAGTTTTTCCGTGCCCACAAGCCACCTGAATAGCCATAGCCGATACCATTATTTTTATTTTCCAGGTTAGGAACTTGAATGCTCCCCACCGTTTGGCCAGGAATGGTTGTGTAGCCGTGGGTAAACGTGGCTCCGCCTTTGATGCCAAATTCAATAGATCGAACGGTATTCTGAGCAAAGGCTGCCGACGCACTCAACAGAAGTAGCGTGGCCAATAAAAGTTGACGTAGTTTCATGAGTGAGTTTATTGTTGCAACAGTACACGACGATAGTTGGCTGGATTAACCTGTGGAACTGTCGAGCCGTATTTTGTATTGATTCCTTTAATGATTTCGTTGGCCATAAGTGCATACCCGGCAGGGGTTAAGTGAATGCCATCGAGACTAAATACGCCCCCCTGAATAAAGCTGGAACTGTAACTGACGCCGTTTTGGGTAAAACCGGTTGCTGCCTGACTTAACACCGTGTTTGGATCAACATAGGCAGCACCTTTAGCGTCTGCCTGAGCTTTCATGATACCATTGTAGGCAGTAATCGCCGTATTCAGCGCCGTTACTTCATCAGCATCCAGTACATACTGGGTAGGTAATGGATTGGTAGCGCTAAGACCATAAGGGCCAGTTTTTGTTCCAACGGCTGTACTGCCAATTTTAGCGTATTCCAGAGCGTTTGGAATCATCAGCAAATCGCCAGTCTTCGTCGCGCGAACACCCTGGGCTGTTTGGATCACTAAAGCTGTAATCGCTGGCGAAGGATTATTAAGAACTAAGTTGATTTGTGCTACGGCCAAAGGCACCGTTATCGTCGAAAAATATGGCGTTATGATAATGTTGGGAATACCCATAACAACGCCTTTGCGACCACCTTCGGCTAATTTGTTCATTGCAGCGGTGAAGTTTGTGGTGAACAGGTCAGCAGGCGTAAGGGGTGTAACACCACCACTTGTTGCATAACCAAGCGCATCATTGTTCCCTAACCAGCAGGAGTAGAACGTAGCTCCACTCAGGTTATCGCTCATATACTGGAAGTAGGTAGTTGCTGGATTCGCTACTAGTCGTTCGAAGTATTGATTCCCTTGTGTGGAGCCGTAACCAACTGTCAGTATATCCGATACCCGAATACCCGGAACCCCCAAATTCTGATTCGCATCCGTGAATTTGGTTAGTAATGGAGAACCGCCTGCTGTATTTCCCCCTCGTGCGGCACCGGGTGCTACCTGCGCAATAGACGTGATCAGGGTGGTTGGATCAGACAAAGAGGGCACGCGAATAAGTTTCAGATAACCAGAACCGGCGGCCTGAGCTTCGGTAAAGAGCGGTTGCACAAAACTGCCTCCACCAACAGTTGTAAACTGACCTGCCAGAATGCTGGGGTACGAATTAAGCTGGCTGTCGCGATAAAGACCGCCATCGGCATAGCCAGCTGTTAATGAGTTACCCACGGCCACATACTTTGTGAAATCGGCACTGCCTTTGGTTGGGGTCGGGGTTACAACACCGGCATTCGGATCAATGTCATTATTCGTGCAGGCAGTTAGCCCAACCACCGTGGTCAGCACTAACCCCCACCGAAACCTATTCTTGACTTTCATTAGTGTATATAGGTTGGTTGAAAGAAAGATAAAATTGTAAAAAAAGAACGCAAAAGTAGTGGCTTTCTGTTACCCCATGCCCATTTAATCGTCAAATCGTTACCAGAAGGCGAGAGGCTCTTAAACAAACCTTAAACCCAATCTGTTGTTTGTCAAGAATGAGTTGGCGTTATTGCCGACCATTATACATGTTTCATTAAAACTATACTAAGCCAATGGGTCTATTATCATTTTTTAAGGGAGTAGGCGAAAAGATTTTTCACAAAGACGAGGTGGTTCCACAACCAGCAGAAGCTGAAAAAGTTGAACCCGTTCGCGCTCAGGCTCTGCTTGATCACGTAAAGCAGCTGGGACTTGCTTACAATAGCTTGACGGTTAAAACAAAAGGAGATACCGTTACCATAACAGGTTCTGTAAAAACGCAGGAAGATGCTGAGAAGATCGCGCTGGCCGTTGGTAACGTTGAAGGCGTATCGGCTGTTGATAACCAACTGGTTGTTGATGCACCAGCCCCAGAAGGTAAATTCTACACAGTAAAATCGGGCGATTCGTTGTCGAAAATCGCTAAAGAAGTATATGGCGATCCGATGAAATATGGCATTATTTTCGAAGCGAATAAGCCAATGCTGAAAGATCCCGATCTGATCTATCCTGATCAGGTATTACGGATTCCTCAATTGTAGAATTATTGAGTGATAAAGTTTTAGGGTTATTGAGTGATAAAGTTTTGGGGTTCAACGTCCGCTTTATTACTCAATAACCCTATTACGTTTATTGGCCATAACATTTAGCTCTATGAACGGTTCTATTGGTCTCAACTCAACGAAGAACTCATGGCCGTTCATTTATTGTCATATCTGAAAGAACAGTTCACCCCAGCCGTAGTCGATCAATTGGGGAGTGAACTAAGCGAATCATCGGCTAGTACGCTTAAAGCGATTAATGGCGTGCTACCAACCCTTTTAGGAGGACTCACACGGCATATTCAGGCCACAGGTGGAAGTTCATCCATCGTTTCGTTTCTGGATAAAGAGGATTATGGAAAAACGCCCCTTGATGTGAGCCAGTCGATTAGTGAACATCTCATTAATTCGAAAACAACAGCTAACAGTCGTGATTTTCTGGATCATATTTTTGACGATAAGCTTCCTCGCGTTATTGAACTCATTGGTATATACAGTGGTACGAAACCGCAATCGGTATACACGATTCTGACTCAGGCAGGCATAATACTAATGGGCGTGTTAGGCCGTCAGGAGCAGGAAAAAGGACTGAGCGCCGAAAATCTGCAAACGCTGCTACTGGGGCAAGCTACCGAATTCAGACAGGCATTACCGAGTGGGCTTGACGGGATTGGGAGCCTTTTAGGTTTTAACGATCTGGTTACCCCTACAGGACCACAAACTGAAGTTCAAGGGACTGATAATCTTAGCGGAACGATTATCAATCCGAACATTCCTAAAAGCACCGAAGGGGAAAGGCGACATGAAAACGTGCGCTGGCTCCGTTGGGCACTCATTGCCATTGCCTTACTAGTCGGTTTTATGTTTGTACAGCAATGCCGAGAAAACCAGAACAGTGTTGATGGAATCAGCACGGACTCAACGGCCCGTGTCGAATCCGATGCGGTTGAAGACACATCGGCAGCCACCAAGGCAAGCATACGGCAAGCGCACGGACAAGTATCGGACTCAACAGTACCCGGTCCGCTTGGTATTCGTGACTCTACGAAGATGAAGCGGTAAGAAATAGGTACCTATCCTGCGTTCATCACTACGCCAAAAAAGTGAGTGAATCTGTCCATAGGTTGGTCGGTAAGTGTGCCAGGATTGGTTAACTTGCCGATCAATTTGCCGCTGTGGCAGTTCGCTAACTTGCTTATCTTTTATGTTTGTTGACGCCATTGAACGCGTTGATTTATTTACCCGACCGCTGCATTCAATTGTCAGACTCTACGGTCATGATGGCATTATACCCGGCACGGCTACTCTTTTTTTTGTGAACCAGGAAGGCTATGCGATCACCTGCAAACACGTTGCGGATTTAGTGGCTGAAGCCGACTCTATTTTTCGACACTATCAGGAGTTTCAGGGGGCACGTCGGAATGTGCTGAAAGAAAAAAATGCCGCTTATTTGGTTAGTCAGCTGGAAACGAAATTTAAACTCAGTGTCGATACGATTATTCGCATACGGAATAATTTTGTTGGCTGCGTTGATCAATTTCAGCAATTGCACATCGAACGCCACCCCACTCAGGATTTAGCCCTGTTACGTTTTGAAGGCTATAATCGATTACTGTATCGATCGCACGCTACGTTTCTGGGCGATACAAGTCGAATCAAACCGGGTCGTAGTTTGTGCCGGTTGGGGTATCCTTTTCCAGAGTTTACGAATTTTCGCTACAACCCATCAGTCGACGATATTGAGTGGAATACATTAGGGCGCACCAATTCCCCTTCTTTTCCCATTGATGGTATTGTAACCCGATTAGTTGGCGATGCAAACAGTGTTACGGGTATTGAAATGAGTACGCCCGGCTTACGTGGCCAAAGTGGTGGCCCTTTATTCGATAGTAACGGTTTGATTTATGGCATGCAGTCGGCTACGAGCCATTTGCACCTTGGTTTCGATATTGAAGATCATGAAGTGCTGGTGAACGGACGAAAACGAAGAGTGTCTAATTACCCGTTTTTAAACGTCGGGAAGTGCGTTCATGTTGACGTTATTAAAGCCTTTTTACGCGAGAAAGGCGTAACGTTTTATGAAGGATAGCAAGCTGCTCTACTAATTATATTACGTAAGACTTTGGGGCGTTGGCTGTATCTTTGCGCGGTCAACGCTTTTTTTATGACTCAACCCGACGCTCAACAGGCAACCCAAATCGCTCTTTCGGCTGATGCTCGTGCGCTGCTCAAACAATTAATAGCGACTCCATCGTTTAGCCGACAGGAAGAGCATACCGCAACATTAATCGAAGCGTTTTTGCGGGAAAAACAAATTCCATTCAATCGACTGAAAAATAACGTCTGGGCGCAGAATTATCACTTCGATCCTGATAAGCCAACTCTGTTACTGAATTCGCATCATGATACGGTTAAGGTAAATCCATCCTGGACACTCGATCCGTTTGAACCACTTGAGCGCGACGATAAGCTGTTTGGGTTGGGAAGTAACGATGCTGGCGGTTGTCTGGTGTCGTTGTTAGCTACTTTCGCTTACTTCTACGATCGGCCTGGCATGCGCTATAACATTGTGATGGCAGCGACCGCCGAAGAGGAAATTTCGGGTCGTGATGGACTGGAATTGTTATTGCCTGAACTTCCGCCGATTAGCTTTGCTATTGTAGGTGAACCCACCGAAATGCAGTTGGCCATCGCCGAAAAGGGGTTACTCGTACTTGATTGCACGGCTCATGGCGTGAGCGGTCATGCGGCACGTAATGAGGGAGATAATGCCATTTATAAAGCAATTCGGGATATAAATTGGCTTACTACCTACCAATTCCCGAAAGTTTCACCAACGCTTGGCCCCATTAAACTATCCGTAACCATTATCAATGCGGGAACGCAGCATAATGTTGTTCCGGATACCTGCACCTTTACAATCGATGTACGCGTAACCGAGCAGTATACCCTCGAAGAGGTTGTTGATACGATCCGGGAAAATATTGAGGCTGAGGTAAAACCTCGCTCAATTCGGCTGAAACCGTCCTCAATTCCAGTCGATCATCCTATTGTGCAGGCCGGGCTTGCATTAGGACGTCATACTTACGGTTCACCAACAACGTCTGATCAGGCCGTGCTAAACTGCCCGTCGCTCAAATGCGGACCGGGCCATTCGGGACGGTCGCATTCGGCTGACGAGTTTATTTATATTCGGGAAATTACAGAAGGAGTAACGGGTTACATCCAGATGCTGGAGCAGGTGATCTGAACAGGTAAGCGGAGTCTAATTGTCATACAACGCGGTGCTGCACAACGTGTGGAGCTTATCGCGAGTCCGCAATAGCCGCATTTTGATCGCACTTTCCGACATGTGAAGTTGCTCACTAATGGCTTTGATGGACAATCCGTCTTCGTACTTGAGTCTTAACAGGTTGGTTTCCTGTATCGATAAATCCTTCATCTTACACTCCATGAGTTGCCACTGGGTGGTAGTAGGCGAATCGGGTTCGACCGCTATGTTCAGTGTTGCATCAGATAGCAGCTCAACTGACATTCGTTTACGTTGCCGAAGCTGGTCGAGGCAATGATTATGAGCAACTGAAAAAAGCCAGGTAGCCAATGATGAGCGATTTTGGAAGGTCTTCAGTTTAAAGAACACCTTAACAAAAATATCCTGCGTAAAGTCTTTTGACGCTTCCGGGTCTTGGGTCATTGACAGACACTTCAGATAGACTTTGCCAACATACCGATTATAGATGGCTTCGAATGCATCTTTTTCCTTCGAGCTTTGGCAAAAAGTCGTGAAGTTTTTCTCTGCTAAATAAGCATTTTCCATGGTGTAATGAAGAAGTTAAGCGCTATATAGCGTAGCAGGCCAGAGTAGCCTGTACGCTATATAACTTTAAGGTACGGTAGGTAAATAAACAGATGGTAAGTATTACGAAGGCTGCTCGACTACAGGAACGAGGTCTGTAAATTAGAACAGATCGAATCCTCAAAGGTCAACTTCTGTCCTTACAAAGTCCGGTGATTTTATATCAAAAACCGGTACTTCTGTCCCAAATGCCTCATCATCATTACATAAAGTAATGATCTATTCTATATTTTCTTTGTTAGTGTATAGTAAATGTACTTCTCTCGGCTTTTGATTTAATTTGTACGAGCGAACGCGGAGGGAGACATTTTATACACTTTTCGGAATGAACGAGCAAAGTAAGAGGGATCTTCGAAACCAACCAGATAAGCTGTTTCGGATACAGAATGGCCTTCGCGTAGAAATTGAGCCGCTCGTTTCAATCGATAATTACGAATGAACTCGCCCGTTGAGGTATCGACCAGCGCCCTTAATTTCCGGTGTAAATTCATGCGGCTCATGCCACTTGCTAACGTGAGTTCTTCGGCGCCAAACGTGGGTTCATCCAGACGTTCCTCAACTAGTTGGCAGAGTTTTTCAATAAGTGGATCGGTAGGCGCAGGAGCCTCCTCAACTGGAGCAGTACTGGTAAGACTGGCTAATACCCATTGTTGTAACTGATGACGCTGCTCCAAAAGATTGCGGATGCGTAGCTGCAACTCCTGAATATGAAATGGCTTGGCGATATAAGCGTCGGCTCCTAAAGCCAAACCTTCCAGCCGTTCATTAACGGCAGCTTTCGCAGTCAATAAAAGAACTGGAATATGATTGGTCCGGGAATCTTCTTTCAGTTTCTTACAGAGGGTATACCCATCCATACCAGGCATCATAATATCACTGATAATTAAATCGGGAACCAGACTGATTGCCTGTTCCCAGCCTGCCAGGCCATTTTCAGCCTGATGGATCGAATAAGAATCCAATAAGTTATTAACAATAAAATCTCGTAACACCTCGCTATCTTCGACGACAAGTATAGATGAGGTTTTATCTGTTGGTTTCCTTTTTGAACCACGTTTTATAACAGGCTCAACTTCTGTGCTAATAGATTGTATAACAGATTCAATCGCTGTAGTTGATGAGACAGAAAGCTCGGTGGTAACGGATCGATAGGGTAAACGAACGATGAACGTGGTTCCTGAGTTTACGGTGCTATTTACCTGAATTGTACCAGATTGAAACTCAACTAATTCTTTCACTAAAGCCAGGCCAATTCCCGAACCTTCTTGCTGCAAATAATACGCTTGCCCAGACTTTAATAGCTCTACCTGGTTGTTTTTTGCCTGATAAAATCGATCGAAAATATACGGTAGGTTTTCGGCCGCAATGCCAATGCCATTGTCAGAAACGGATAACTGAATCCAGGAAACGTCTGTCGGCTCCTTATTTTTAGGAATAGACTTCGCTAAAGGCTGCGGGCTAATAGCTAAGTCGACACGTACTTTGCCACCTACAGGCGTAAATTTCAAGGCATTAACGGTCAGATTATTGATAATTCGTTCCAGTTTCTCCATGTCAAACCAGTACTGCGGAGACATGTCTTCGGCCTGAAACGTTAGTTCAATGCTCTTTGCCTTTGCCTGCGGCTCTAGTGCGGAAACGAGCCTATGGACAAAAGACTTAAGATCACCGAGGCTTTCGTTTAATTGAAGACCATTGGCCTCGGCTTTCGACAGATCAATTAACTGGTTAACCAGTTCCAGTATTTGCCCTGCATTTTGGTTGATTAAGTTAAGTTGATATTGATCATCGTAGGTGTGAAGCCGCTTCTTCAAGGTTTCTACGGGTCCCAGAATTAAGGTGAGTGGCGTTCTGAATTCGTGCGCAATATTGGTAAAGAATCGGGCTTTCATTAAGTCAACGGCCTTAAGTTGCCTGGTTTCCTGTTTGGTCAGATAGGCGTTGACCAGCATATAACCTAAGGCGGCTATACCAGCAATGTATAGCAAAATTGCCCACCAGGTGGCCCACCAGGGCGGACGAATTATGAGTGTAATCTCCCGAATATGTTTGCTCCAGATACCGGATGTATTCGATGTATTTAATTTCAGCGTATATTCTCCCCAGCGTAAATCGGTGTATTGAACGATAGGTTCACGCGGTTCAATCCATTGCTGATCTAAGCCAACTAACTGATAACGATACCGGATTTTTCCCTGATGATTGTACTGCATAGCCGCAAAATCAATCGTTATAAAGTTCTGATTATAAGGTAAATCAAGGTAGTTAATAGCTTGAACAGGCAGCGAATCGGTTAGTGGCCCAGGGGAGATTGACTGATTGTTTAGTTGAATGTCCGTGATTTGGGTAAGCGGTTGGTACGTATCGTCGTGTAATAGGGAAGGGTAGAAGGACGTGATTCCACCCAGGCCCCCCATCAGGATGCGGTCGTTTGGGAGGTGCAAGAAGTGAAACCGGTTGAATTCGTTTTCCAGAAGACCGTCTTCTTTTTTATAAACGCAGGTCTGAAAAGATCGGCGGTCCATGCGGCAAAGCCCCTGGTTAGTGCCAATCCATAAAAAGCCTTTTTTATCAGGAATTGCCGAATAGATTACATTATTGGGCAAGCCTGTTTTGGTGGAAAACCGGCGGCAAGTACCCGTTCGCTTATCAAACCGGCACAGACCATTCCCAAACGTGCCCACCCATAAAATGGTTGGATCAAGAGGATCATCAAAAAGACAAAATAGTTGGTTGCTACTCAGCGAATTTGGATTGGCTGGTTGATTTTTGTAGGAACGAATCTGCCCACTAATCCGATCGATCCGATAAAGCCCTTGCGTATTTGTAGCCAGCCATATTGCCTGTTTGTCAATCACTACCTGAAGTATAGTGCCGTCTACTCCCAGCGACGAACGAGGTTGCTGCTTCAAACTGTCGGGTGGGTTTGCTGCTCGAATGGGATGTTGAAACGAAACCCACCTGCCATTTTCATACCACATCGCCAACGATTGCGTTACTGCCCAAACACGGCCTGAGGGATCAGTTGCCATGGGTACTATTAAATCCAGCCAGGTAGAGTTTGCCAATAGATGAGCTGGAAAAGGGATCGGACTAACTTGCTTCGTGTTCAGGTCAAGCTGATAAAAGTGTCTGTCGCCCATATTGAACCACAGCTTTTTTGCTTTATCAATGGTGTAACGAAAAAAGTATGGATAGGCCTCACGAGACATTTTCGGTAATTGGGATGTTGGTACGCCTAACTCACGATGAAATAGATCTTCGTAAAAATTGAACTGATAGGGAGCAGCCTGAAACACACCGGCATTGAGGTTGTATTTAAATACACCGACTTCATTAGTACCTGCCCATAATACATTAGACTGATCGATGAACAGACTTTCAAAGCCTACTCCTTTGGGCAATTTTGCCAATACACTTATGCCCTTTGCTTCGCTGTAGTGAAAGAGTATGCCATATTGATAAAAGTATTCATTCCCTTCCGTATCTGTTACGAAAGAAACCTGGAACTGTTTTACTTTATCGGCTTCGTGGCCAGGTAAGGCAAACGATCGTGTACGGCCCGACTGAGGATCGAGCAACAGTACAGAACTGTCTAATAAGATGAACAATTCTCCACTAGGTCGTATGCTGATTCCTTTAACATTATTGTTGGGAAGGGGGTAGTATACGAAACGGTTTGTTTTCGGGTCGAGTCTGTACAAACCATTGGTAGCGCATGTCCAAATGATTCCTTGTTTGTCTTGCACGAAAATACCTGCACCGGCAAAAGTGCTTGAGGGCAAGGGGTCTTGATACTGATAGAGCTGTACTCGATACGTATCCGGCTCAATGCAGATAATTCTGTTTGAACGAAGGGAAATCCATAAACGACCTTGCTGATCAACGTAATGATGATGAATGTGGTCTTGGCCAAGCTGTTGCTTAAAAAAAGGTTGCCTCGAAAAATTGACAAATTTCTCCGTGACGGGGTCGATTATATCAATATCATTATAGTCACTGAATACCCAGATGCGTCCCTGTTTATCGAAACCCAGGCCAGAAAGGCTTAAAGAAGAAATACCCGGTTTGCCATCTGTAGTAGGCTGAAATACTTTAAACTGCTTTCCATCATAACGGCATAGGCCATCACGAGTAGCCATCCAGATAAAGCCCTGACGGTCCTGTACAATACCCGGAACAAAGGCTTGCGGTAAACCTTGTTCACTCGTTATGGCTTCAGGCTTGGGTAATGTAATGCTCTGCCCATATACCGATACCGCGTTTTTGCCAACTAATGTTAGAAAAAACAGGATCAGGAAGAGGGCGATTTGTCGATAATAAGGCAAAGCTGGGCAGAGTTATCTAGTCAAGTAAAAATAGCTCGCTATTTTATTCTGACGAGTGATTAGCGAGAGAATCAATTATAAATCATTACTGATTCTTACCAGAAAATGGATGCTGAAAGCGATTGTTGTCGTTCGATTATATCATGTAGTCGGAAAATCGCTCTAAGATACAACGGATCAATCTGTGGGCCGAAATAGACTTTGTGGTTTGTACCGTTTTGGTTGATTAATCTCATCAGAGAGATAGTTTTTACTTACTTTTAAGACCTAAATTAACCTATTCCTATGCGTTTGTCTCGTGCTTTTACTGGATTATTAATTTCCGTTGCCTTAACCCGTCTCACCGCTCAACCGACGGTTAAACCAGCTCCACGTCAACTTGCCTGGCAACCGCTCGAAACCACAGCCTTTCTGCATTTCACAGTAAATACATTTACGGATAAAGAGTGGGGGGATGGCACCGAAAGTCCGGCTATTTTCAATCCAACTAAACTGGATGCCCGACAGTGGATCAAGGCACTGAAAGAAGCTGGCTTTAAAATGGCCATCATTACGGCAAAACACCACGATGGTTTCTGCCTGTGGCCCTCGAAAATGACTGAGCATTCGGTGAAAAATAGCCCCTGGAAGAACGGAAAAGGAGACGTCGTGCGTGAGGTGGCCGATGCCTGTCGTGAATTCGGGTTGAAATTTGGGGTGTATCTCTCACCCTGGGATCGGCATGAACCGCGTTATGGAACAGCTGCTTACAACGATTACTATAAGAGCCAATTACGCGAGCTATTAACTAATTACGGCCCTATTTCGGAAGTCTGGTTCGATGGGGCAAAGGGCGAAAATGCTAAAGACATGACCTACGATTTTGCGGGTTATTGGGCATTAGTTCGTGAGCTGCAACCCAATGCCGTCATGTTTTCGGATGCAGGTCCCGATGTTCGCTGGGTGGGTAACGAAGCCGGGAACGCGGGTGAAACCTGTTGGTCGACCATCAATACGGACGGGTTGGCTCCTGGCGTGGCTGATCCGAAATACCTGAACCGGGGCGATGCGACGGGCAAGCAGTGGGTGCCAGCCGAGACAGACGTATCAATCCGACCAGGTTGGTTTTATCATCCCAAAGAAGATGAAAAGGTGCGCTCGGGGAAAAATCTGGTTAACCTCTATTATCAGTCAGTTGGGCGAAATAGCTTGTTGTTGTTGAATGTGCCGCCTAATCGAGAGGGGCTTTTTTCTGCGCCAGATCTGGCAAGTTTGAAAGAGTTTCGCAGTATTCTGGATGAGACGTTTAAGCAGAATCTGGTAGCAAAACAGCCCAAACTAACCGATAAACAGCTTGGTACTTTCACCACGCTGACCGCCAATCAACCGATCACGATTGACCTGAATGGCGAAAAGACCTTTGATCGCGTATCGATTCAGGAGAACGTCGCCAATGGCCAACGCATTGCCAGTGGCCGGGTCGAGTATTGGGATGGTTCGGAATGGAAAGCGCTCCAGACATTCACAACGGTAGGGTATAAACGACTACTGCGATTCCCAGCGGTGAAATCATCGAAGCTCCGTTTGTTTATAACCAACGCCAATGGCCCCATAGAACTGGCCGAAGTAGGCGTATATAAAGCATCGGCGCGGGAATAACAGCAGCTGAACGATAGCGCGATCTTGATCGCGCTATCGTTCAGCTAGATTGCTTCTAAATTATCCTGATTGAGTAGGGCAAATAAACTTTCAGAATTACCTTGCGTTAAGCATGTAAAGAAAGGGGCTTCATGAAATCAATGGTTGCTTTTTTGCTGGCAGGCCTAATTCTGGGAAACAGTTTGTTGCCCGGTTTTGGTATTGAGCAGTCGACCAAACTGGTTGAGCTGATTCAGCATTATAAGCACCATATAGAATCAGATCATAACCTAAGTTTTATTGATTTCATGGCGATGCATTATGGTGAAAACTCAGCTCACCAGAAGCATCCTAATCACAGCCACCACAATCTGCCGTCAACAGGGCATATGATTACTGGCTTTACAATCAATTATCTTCAGTTAACTAGTCGGGCCTATCTACCGGCAGTGCTTTCTTCCCAAACGGTGCTTTCGCGGTATACAAATCTGTATTCGTTTCTATCCGTTTTCTCACTGATTAATCCACCCAGACAATAGATCTGCGTACCTGTAGGCCAAACTGTGCCCATTCGGGTCGATAAAACGACTTGTTCTAGTCTGTTTACGTTTCCTGTTTTCCATCCTGGTACTTTATCGATTCGCCTGAAACGACCAGTTCGCTACGTCGGTCTGGCTGGCCCAATCGATTCCTGTCTATTGCTGGTCACTACGGCCTGCTTTGAGGCTATTATTATCCGACATATTTACGGTAGTCGCTATGCTGAACGCCATTATTCATTTTTCTATTCATAATAAACTCGTCATTGGGTTTCTGACGCTAGCCCTGGTGATATGGGGTGGCTGGTCGGCTACTCAGTTGCCGATTGATGCTGTTCCCGATATTACTAACAATCAGGTGCAGGTTATCACCAATAGCCCGTCGCTGGCGGCTGAGGATATTGAACGACTCGTTACATTTCCGGTCGAGGTTGGCCTGTCGAACATTCCTGGCTTGATTGAAATTCGGTCGTTTTCTCGCTTCGGCCTATCCATCGTAACAGTTGTATTTAGCGATGCAACCGATGTGTACTGGGCTCGTCAGCAGATCGCGGAGCGGCTGCAAAACGTAACGACACAGATTCCACCGGGTGTGGGTATGCCAGTGATGGCACCTGTTACTACAGGACTGGGCGAGATTTTTCAATATACAGTTGTGCCCAGGAAGGGCTATGAACATAAATATTCCCTAACTGATCTGCGAACTATTCAGGACTGGATTATCCGTCGGGGGCTGCTTGGCACTCCCGGTGTAGCCGATGTTAGTGGTTTCGGAGGACTTGTTAAACAGTACGAAATTGCCGTTGACCCCGACCGGCTTCGTAGCATGGGTGTCACGATCAACGACCTGTTTACGGCCCTGCAACAAAACAACCAGAATACGGGTGGAGCGTACATTGACAAAAAGCCCAATGCGTTCTTTATCCGATCTGATGGGCTGATTGGCTCCGCCGATGACATCGCCAATATCGTGATTCGGCTAAATGACCAGCAATTACCAGTTCGCGTGCGTGATGTTACAGAGGTGGGTCTGGGATCGGCGGTGCGATATGGGGCGGTAACGCGCAATGGTCAGGGTGAAGCCGTTGGCGCCATTGTGATGATGATTAAGGGAGGAAATTCATCAGAAGTAATCCGGGCGGTAAAACGAAAGATTGCCGAAATCAGCAAAACACTACCGGAAGGAGTGGCCATCGTTCCGTTTCTGGATCGTACCAAGATGGTTACCAGTGCTATAGGTACAGTAGAGCGTAACCTATTGGAAGGAGCAACCATTGTCATTTTTGTTCTGGTATTGCTATTAGGCAACTGGCGAGCGGGCGTGGTGGTAGCCTCCGTAATTCCATTGGCCTTGCTATTTGCTATTGCGATGATGAATCTTTTCGGCGTTTCGGGTAACCTGATGAGCCTCGGCGCTATTGACTTTGGGTTGATTGTCGATGGGGCGGTAATCATTGTAGAAGCCACCTTGCATCATTTGCACAAACGAACGAGCGAAGCCAGGGCGCCGACCGGAAGGCTAGATACCACTCTTTCTCAGGCCGAAATGGACGATGAAGTATTTGGGGCTGCCTCCCGGATTCGATCATCGGCTGCTTTTGGAGAAATCATTATTCTAATTGTGTACCTGCCTATTCTGGCGCTGTCGGGCGTGGAAGGGAAAATGTTCCGACCGATGGCGTTGACGGTAGCGTTTGCCATTCTGGGCGCATTTATCCTGTCATTAACCTATGTGCCCATGATCTCGGCCTTGTTACTGGATAAGAAAGTCGCCCATAAAATTACGTTTTCAGATAGGCTGATGAAGCAAATTCAGCGGTTCTACGAGCCTGTTCTGCTTCGTTCGTTGCGCTATCGACTGCCCATTTTATTGAGCGCTGTCGGGTTGTTGGTACTGACTGGCATTTTGTTCAGTCGTATGGGCGGTGAATTTATTCCGCAGCTCGACGAGGGTGATTTTGCGATCGATACCCGAACATTAACCGGCAGTTCGCTATCCGAAACCGTCGATGCGACCCTCAAGGCTGAGCAAATTTTGTTAAAGCAGTTTCCTGAGGTAGAGCAGGTTGTTGCTAAAATTGGATCGGGCGAAATACCAACTGATCCTATGCCAATTGAAGCCGCCGATCTGATGGCTATTCTGAAACCGAAAGATCAATGGACTTCAGCCAGTACACGCGATGAATTAGCCAATCGAATGGCTAAAGCCTTGTCGGTGGTTCCGGGCGTCACATTTGGGTTTCAGCAACCGGTGCAGATGCGATTTAATGAACTGATGACCGGAGCGAGACAGGATGTCGCGTTGAAAATCTATGGCGATGATCTTAATCAACTGGAAAAACTGGCTGGCCGGGTTAGTACCATTATTCGGAAGATCGATGGAGCTAAAGACCTGTATGTAGAGCAAATAGCAGGGCAGGCACAGATTTTAATTAAACTGGATCGGAATCAGATCGCGCGCTTCGGGCTAAACATCACCGATGTGAACCGGACAATCAATACGGCTTTGGCGGGGCAATCGGCAGGGTTGGTTTTCGAAGGTGAGAAACGCTTCGATCTGGTTGTGCGACTAGCCGCGGCTAAACGGCAGAACCTTGAGGATATTCGGACTATTTATATAGCTACCCCAACCGGGCAGCAGATCCCTTTATCCGAAGTCGCGACGGTGACGATGGAACAGGAGCCTGGCCAGATTCAGCGCGACGACACACACCGACGCATCACGCTGGGCTTTAATGTTCGCGAACGAGATGTGGAAAGTATCGTGACTGAACTTCGGCAAAAAGTGGATCAGCAGGTAAAGTTTCCGGCGGGTTATTATGTAACGTATGGCGGACAGTTTCAGAACCTGGTCGATGCCAAGCAACGATTAAGCATTGCTGTGCCAATTGCGTTGGCGTTAATTTTTGCGCTTCTCTTTTTTACGTTCGATTCTGTCCGTCAGAGTCTCCTGATTTTTATGGCGATTCCGTTGGCCGCTATCGGCGGAGTCTTCGCGTTGCTGCTGCGTGGTATGCCATTCAGCATTTCGGCAGGAGTTGGCTTTATTGCTCTCTTCGGCGTATCGGTGCTGAACGGTATCGTTCTAATTGCCGAATTCAATCGCTTACGGCATGAGGAAGGCTTAACCGATATGACAGAGATTATTCGGAAAGGCGCAGAGATTCGCCTGCGACCTGTAATCATGACTGCCCTTGTTGCTTCGTTTGGGTTCATTCCGATGGCGGTTTCTAACTCGGCAGGGGCCGAAGTCCAGAAACCCTTGGCTACGGTGGTCATTGGCGGCCTGCTCACCGCAACCCTGTTAACGCTGATTGTGCTACCAATCCTGTATTCACTCATGGAGAAAAAATCGCTTGATAATGAGGCTAAGAAGTCTTCTCAAAAAGCGCCTTCTGTTGCAACGATTATCCTATTGTTACTAGCCATATCGACAACTGGGTTTGCGCAAATGGCTCCCTTGAAAGCCATTACGCTTGAAGAGGCATTGCAACAAGCCACAACCCAAAATGCGCAACTACGGCTGGCCGGATTGGGTGTAAGTCAGCAGCAGGCCCTGCGCCGAACGGCTTACGATGCTGGTCGGTTCTCGGTGGTTGGTATGCTGGGTCAGTACAACAGCCGTCGGTTCGATAACAACCTGACAGTAACGCAGTCTATTCCGAATCCCACGCTTATGCGCCGATTGGCGGACTTGAACGACCAGACTGTGTCAGCGCGCCAGATGGAGGTGCTTGTTACTCAAAACGATGTGAAATACCAGGTGAAATCGACCTATTATGATCTGGTCTATCTTCAGCAGAAAACGCGTTTGTATCGCCAGCAAGATACCATTCTGGCGGAGTTTGTCAAGGCTGCCAATTTGCGGTACCGGGTAGGCGAAACCGGGAGTCTTGAAAAAGCGACCGCCGAAAGCCAACTAGCCGATCAGCGCGTACGATTGGCCCAGAACGAAAGTAATCAGACGGCCGGGCGAACGCGGTTGCAAACGTTGCTGTATCGGACAGAACCAGTTCATATTCCAGATCAGGTGTTGCTTAAACTGACGTTGGCCCTTCCAACGGATAGTAGTGCTCTGGCGCAAAACCCACTTTTACGTCAGTTACAGCAACAGATTCGGGTTGCTCAGGAAGCCCGTTCTGTCGAGCAGGCGCGACTCAAGCCGGATTTTCTGGTCGGTCTTTTCTCACAAACACTTATAGGAAGCCAGTTGATAGACGGGCAGGAATTGTATTTCGGTGCGGGACACCGATTTTATGGTGGGCAAATTGGCGTAACATTCCCATTAGTAAGTGGAGCTGGTCGGGCTCGGGTCGAAGCTGCCCGCGTTAGCGAACAACTCGCACAAACGCAATTACAAAGTCAGCGACTGGCCCTGCAACAACAAATAACACAGGCCGTGACTCAGTATGGTCAATTTCGCGATGCGTTAACGTATTACGAAGAAAACGGACTGGCGCAGGCAGACCTCATTCAGACGAACGCTCGGCGAGCATTTGGCAGTGGCGATATCGGCTATGTCGAATTTTCACTGGCAATTCAGCAGGTGCTCACCATTCGCCTGAATCACTTGGATTTACTGAATCAATACAATCAATCGGTTTTATACATTAACTACCTGGCTGGTAATCCATAAGCCTTCGCCATTGTGTATACTTATATGACTTTCATTCAATTACCCATTCGTCATTTCCGGCTCTTTCTGCTGTTAATCAGTCTGCTAACTGGTAACTTGGCTTGCCAGTCTACTGAAAAAACAGAGGCCGATACAGCGGTCGAAAAAAACACTGAGGCTGCTACCGCCACTGACTCTACCGAAAAATCGAACGATACCGTTCGGGTAGCGCTAACACAGGCTCAATACACGGTCGCGGGTATCCAGCTTGGAGAGCCTAGTTTACGTACCTTAAGTACGACATTGAAAGTGAACGGCTCGCTCGATGTACCGGCTCAGAATCAGGTATCGGTTTCGGTTCCATTTGGGGGTTATATCCGAAAAATCAATCTGGAGCCCGGTATGCGCATTAGCAAAGGGCAAACATTGGTGGTGCTCGAAAATCCGGAATACATTCAGTTTCAGCAGGAGTATCTGGATACAAAAGCAAAACTGGAATACGCTGATCTGGAGTTTGCTCGTCAGCAGGAATTAAGCCGCGAGAACGTCAATGCGCTGAAGGTATTTCAGCAGATTCGTGCCAATCGTCAGAGCTTGCAGGCTCAGTTGGCGGGTATGACGCAACGGCTGGCTTTATTGCATATTAATCCTGCTACGCTTACGCCTGCCACGCTCACTCGTACGATTAACGTTCCGTCGCCCGTATCGGGTTTTGTAACTGATGTGCCCGTCAATAATGGTCGTTTTATTAATCCTGCCGATGTGCTAGTGCAAATTACTGATCTGATGCACCCGCATGTTCGATTGAGTATTTTCGAGAAAGATATTAGTCGCATTCATGTAGGGCAGGTTATTCGATTTGGCATGGGTGGCGACGCCAGTTTGATGCACCGGGGCGAAATTTTCCTGATTGGTAAATCGATCGCTGCCGATCGAACCATTTCGGTGCTGGCACACCCTGATGGCTACGCCAGTGATTTTATTCCGGGGGGCTATATTTCTGCGCAAATCAATGTGAAAACTCAGCCTTTATCGGCCCTGCCCGAAGAGGCTATTATTAGTTTTGGGGGCAAAAACTACATCTATATCCTGGAGAAAAAAGAAATGAATCCTACTACCTATCAGTTTCGACAAGTGGAGGTAAAGCCCGATCTACGGGATAATGGCTATGTCGCAATCACTCTTTCGGCTGATATCAATCCTAAACAAACTCCAATTGTAGTAAAAGGAGCCTATAGTTTATTGGCCAAGTTAAACAACAGTGAAGAGTAGTAGGTATTGCAGCAGTACCATGGTGTCGGGTTCTAAAACCCGATACTGTAAGGTTCTCAAAACCTCATGAAGACCTATAGGTTTCTCGGAAAACGACTAGTAAAGAGGAATCGATCAACAAATGCCGTATTTTGGCGGTTAATTTCCTCATCTATTAATCAGTTGTAGCCGCCCGGCGGCACATTTCCTTTATGCTATATCCGCTGACGTTCGAAACCATTTTTAAAGACAAAATCTGGGGAGGCCAGAAGATCAAAACGATTCTGGAGAAAGACTTCTCGCCATTACCCAACTGTGGAGAAACCTGGGAGGTTTCTGATGTAGAAGGCAATGTATCGATTGTAAAACAAGGTAGTTTGCAGGGAAAATCGCTGCACGAATTGGTGGAGCAATACAAAGGTGAGCTGGTTGGAAAGCATGTGTATGAGCAATACGGTAATCGGTTCCCGTTGCTGGTAAAATTCATCGACGCCAACGATGACCTCTCTATTCAGGTTCACCCGAACGATGAGCTGGCTAAACAGCGTGGAACCGGCTTCGGTAAAACCGAGATGTGGTATATTATGCAGGCCGACGAGGGCGCGAAACTCAATTCGGGCTTTAATCGGGAAGTGACTAAAGACGAGTACGTGAAAGCCGTAGCCGACAATACGATTCAGGATTTATTGAACATTGAGCCTGCGAAACCCGGCGATGTATTTTTCCTGCCAGCTGGTCGGGTTCACTACATTGGTAAAGGCCTTTTGCTGGCTGAAATTCAACAAACATCAGATACGACCTACCGTATTTATGACTTTGATCGGGTAGATGCGACGACTGGACAAAAGCGTGAACTGCATACCGATCTGGCTGTCGATGCCATCGATTACCATCACTATGACCATTACAAAACACAGTACGAAAAGAAGCAGAACGAGAGCGTTAACGCTGTAAAAAGCGACTATTTTATAACCAACGTACTGAATTTCAATGAAGAAGTCGCACAAGATTACTCGCGCATCGACTCGTTCGTGATTTTGATTTGTGTAGAAGGAGGCCTCACCATTGAAACGTCTGGGGGCTATAGTCAATCACTCAAAATGGGTGAATGCGCTCTGATTCCGGCATCTATCAATAATGTAACCCTCATCCCTGACGGTGATATGACCGTTTTGGAAACGTATGTGCCTTAATGTCTGAACCAGGATTTATAGGATTTAAATGATTTCCAGGATTAGAGTTAATCGTACGTAATCTTTTAATCTTGTAAAATCATTTAAATCCTACGAATCCTGGTTCAGATAAAATGCGCTATTGCCTTGCCCTTGACCTCAAAGATGATCCGGCTCTGATTGCCGAATACGAACAATACCACAAAAAGCTCCAGCCTGCCATTGAAGCCAGTATTCGTGATTACGGCATTACGGAAATGGAAATTTACCGGATCGGGAATCGACTGTTTATGATTATGGAAACGGACGAAACCTTCTCGTTTGAGATCAAAGCGGCCGCCGATGCCTCCAATCCAAAAGTGCAGGAATGGGAGAATTTAATGTGGAGCTATCAGCAATCTCTACCCATGGCAAAGCCCGGAGAAAAGTGGGTGCTCATGAAACAGATTTTCCAGATGTGAGTGTCAATCTGGCGCGGGTATCCACCCGTGCTTTCTTATCTCGTCAGCATTTGCTGACGCAAAAACTAGTAAGCCGAACATTCGGGTCAGCAAATGCTGACAAAATGAATAGGCACAGGTAAATACCCGCGCCAGTTGCAAAAAAATTCGAGCTTCCAAAAGCTCGAATTTTTTTGTCAAAGAATGTAAAATTAACTTGACATATTGAATAGTTAGCTTTACGTTTGATGTGTCAAGCAAACTTTACATATCGATGAAAACAAAATGGCTTTTCCCGCATCAATTCCGGCTTATTGGCTGGATTATTTTCGTGCCGTCAGCTATCCTCGGGCTGGCGACCTTATATGCTGATTTTAAGATTAGTTGGTTAACTGCCAGTTGGTTAAGTGAGTCAATTACCATAACGTCCAAAGATTCGATAACGCACCTTATGGACAATCAGGATTTAACTGATGAAGTAGCCGCTATTGGCGTTATTTTCGGTCTATTACTAATTGCTTTCTCGCGAGAGAAGGTTGAAGATGAAATGATTGGGCAATTGCGTCTCGAAGCGTTGCAGTGGAGCGTTTACGTCAACTATATAATTCTGGCAATTGCTATTCTGACAGTTTACGATACCATATTTCTTAATGTAATGGTCTATAATATGTTTACAATGCTGGTAGTCTTCATTCTCCGGTTTCGCTGGCTTATCTATCGGAATAATCATACGTTGTTGGCTTTATGAAAAACCGGCTTAAAGTTGAACGGGCCGAGCAGAATCTATCACAGGCCGACTTGGCCGATCGCATTGGGGTGAGTCGGCAAACGATTAACTCGATTGAAACGGGCCGCTATGTTCCTTCTACGATTTTGTCACTGAAACTGGCACAGGTGTTTGGTAAATCGGTGGAGCATATCTTTACGCTCGAAGAGACCGATTGATAATATGCCAAACCTGTATATCATGGCTGGCCCGAATGGAGCCGGAAAAACAACCGCTGCTTACACGCTGCTACCTGAAGTCATGAAGATTAAGGAGTTCGTCAATGCGGATGAAATAGCAAGAGGATTATCCCCATTTAATGTGGAAGCCGTAGCGTTTGAGGCTGCGCGGATCATGTTGCAACGTATTGAGCAACTTATGAGTCAAGGGGTTGATTTTGCGATTGAAACAACGTTGTCTACGCGCTCATACGTACAAACTATTCGTCGTGCCCAGCAACTCGACTATTCTGTAAGCCTTTACTATTTCTGGATACCATCGGCAGAAGTATCAAAGGAACGAGTGGCGATGCGTGTGTCTCGGGGAGGCCATAACATTCCAGCCGATGTGATTGAACGTAGATATGCCAGGAGTCTGGTAAACCTAACTAAACTATATATTCCAGTCTGTGATTACGTTGTTATTTTCAATAACGCAGGCATTGTTTCAGATCTGATAGCAACGGGCGGAATTGATAGCGAGATGCTTGTGTTAAATAAAGACATTTGGGAAGCCATTCGGAACCATGGAAATAAATCAGACAAAGACGAGGCCAAGTAACGACGAAGTTTTAGCTGGTGTCCGACGAGCCGTTCAGAAAGTAGTCGATCAGGCAAAGCGTAATGATGAAGAACTGGTTATCGCTCACAACGGCAAACCTGTGCGCGTTAAAGCCCGCGACCTGTAAGGCCATCGTTACTAAATACATTCCCCAAACGCCCTCCTTCAACGGGCGTTTTTTGTTGTTACTCAGTACGGTATATCGCTATCTTTACAGGTATCAACTCCATCAATACGTCACTTTTATGAAACACTGGCTTTACGCATTGCTCGCGTTTGCGTTCATCGTTCCGGCTCAGGCACAATCCACTACGCCCAGCAATTTTGTTCGGGAGAATTACCAGAAAACGGAATACAAAATTCCAATGCGTGACGGCACCAAGCTCCACACCACTGTCTACGTTCCGAAAGATGCCTCTGCAAGCACGAAATACCCATTTATGATGCAGCGGACGTGCTATAGCGTGGCACCTTACGGGCCCGATACCTATCCGGCGCAGGTTGGCCCGTCGGGAACGCTCATGCGCGACAAGTTTATCTTTGTCTATCAGGATGTTCGGGGGCGATGGGCCTCGGAAGGGACTTGGACCAATATGACGCCAACCGTTACCGATCAGCAACCAGCTCCCGTAATGAAAGGTAAAAAGAGTGTCACGAAACCAGTGAATACAACTCTGGTCGATGAAAGCTCGGATACCTACGACACCATCGAGTGGCTGCTCAAAAACATTCCGAACAACAACGGTCGGGTGGGGCAGTGGGGCATTAGCTATCCTGGTTTTTACACCATTGCAGGCGCTGTAGCTGCTCACCCCGCGTTGAAAGCTTCATCGCCACAAGCGCCTATTTCAGACTTTTTCTTTGACGATTTTCACCATAACGGCGCGTTTATTCAGGCGTATCTGTTCACATTTCCTGTGTTTGGTATTCAGCACCCGCAGCCCACAACGCAGGCTTGGTACAACAACGATTTTATCAATACGAAATCAAAAGACGGCTTTCAGTGGCAGTTAGACCTTGGCCCGCTCAAAAACGTCGATAAATACTACAAGAATAACTTCTACTGGCAGGAAACGATCAATCATCCGAACTACGACGAGTTCTGGCAGAAACGGAGCATTATTCCGCACCTGAAGAACATTAACCATGCGCTAATGACTGTCGGTGGCTGGTTCGATGCAGAAGATTTGCCTGGACCGCTGAACATCTACAAAACCGTTGAGAAAAATAATCCGGGTACGTATAATACGCTGGTGATGGGGCCGTTCGGGCATGGTCGGTGGTCGCATGAAACGGGGCATACGCTGCATAGTAATATCTACTTTGGCGATAGCATCGCAACGTTTTACCAGCGGAATATCGAGGCTAAATTCTTTACGCATTTCCTGAAAGGGCCGGGCGATGGCAAGACTGGGTTGCCCGAAGCCTATCTGTTCAATACGGGTCGTAATGAGTGGAAAACATTCGATAAATGGCCTGCTGCCAATGCGCAATCGATGCAGTTTTTCCTAGCTAGTTCTGGCCAACTAGCCCAACAGGCGGGCAATGGGTATTCGGAGTTTATCAGTGATCCGATGAAGCCTGTACCGTATACTGAAGACATTACGACAACCCAGGGTTTTACGCCCTTCAACTACATGTCGGAGGATCAGCGGTTTGCGGGTCGTCGCCCTGATGTATTAGTGTTCCAAACCGATGTGCTGACGGAAGACTTAACATTGGGTGGCGAAATTATGGCCAAGTTGAAAGTGAGTACTACCGGAACTGACGCCGATTGGGTGGTGAAACTGATTGATGTGTATCCTGCTGATGAACCGAATCATCCCTATATGCCGAACAAGAACATTACCCTCGGAAATTATGAGCAAATGGTTCGCTCCGAAGTAATGCGGGGGCGATTTCGTAATTCATTCGAAAAGCCTGAACCGTTTAAACCGGGCGAAGTGACCGATGTAAACTTCCGCTTGCAGGATGTTTTGCACACATTTAAAAAAGGCCACCGGGTCATGATTCAGGTGCAAAGTACCTGGTTCCCACTTATCGACCGTAACCCACAGAAATATGTGGATAACATCTTTAAAGCCGACGAAAAAGACTTTCAGAAAGCCACGCATCGGGTATATGATAGCTCAGTTATTGAGGTGCAGGTCCTGAAATAAGACAAACTGACGAGTTATTCTGTTGTATTTTTTGTCATCTCGACGCCAGGAGAGATCTTAAAATTTCCACCTTGAGATCTCTCCTGGCGTCGAGATGACAAAAAAGTCAAACGCCTTTTAATCAGAAACTTATGAAAGCAATCTGGAACGGCCAAACAATTGCCGAAAGCAACGACACGGTTGTAGTCGAAAACAACCATTATTTCCCTAAAGAATCGGTAAACCCTGAATTTCTGACCGATAGCCAAACGCATACGACTTGCCCATGGAAAGGGCTGGCTTCGTATTATTCGTTGACTGTTGACGGCAAGACCAATGCTGATGCGGCCTGGTATTATCCTGATCCGAAACCGGCTGCGAATCAGATTAAAGATCGGGTAGCGTTCTGGAAGGGAGTTCAGGTAATCGAATGATTCAGATTGAGAAGCTAACTAAACGATTTGCCTCACACGTAGCGGTCGATGGTGTTTCGCTAAGTATTGGGCCTGGAGAGACATTAGTTCTGCTCGGAACAAGCGGTTGCGGAAAAACCACAACGCTTAAAATGATCAACCGCCTGATCGAACCAACCAGTGGCTCAATCAGAGTGGCGGGTATTGATGTTCAGCAACAAATCGGGTCTGAACTTCGTCGCCAGATTGGCTATGTCATTCAGGATGGAGGCTTGTTTCCACACTATACTATTGCTGAAGCCATTGCTACAGTTCCGAAGCTGCTCAATTGGGAGCCCACCGACATCCAGAAGCGAACCCACGAATTGATCGACAAACTGCAATTGCCAAAATCAACGCTGACTCGCTATCCGTCTGAACTCAGTGGCGGCCAGCGTCAGCGGGTTGGGCTGGCGCGTGCGCTGGCGGCAAAACCACCCGTTGTATTGATGGATGAGCCATTTGGTGCGTTAGATCCATTCACGCGTAAACATGTTCGGCGCGAGTTGTTTGGGCTAAGTGAATTGAAAGAAACAACGGTCGTACTCGTTACGCACGACGTAAATGAGGCTCTCGAACTGGCCGATCGTATTGCGTTGATGGACAAGGGGCGCATTGTGCAAATTGGCTCACCAGATGAGTTGCTAAAACGACCCGTTAACGATTTCGTTCGGGATTTTCTGGACGATAAACCACACCGGTTGCATGACTGACTTCTTCTCGTTCATTCGCGATCATGCCGATAAATTGCTGGAACAAACCCTGACCCATATTGGTCTGACGTTTGTATCGCTGTTGCTGGCGCTGCTGATTGGGTTGCCGCTTGGTATTCTGATTTCGCGACAAACCAAATTGGCGAGCAGCGTGCTGGGTGTGGCTGGGATATTGCAAACAGTGCCCAGTGTTGCACTTTTAGGTTTCCTGATTCCGTTGCTCGGTATTGGCATTGGGCCTGCATTGGTGGCTTTGTTTCTGTATGCGTTATTGCCGATTATTCGAAATACGTATGTCGGCATTACAGAAGTTAGCCCGTTGGTGAAAGAAGCAGCCAAGGGTGTCGGTATGACGGATAATCAGATTTTGGCCAAAGTCGAATTGCCGTTGGCGTTGCCTGTCATTTTCGCGGGTGTTCGTACAGCAACGGTTATCAACGTTGGCGTAGCTACGCTGGCAGCTTACGTAGCAGCCGGTGGACTCGGCGAGTTTATCTTCAGTGGTATTGCCTTAAGCAACGTAAATATGATGCTGGCGGGAGCCATTCCGGCCGCATTACTGGCTGTTGGTTTTGATTTTGGCTTGGCTCAATTGCAGCGGCTATCGGTTCGGAAATTGCGCATAGGGGCTTTGGTTTTTGTGATTTTACTCCCTTTTCTGTCGGCGTTTTATTTAGTACCGGGTAAACAGGATAAATTAATTGCCGGGTTTGCTCATGAATTCTATGGGCGTGCCGATGGCTATCCCGGCTTGCAAAAAACGTATGGTCTTCAATTACGCCCCCGGTTAATTGACCAGAATTTGATGTACGAAGCCATTCATCAGGGTCAGGTTGACATCATTAGTGGTTATTCGACGGATGGACGGATTAAGGCATTCAATTTACTTGTTCTAGACGATAATCGGCATGCGTTTCCACCGTACGCAGCAGCCCCCGTTATTCGACAAGCAACGCTAAATCGATACCCAGAACTAGACCCAACGCTGAATAAGCTGGCCGGAAAACTAACCGATTCTGTAATGACAGCGCTGAACTATCAGGCCGATTATCAAAAACAATCGCCAGAAGTTATTGCCACTAATTTTTTGAAGCAGGTTGGTTTGTATAACGTTCCTAAAATGGGGGAGCGAACGGCAACAGTTGTGATGGGCTCGAAGGTGTTTACGGAGCAATATATTCTGGCCGAAATTTATCGTCAACTGATCGAAGGACAAACCTCGTTACGTGTCGTTACCAAAACGGGGTTAGGCGGCACGCAAATCTGTTTTGATGCCCTCCGAACGGGTTCCATTGACTTTTATCCTGAATACACCGGCACGGGGTTGCTTGTGATTTTACAACCATCAGCCACTGTACTACAACAGTTACCCATGCAAACCGATTCGGTCTATCAGTTTGTGGAACGGCAGTTTCGGGAGAAGTATCAAGTAGATTGGCTGAAGCCACTGGGTTTCAATAATAGCTATTGCTTGATGATGCGACGGGAGCAAGCGAAACAATTAGGTATTCTGTCGATTGAGGATTTGGTACAGTATCTTGCAAAAAAATGAAAGTGAACGTTCGATTGAATGTTGGAGAATAAAAATAGAATTCTATGTTCGACCCCTTCAGGGTCGTATATTTATAGAGGTGCCATTTTACTATAAACATGCGACCCTGAAGGGGTCGAACAAAAGAAATTAACTACTGAAAAAACATGAAATCAGAAGCTCTTTTTGCGCAATTGAAGACGTTTCTACGCAATGTCATTCGGGGTATTGTGAAGGTTGACGTTGTCTAGATTAGCTGTTTTGTATCCTCACAGAACGAGGATAAAGTTTTACCCTACAACCGATCTGCCAGCAATGTCAGCCACGCTTCTTTTGTCTTATTTTCAGCGAGTAGCTGTTTGGCGCGAAGGTGCAGCAAATCAGGTAAATACTGACAGCCGTTTCGGGCTTCGTCGATTAACTCGTTCAATACACCTGAAGTCCGAAAGGCGTGTACTTCTTCGCGTGTGGGCATCGCTAGAAAGCTCCCTAATTTCCCCAGATCATTTCCCGTTAAAATCGCGCTATTGCGAATGGCGGACGGAATCTGGTCGATTCCCATACCCATTTGGGGTCGACTAACTGTAAAGAGCGCATCGGCATTTGCCCGACTGTACCAATCGCCACCAAGCCGACCCACTAAATCGACGCTTGCCTGATCAATGCCGCCGGTCTCGTTGAAAATTGTTTCCTGAAAATGCGCCAGCACAACTTCGCAGATAACCAAATAGCCCGTTCCGGGCGAATCGGCGGCTGATTGGGGATTTGTATTGATAATTTGCCTGACAACACATTCATACGCAGCAGGCGATTCGGCAACTCTTGGCGGACGAACCCGCTCAGACGGGATGGCTGTAAATCCCGCCTTCTCGAACTCGTTGACATCTCGTTCAAATTCAGCGCTAGCCAACGAAGCCTGTTCAACCATGGCGTAATTCACGATATTGATCACCACTTCACCCACTTCTTCCAGATTGAGCAGCGTATGTTTTTTGTGACCATGCCGATTAACGGTCGGGGCAAAAATGAGCGTGGACGGATTATAACCGAAGAGATTAAAGAAGCTAAATGGACTTAGGTTAACATTTCCTTTGGCATCTATTGTACTCGCAAACGCAATTGGGCGCGGGCCAATGGTGCTAATCATGTAGCGATAGAACTCATTGGGCTTTAAGTTAGTAGGGTTGACGGTTATCATGAATAAATCGTTCCGGTTACGTCGCCCAAATCTACGCGAACGCCGTTCAAAAAGCCCCAGCCGCGTAGAGTTATTGTGTCGCCGTTGGCCAAAAATGTTCGGGTTATGGTTTCTGACAGATGTAGCGGCCGTTCACCATTCCAGCTTAGTTCAAGCAGTGACCCATAGCTGCCCGGTGTATTGCCCGAAATGGTACCAGTTGCCAATACATCGCCAATATTCAGGTTGCAACCACCAACGGTATGATGCGCAATCATCTGGGCGAAATTCCAATACAAATACTGGGTATTAGAGCGACAGATACAGATTTTCTCCCCGTCAGCGGGCTGAAACCAAACTTCCAGTTCAAGGCTAAAGTGTTTTTCACCAGTGGTTTGTAAATAGGGTAGGGGTGTTGGGTCCTGCTTAGTTCCAGCTACGCGAAAAGGTTCCAGTTCATCAAACGGCAAGACCCAGGCCGATAGGCTCGAAGCAAAATTTTTGCCCAGAAAGGGCCCTAATGGCTGGTACTCCCATCGCTGAATATCGCGTGCCGACCAGTCGTTAAATAGCGCAACTCCGAAAATATAGTCTTCGGCTTCTGCTACAGAAATCGATTCGCCAAGCGAATTACTCTTGCCAATAATCAGCCCTAACTCAAGCTCAAAATCCAATGCTTCCGATGGGCCAAATACAGGCTTGCCCTCGTGCAAAAACTGGCCTTTGGGTCGGCGGATAGGTGTTCCTGAGACAACGATTGACGATGCCCGACCGTGATAAGCAACGGGCAATTGTTTGTAGTTTGGCAAAAGCGGGTCGCTTGTGGGGCGAAACATGCGCCCTACGTTTTCGGCGTGATGAACGCCTGCGTAAAAATCCGTATAGTCGCCAATGCGCACGGGCAAGTGCATCTGCACGCGTGATTCGTGGATGAAAATCTGGTCATGAACATCCGAAAAAGCGGGTGTACCGCTGCTTAATAACTCATTAAGTCGCTGACGGATAGCTCGGTGTGCTGGTTTGCCTAAGGCGATAAAATCGTTTAGTACCGGTTGGGCAAATACGGTAGGATCAATTTTAAGATCATTGAAATAACCCAACAGGGCAACTACCTCGAGATCGAGAATGTAGTCGCCCTGTTTTAGGCCCACACGCGGGCTGGCAATGTCGTAACTGAAGATGCCGTACATGGTGTAAAAGACTGAAAGAGCGAAAGAATGAAAGAGCGGAAAAGTTGACGCAATTTTCCGCTCTTTCATTCTTTCACTCTTGACTAATATTCGTATAAATCGAATCCATAATCCGCACAAAGTGCTGGTAGTCTTCCTCGCTTAAATCACCCCAGCCTTTCCGTCGCATCGCCGATACTACGGGCAGAACCTCGCTGTATTTGGCTTCGCCGGCTTCGGTTAGATAAACCAGAAACTTGCGCCGATCGGTATCCGCCATGCGCCGTTCGGTTAGCCCTTTTTGACTGAGCAGGTCAATAATACGGGTTACGGTTGGCGCATCCTTAGTCGTCATTTCCGAAATCGTATTCTGACTGATGCCGGGATTTCGATAAAGGTGATCAATTATAACCCACTGATCAACAGTTAAATCAAAGCCAGCATCGGTAAATTGCTTTTGTAGGGCATTTCGAATTTTCTTGATTGTGGTGTCAATCTTGAAGAAATAGGCACGCGAATCGGATGGGTGCGTCACAGTTTAATGGATAATGATTATTAGGCCTAAATGGATATGTAAGTAGTTCAAAATTATTCATTATTCATCATACATTATTAATGATTAGCAGTTCTTCCAGTGTGGCTTCAATCTGAGGCACGGATTGATAGAGCTGCTCATACGACTCAATGACGAAATACTGCTCCTGAAAATGGTCAATTATATAGGGCGTCTTCAGAAGCGTTTGCACATCATAAGGTACGCGCCTGGGTTCGGTGCTGAACAAACTATACGTTGTTTCACCAACCGACGATAAGATGCCACCCCCATAAATACGCAGTTCATTACTTTCCCGAATCAGCCCAAACTCAACTGTGTACCAATACAGCCGCGAAATCATAGCAATAGCTTCTTCACTCTCGATATGGTGCAGGGCAATCTGACTCAACGCTTCCAGAAAGTCGCAAAAAGCCTGATTCGACAACATCGGAACGTGCCCGAACGTATCATGGAACATGTCGGGTTCGGGCAGGTACTCCAGTTGGTCGCGTTGACGGAGCCAGGTCGTAGCCGGAAAACACCGATTTGCCATCAGCTCGAAGAACTCCCGATTTGGAATTAAGCCTTCTACACCGCATACTCGCCAGTCCGTTAAAGCCTGTAACCGTGGGTTCAAATCCTGCTCAAAATCAGGAATGCGATCAGCCCGGAAACCCGTTGCCGAAATGCCGTCCAGATACGCCTGGCTAGCTTTCCCCGGCAATTGTGCCATCTGCCGTTCGAATAATAATCGCCAAACAGCCTGTTCGTCAGGGGTGTATGTGTATGTCTGGTTCATGATTAATTAGTGAATGATAGATTAATTGAATGATTGAATAGGCTCATATGCAACCTATTCAATCATTCAATTAATCTATCATTCAAAATTTAAAGTGTTCCCCTTAATGCCTGCTCTCGCTCGATGGCTTCGAACAGGGCTTTGAAGTTGCCTTTCCCGAACGATTTGGCTCCTTTGCGCTGGATGATCTCGAAGAATAGGGTTGGGCGTGGGCAGATCGGTTTTGTGAAAATCTGGAGCAGATAGCCTTCATCATCGCGATCGGCCAGAATGCCGAGAGGACGTAGCGTCGCTATTTCTTCATCAATCTGACCGATTCGATCTGCCAGATCATCGTAATAAGCATCAGGAACGGTCAGAAACTCAACACCACGGTCGCGCAGAGTCAGTACAGTTTCGACAATGTTATCGGTAGCCACGGCAATATGCTGAATACCGGGACCTCCATAAAAATCCAGATACTCTTCAATCTGTGACTTCTTTTTGCCTTCGGCGGGTTCGTTGATCGGGAATTTTACCCGCCCGTTGCCGTTGCTCATGACCTTGCTCATCAGGGCCGTATACTCTGTTGAAATATCTTTATCATCGAACGAAACCAGTTGCTGAAAGCCCATCACATCGTGGTAGAAGTCCATCCAATGGTTCATTTCGTGCCAGCCTACATTGCCCACCATATGGTCGACGTAGTTAAGCCCGGCATCGCTTGGTTGATAAGCTGGTGTCCAGGGTTCATAACCGGGCAGGAAAACACCATCGTAGTTATTTCGCTCAACAAATACATGAAGTGTATCGCCATAAGCATGAATACCTGAACGGATTACATAGCCGTGACTGTCCTGACAACGAGTAGGTTCCATATAAACCCTGGCTCCCCGACGCACGGTTTCGTCAAATGCATGAGTCGCATTATCAACCCATAACGCAACTACCCGAACACCATCACCGTGTCGATCTATGTGGTGCCCGATCTCACTTTCGCCATAAAGCGGAGATGTCAGAACAAGCCGGATTTTCCCCTGCTGGACCACATACGATTCGCGGTCGCGTGTACCTGTTGCCAAACCCGCATGAGCTACAGGTTGGAAACCGAAAGCTGTCTGGAAATAATGCGCCGATTGTCGGGCGTTGCCCACGTACAACTCAATATAATCCGTACCGTTGAGAGGCAGAAAATCGGCTGTTGTTTTTGGTTCTACTAGTTCGAGCGTTTCCATTGTTTGTTGATGTTTTGGGTAGTGTGGACCTCTGGTCCGCATAGTTAATCATTCAGTTGAAAATCAGTAGTCTGTAACTGTGCGGACCAGAGGTCCGCGTTACTCCACCCACGATTTATAATACGTTCCGTCATCGAGTTGAACGGCCTGTTCTGTTAGCATGAGTGGCCGAAACGTATCGACCATGACCGCGTATTCCTGCGTTTCTTTTTTGCCAATACTGCGTTCCATCGCACCCGGCGCCGGGCCGTGTGGAATACCGCCAGGGTGTAGCGTAATGTGCCCCTGAGCTATGTCGTTGCGACTCATGAAATCGCCATCTACGTAATAAATGACCTCGTCGGAATCAATATTTGAATGATTGTAAGGGGCAGGAATAGCCAGTGGGTGATAGTCATACAGGCGTGGTGCAAACGAGCAAACCACGAACGAATCTGTCTGAAAAGTTTGATGGACTGGCGGTGGCTGATGCACTCGTCCCGTAATCGGTTCGAAGTTGAAAATGGAGAATCCGTACGGATAATTGTAACCATCCCAACCGACAACATCGAACGGATGCGATGCGTAGACCAGTGCATGTAACGACCCCTGTTTCTTTATTTTTAGCAGGAAATCGCCGGTTTCATCGTATGTTTCCAAATTGCCTGGACGAATAATGTCACGTTCGCAAAAGGGCGCATGTTCGAGCAATTGACCGAATTGGTTGCGGTACCGTTTAGGCGTGTAAATCGGCGAATGCGACTCCACATAGAGCAGTCGCGGTTGGTCGCCACCATTATCGTCGGTATCGAAGTCAATCTGATAAATCACCCCGCGTGGAATAACCAGGTAATCGCCGTATTGAAAGGGTAGCGTACCAAACAAGGTTCGCAGTTTTCCCGATCCCCGATGGACAAACAGTAACTCGTCGGCATCGGCGTTTTTATAGAAATAAGTTGTCAGCGATTGGCGGGGTGCTGCTAGTCCAAAAATCAAGTCGTTATTAACGAGTAGCGGAACCCGACTTTCTAAAAAATCATCATTGGGCGCAATGTTAAAACCGATGAGCTTGCGTGCCAGCATATTTTTTTGGACAGCCAATTTGGGCGTCATATCCACACTTTCTAACACCTCGCGCACCATCGTTGGACGATGAGTATGGTACAGCAATGACGACATACCTTCGAAGCCAATTGTCCCGAACAATTGCTCATAGTAGAACGCGTCCTTATGACTCTGCCCGTTCACTACAAGGCCGTTCGGCTTCGTAAACTGCGTATGTCGCTTAGATGGAATCTGGCCGAGAGTATGATAGAAAGGCATGACCTTATTTTATTGTTAAGACAATTATTGTTTGGCGTACAATTATAACGACAACTACATGAAATAGTATATTGTTTAGAAAAAATTTTATTAAAATGTGTTATATGCTATAAAATGGTATCGTAATCCAGTCTAATGGGCTGGTTAACTTAGATAATGTATAATGCGTTATGGAGCTGTAAGGATTTTGCTATACATACTGGCCTGGAAATAAATACAGCCGATAAGGCTATCGAGAATAGATAAATCCACGATAACCGTATCGGCTGTTGATAGGGTAAAGCAAACTTGTTTATGGACAGATTATGGCTATAAATGAGCCCTCAATGTAGTTGTCACCAACCTGGCCACCAATAAGTTTACCTTCAATTGTAGTGGCCGTCACTTTTGTTATTTGGACCATGCATCCGAAAAAAGAGGTTGTTGAACCTTGTCCATCCCAGAAGTAAGGTCCCTCACCCCAATAGGTTCCAACGGCTAATGTAGAAATGTTAAATTCAATTGGTGGTATTGTGAAGTCACTGCAAGCAACATTCTTATTGTAGAATTGAATGTTATAGGTTTTTCCCGTGAATATGTCTTTTTTACACAAAATTTTTGTCGGGATAAACGCTTTTTGATAAAGTGTAGCTTGAACTGGCTGATCCTTTATCGTAGTGACCCAAGCCCTATAGTCGACTTTTGTGCCATTTTCGGCAGTGACCGTATACGTAAGAAGATGATCCTGAAAATTCTGTGCTACACCTGATTTTGGAGATATAATTGCCTTATCAGACACTATAATTGTTGGTGTCAGACTTGTTAGATCAGTACCTGTTGGTACAACAGCGACAACGGTCTTATTTGTAGTATCAATACTTGCTACTACAGCAGGTGATAAACTGTTGAAAATAAAGCTTCTGACAAATTTAGAGGAACTCTTGGGGAGATTAACTTGAACTGTGTACGATTGACGTTCACCATTCTCGGCAGTAACCGTGTAAACGATAGATTTACTAAAATCCTGTACTACTCCTGAAGCAGGAGAAACTGTAGCTCTGTTAGATATAGTAATGGTTGGAGTTAGTTTTGTTAAGTCAGTACCTGGAGCTACAGTTGCTGTAATAACCCGATTTACACTATCTATAGCCGCCTTTATACTAGGTACGAGGCCAGGAAAGGTAAAACTGATAATACTCTTGGCCGAACTTTTCAACACCGTAATTTGGGCTGTATAAACGCGGGTTGTGCCATCTTCGGCAGAAACTGTATAGGAAACAGGCTTGCTAAAATCCTGGGCTACACCCGAGGCCGGTGTTATCGTTGCTTTAGACGATAGACTGATAGTTGGGGCTAACTTACTAATGTCGGTTCCGATTGGTAAAGTAGCTGTAATAGTTTGCTGAGTACTATCCAGTGATGCATTGACAATAGGAGACAAAGTATTAAATGAAAAAGAACGAATGCTCTTTGCCGAGCTTCTAACTGGTTCTGGGTCCTTTTTAGAACAGGAAACAATAAAAAATAGCACCAAGAAATATAGGTAAGATTTTATAGGCATACAATAACTTGATTGGAATTAGTGATATGTGTGGACGATAGAAATACTTGTTAGTAACTTTAATTGCTAGAATAAACCTTTTATTTAGTACCTAGGCGATATGAACAGCTTGCTTATCCGCTTTATAGGGCTTGTCTATTTGTTAAAATGGGATTTTATGAATTGACAAAGCAAATAAACGTACTACTAGGTACCTTTTGATAGGTAGCCGCCAAGCTTTTACCTAATTTTGACCTGTCTAAACATTATTGTCTAACAATTGAAATGCAACCTACGCTTTTGATTCTGGCAGCCGGTATGGGCAGCCGTTATGGTGGTATCAAGCAGCTCGACCAGTTTGGGCCAAATGGTGAAACCATTATAGATTATTCACTTTTCGACGCAATTCGGGCTGGCTTCGGCAAGGTTGTGTTTATTATCCGTGAGGAACTTCGGTCCGATTTTGAGGAGGTTTTTGGTAAAAAACTAGCTGGTAAAATTGAGGTTGATTATGCTATTCAGGCACTTAACTCGTACGTTCCGTCAGAATTAGGCGCAGTGAATCGCACCAAACCCTGGGGTACAGGTCATGCCATGTTGTGTGCTAAAAACCATACGAGCACACCCTTTGCAGTTATCAATGCCGATGACTTTTACGGTCTGGAAGCGTTTCAATTGATCAGCGATTTTCTGACAACCGATACGGACGATCAACTGCATGCGATGGTTGGTTACGAGGTAAAAAATACCCTCTCCGAAAATGGCTCGGTATCTCGGGGTGTATGCGAAGTGGCCGAAAACGGAAATCTGATCTCGGTAATCGAGCGGACTAAAATCTATGAGATGGATTCGAATGGTAAAAAGATTGTCTTTGAAGAAGGCGAGTCGTTAACTCCCTTATCGCCAGATACACCCGTTTCGATGAATTTCTGGGGATTCAAGCCAAGTGTGTTTCCATTAGTACTTCATCAGTTTGAAAGCTACGCCATTGCCAATATCGACTCGCCCAAAGCTGAGTTTTATATTCCAACGGTAATGACAAATCTGATTGAAACCGATACGGGACATTGCAAAGTGTTCCGTAGCCGTTCGGAATGGTTCGGTGTGACTTACCCAGACGATAAGCCAACCGTACAGGCTGCTTTGAAACAGTTGCACGATAATGGCGCTTATCCAGATAAATTGTGGTAAGCTGATGGCGCGAGGCTCTTGCCTTGTGCCATCAAGCAAAAACGAATAAGGCCGCTTTGTCAATCTGACAAAGCGGCCTTATTCGTTACATTTTATGGGTTGTCTATTTTTCGTTGGAATTACTTCTTCGTTACCCGAACGGCAATCCGGCGATTCTCTGCCCGGCCCGCTTCGGTATCGTTTGACGCCACAGGATGTTCGGGTCCGTACCCTTCAGCGGCAAGCCGTGATTTATCGATTCCCAGTTGCACCAGTTCGGCCATAACCACGTCGGCCCGTTCCTGCGAGAGTTTTTTGTTCAGGGTAGCGCTGCCCGTATTGTCTGTATAGCCGCCAATCTTGATGTTAACTTCAGGGAACGCTTTTAGAATCTCAGCAATGTTTTTCACTTCGTCTTTCGAGTCGGGCTTCAGACTCGCTTTACCAGTTTCGAACAACAATCGGCCGAAATTGAACCAGGTTGTTTTGTCAACAGGCTTGCTCTTATCTTCGATAAACTTTACGAGTTGATTCTCAATGCCGTTTTCCGGAATGTTCAGTTCAACACCCGATGGCAGTTTTCGTTTGAAGAAAGCCCCCAATTTGGCGGTCACATCTGCGGCAGCATTGCCCGCCGAATCAACGGCCGCTTCCAGATCGTTACCTGCCGAATCAGCCATAGTACTCATATCTGAGACAGTGCTATCGACGGTAGCAGTAACACCCTCGGCTGCCCCTGTAACGACTTCTTTTTCGTTCCCACAACCACGCAGGATGTAGAACAGAGCCGCTGCACCCAATACTAGCAACAGCCACGGCAACCAGCGCTTGCCACCACCTGACGAATTATCATCATCTTCGGAATAAGCAGGTGTGACTGGTTTGATCACGCGTGTAGCTGGTTCATTCATTGTCGATGCCAGGTTGCTCGTTTTGCCGAACAAATCACCTGGCACTCCCAGTCCTGGAATCGTACTGAGTAACGTGCCTAAGCCTGATGGCAGCGCAGACTGGACGTTTGTTAATTGGCCTCCAAGCAAACCAGCTAGTCCCGAAACACCTATACCGTCGTCGCTTAATTTTTTCCCCAGGACACTAAGAAGTACCGGAGCCGCTATATCCATCAAGGATGAAGCGGATACTGTTTTAAGGCCGCTATAGGAAGCAATCGATCCCGCAATGCTGCCTACTTTATCGCCAAATAAACGTTTGATAATGCTGGCACCCATCGTTAACAGACCGCTGGATTGATGACTGCTGGCTAACAGATTGCTTAGCTGGCCAGCAATACCACCAATTGGCGCAATTATCCCTCCCGATGCCTGATTGGGCGACATAACTTCGCCGACCAAATCCATGATTAAGCTTGCTCCGCCGGGTTCAGATGATTTCTGAATCAGGCTACCCAGGATTGTGGGCAATGCGCCGTCAAAGGCTTTCTGGGTATTATTCGGGCTTTCACCAAGCATATGACTAACCTGGCTCACGACACTGTCGCTGAGGTAACTTTTTGCTAAATCCAACAGATTTTCTGCCATGTTACTAGCTGGTTTTTAAGGTTTGGTTTACCGTTGATAGACGAAAAATATCGCTCCTTTTGTACATTATCAGGCAGATAGTAACTGCCTTTTGGTTGCGACAAGGGATTAGACGGGGTAAGTTTTTTTCGTCACCTCAGCGGCTGGAATTTCCATTATTTGCGGTCTGAATTGCAGGCATAAAAAAATCCCCGTTGTTGTTTAGAGTTTAAACGGACAACGGGGATTTACTCTTGATGCACGCTTGACCTAGCTGGTGCGTTCCGGGAATTTCTCAACAATTCGCTCGGCTTCTTTTTGTAATTGAGCGGCAATCCGTGCGGGATCACCAACGGCATTTTGGACAGAGCCTCGCCATACTAGCTTACGCGTACGAGCATCAACCATATCGACAACCAATGTGCCCGCCTTATACTGTTGCTGGGTGTATTGCGTGCCGCCCCAGCCCCACCAACCGGGTCCCCAACCTCGGTAACCCCAACGTCCCCAGCCTAAGTAGGGGCCGTAAACAGGTGAAGGAGTTGCCACTGTCTGTGTTTTATTCTCGACAAAGAAGTGATAGCCAATTAACAGGTCGGGGTTGTTCGCGTTTTCCTGCAATCCTTTCGCCTGTAAAACACTGGCCATCGTATTTTCGACATTTTCAGTAGCTAACTGATTATAATACAATGGATTTTGGCCTGCCTTGACGTCACTATCCATCCAGGTGAATGTTTTGTATTTGCTGAAGTCAGTCCGGCTGCTACTGTCGACGGCTACACGGGGCGAACAAGCGTATATAGCGGTCAGTAGGCCGAAAATCATTAATAAGCGTTTCATAACGTTCGTTGTTTAGTTTTAACCTACTTAACGAATAGGGTTATGAAAAGTTTGCTTTTAATGAGGCAGACTTACTGAAGAACCGGGTGTTTTTTGTGCCAGTCTGTAGCGTCCTGATACGCTTTGGCAACAGCTAACACTTTACCTTCTTCGAACAATTGTCCCATAAAGGTGATGCTGGTTGGTAAGTTTTGTTTGTTAAATCCGTTGGGTAAAACGACGCAGGGATGGCCCGTGAGGTTTGTTAAGGTCAGATTGCTACCTGAGTACACGGGTGATACATACACGTCAATTTTAGCCGCTTTCAATTGGGCCGCCATTTCATTGATGAGTTTGGTACGAGCCCGGTTCGCCTGAATATATTCTACCGCTGGTACAAATCGTGCGGAGCGGAACGAGTTCGGCCAGGCACCTTTTCCTTGTCGAACCATCAGGTCGTCGCGCCCTGAACGGGTCAACTCATCGAAGGCTGCCGCTGCTTCAACCGTGAGTAGAAACGAAATCCGGCCGGGAGGTACACTCGTTGGTAAATCGAACGGAACCAACTCGGCTCCCAGCGTACGGAGTGTTTGCAGGGTTAGTGAATCATTGGCGCGATTTGGGTAGTTGTTTTCAAAGGCCTTTTTCACGTAACCGATTCGTGTTCCTTTCAACGATGCAAGTGGTGCGTAGCGAAACGGAGCTGCTAGTATGGTTGGGTCGTTACCGTCGGGGCCATAAATGGCATTGAAAACCAAAGCGCAATCCTCAACTGAACGCGTAATCGGCCCAATTTTGTCCATACTCCAACTCAGTGCCATAGCACCATGCCGACTTACCCGCCCGAATGTTGGCCGAAGGCCAGTTGTGCCACAAACGGTAGATGGCGAAACAATAGAACCAAGCGTTTCGGTACCAATAGCGAAGGGAAGCAACCCAGCCGATACACTTGAAGCCGACCCAGCCGATGAACCGCTGGAGCCGTTGTTTGTATTCCATGGATTACGCGTCATGCCACCATACCAGACATCGCCCATTGCCAAAGCCCCCAATGTCATTTTGCCACATAATACAGCGCCTGCTTTTTCGAGTCGTTGAATAACGGTAGCGTCGAGGTCCAATGTCTGATCTTTATAGGGCATAGCGCCCCAGGTTGTCTTATAGCCTTTTTTAGCGAGGAGATCTTTGGCACCGTAAGGAATACCATGTAACGGTCCCCGGTATTTACCCGCTTTCAGTTCTTCGTCGGCTCGTTTTGCCTGACTAAGTGCTAAGTCTTCGGTTAACGTGATGACACAGTGTAATTTCGGATCGTACGTTTTAAGCCGACTTAGGAAGAACTTCGTCAGTTCGACAGATGAAATCTGTTTCGTTCGGATCAATTGACCCAACTGGCCAACAGTATAAAAAGCCAGTTCATCACGGTTAGCGGGCAAGGTGACTTTCCCCGGAGCCGATTCTTTAAAGGAGGAAGACCCCGTAGGCATTGTAAAGCCTGCCGGAAGTGGATTGAAATAGAGAGCTGGTGCAATGTTGTTAGGTAAGTCGATTTTGCGTAACGCTTCGTAGTTCTGGCGGGTGTTGTTTAGGTTACCGAGCATGGAATCGCGTTCGGCAGGGGTAAACTCCAGGTCAAATACACGCGATGCTACCTCAACCATTTCGGAGGTCAGCGGTTTTTTGGGGTCATCGTTGGTAATAAACGCACCAAACAGGAAGCTACCGATGCAGCAGCCAAAGAGGAGTAATCGTTGTTTCATTCGATTGGGCTATTGATGAGTGATAGCCCAAATTACAGCGATAGCTGCATTATTTTTCCCATTGCTGCAAAAAATCCTCGTGTAATTGGACAATCTGCGGTAGTAACAATTGACTTTCGTCGTTATCGAGAACATAATCGGCCAATTTGAGTCGTTCTTCATCGCTTACCTGACGGGCAATGATGTTCCGAATTTCGGCTTCAGAGCGGTGGGGGTCGCGTTTATGAATGCGCTCAATACGCAGGGCAACAGGAGCCTGCACAACGATGACCTTATCGAGCGTGTTATGGTCGCCAGCCGCTTTCATGATTGCGGCCTCCTTAATTACATAAGGCTTTCCTTGTTGCTGATACACCCAGGCAGCCGTGTCGGCAAATACGCGGGGGTGGATAACCCCATTGAGTGTTGCTAAGAGTTCAGGGTTGGCAAAGACTTGTGAAGCCACCCAGGCCCTGTTGTAATGGCCTGCTGCATCGTAGGCGCTTGAACCGAGTATTCGTTTAATATCGGCCTTCAGGATTGGGTCATGTTCAGTGAGCCATTTGGCGCGTTCATCGGCTTCATAAACAGGGGCACCTAGTGATTGAAAGACCTGGCAAACAACACTTTTACCCGAGCCAATTCCGCCCGTTACACCAATTTGAAGGGGAGCTTTCATAAGGTGAAAGAGTGAAAGAGTGAAAGAGTGAAAGAGTGAAAGAGTGAAAGAGTGAGAAACCTTCCAGCTAACTCAGTCTTTCGCTCATTCACTCTTTCACTCTTTCGCCAGTTTGTGGTGGAGACAATAACTCACCTACTTCAAAGCTAACCGCTACGCGATCGGCACTAGTGTGCAGGAGCGGATGACGCAGGTGATTGAGTGGAATTTCGTCGTCGTAATTATCGGCAATACGCTTGCGAGGAATTTTCACGAGTAGCGTATCGGGTAGGCCGCGCACTAGCCTTGCCGGACCATCAATCTGGATGCTATGGGGTGTCAGATTGATGACACTGGTCACCACAAAGCGGGGGGCCATATTAATGTGGAGACTATCGGCTTTTAACTGAATCGTTTTGGTCAATCGTCGATCGAAGTGAATGTCGAGTTTATCAGCAATAACGTAATTGACGTGTAGCTTTTTGATGTGTTCAGCCAGTGCTGCTGTTAAAGACGATGTGTTGATTGCAGATGTCTGAAGTGGGTTTCGAACAACATAGGTTACCGGGTCGATTCGAAAGGGCATCCAGGCATGACGGAGCAATCCCCAGCCATCGCTCGATACATTTACCCGGACCGTTTTAGGTAATTCCGTAGTGGGAATGAACAACGAGTCATCATAGGCAAAACGCAGCGGATAGTCGATATTCAGCGTATAGCCCGGTTTGTTGAGCGCATTCAGAATCCAGAATAACGTGGCTGCTACCAGACACAACAGAGCCTTCGTGGGTTGAAACGAATGGACGTTTTGAGGGTGAGAGTTCACGAAGGTGGGCGATGCTATAGGTTGATTAATGGAAATAGGTGGAATCAGTGGAAGAGTGACCAATTGGACTTACTTCACTTACTCCACCTATTTTACTTATTGATCAAAATTATTTCTTGTCGTCTTCGGCTGGCTTAACTGTTGCCTCGCGCGAAACCGATGTTTTTTCGAATACCATTTTAACTCCCCGGTCTACTTCCAGGGTAACGGTTGTACCATCGACAGAGGCAATTTTGCCATGCAACCCACCGATTGTAACAACGTTGTCCCCTTTTTTGAGGTTGTCGACAAAGTTCTTCTGATCCTTCTGCTTTTTCTGCTGCGGACGAATCATAAAGAAGTAAAAAATGCCAATAATGCCCACCCAAAGCAGCACATTATAAATCATGGATGTGTTAGAACCGGCTAAACCCTGTAATAAAATTGAATACATATAAATTTTGTTAAAAATCGTTTAATGTTTCAGGTTTCAAGCCAAAACCTGAAACATTAAACCTGAAACAAACTATGAGTTTTTGGTCGAATCAGCTTTCGGATTCACCATCGCTTTAAAGTGAAGGTCAGTCATGGCTGGTTCTGTATTGGCAAAGATGGTGATGGTTTTGCTCTGTTCACCACTTTTTCCGCGACTATTAAAGCGCACCCGTACCGACGATTTCGCGCCGGGAGCTACTGGCTCGTGTGGCCAATCGGGGGTAGTGCAACCACAGGAAGCGGTAATGTTATTGATGATTAGAGGAAATTCGCCAGTGTTTGTAAACGCAAACGTGTGCTCAACTGTATCGCCTTCGGTTAGTGTGCCAAAATCATAAATACCTTTTTCGGCAAATGTGATTTTGGGCATCTTTCCAGAAGCCACCTCTTTCGATTCTTTTCCTTGTTGACGATTATCGCAGCTAATCTGCCCAAAGCCAATGGTAGCTAAGGCTGTTATGAGTAGCCAATTTCTGAGATGCATTTTCAATGTACGGTTTACAGTTTATGGCTTACAGTTGATTGACACGTTAGCTATTCTCGCGTCAGCCAACTGTAAACCATAAACTGTAAACCGTAGACTATTTTATGTGTTCTGTTGCTTAATCTGGGCCATCAGCCGATCTACGTCTTCGAGTAGACGCTCGGCTTTTTCACGGGCATCATTTACGACGCGTTGTCCTTCGTTCTTCGATGAATTTTCGGGCTGATCTCTTGAGCTACCTAAATCTTCAAGCAACTGGTTGATCTGCTCTCTGTATTTTGACAAACGGAATGAAAGTCGATCACGAGTAATTTTACCCTTGTCGGGTGCATACAGTAGTCCAACCAGGGAGCCGGCAGCAATACCGGTCAGCAAAAAGGTTAAATCACGGCCAATTCTGCTCATTGTCTTTAAAGTTTGTGGTTTTGGATTTACGGTTTTTGGTTTACAGTAGTTAATCCATTAGTGATCTCGTAAGCCAACTGCTGTAAACCACAAACCGTAAACCCAAAACCATTTTATTTATTGTCCAACAACCCGCGTCCGCTTTTACGCAGACGGCCTGAGGCTTGTAACTTCTCAGACAGGTTGTCTAATATTCCATTGACAAACTTACCGCTTTTAGGCGTACTGTACGCCTTTGCTAGTTCGATATATTCATTAATCGTTACTTTAACCGGAATGTTTGGAAAACTAAGTAACTCACAAACCGCCAGTTTTAAAATGATTTTATCGAGCATAGCTACTCGTTCTACATCCCAGTTTTGAAGCTGATCGGCTAGTAACTGCTCATAATCAGCATCGTTTTCCAGCGATCGATCAAACAACGTGTTCAGGAACAATTCGTCTTCTTCCCAATCGTCGGTAAGCGGCTCCAGTTTCAGGCCAGTTGGCGTTTGGGCCGATTTAATTGTACGGATAGCTAATCCACGAACGACTTCGCTGTTTTCGGCCCAGCTTAAGTCGATTTCGGCCAGATGATCGCGAATGGTCTCGTGCTTGAATATTAAGGTACGTAGCACGTATTGTGCCAATGCCTGATCTTCATCTGCCGTGTGCGTACGCTGCTCGCAATAGGCCCGGTAGGTTTCATCGGCTTTCAGTACTTCACGGAGCGCTTTCCGAACAAAAGCGAGATCATCGGTCCACGAGATACCATGCCGAAGGGTTTCATTTTTAAGGGGCTGATGCTCGGCCAGTGCCTGCACAACCGTATTATCATTGAGGGTTGATTCGAACGGAAACGGGGCTTCGTCAACGTCCCGATATTTACGTTCGCTGTCGACATGGGCTGCGTGGCCGAGTTCGACGAGTAGCTGCATGACCAGCAAATAATCGTCGTAAATGCCGTTTACCTGCTTCAGCAGCATCTGGGCAAGGTGCTGACGATCTTTTTTTGTCCGAATCTGATAGAAAACAAAGCCATCGTTGGCTGCTTTCAGAACCTTGTTCGGAGCATCGTCGTCTTTCGCGGACTGATTGGTTTTGATAGCCTCCTCAAAGAGTAAGCTGGCGAGTTTCCGGTAGCCTTCGAGTTGCCGCTTGTCCTGCGGAAGCATCGAGTTTAGGTCGGGTTGGAAGAGATCATTAATGCCATCGAGGGCCATTTGCTGATTTGAAAATTCGGCCTGCCGAAGGGCGTATAACGCCTGCATGACCTTTATTCGGAGTAGTCGCCTGTTGAGCATCCGCCTAAGTCTAAAATCTACCGGTAAGAAAAGAACTGCATGTTTTAAATCGGGTGCAAAAATAGGGGTTATTTGGGAAAAAGGCAAGGGGGAAATTAGCAAGGGGCGGGGAGCATGGGGCAGGGAATGTAACTAGGATAGTGGTTTTTGACGTTCTTTGCCCCTGCTCCGCGCACCCTGCTCCATGCCATTCTGCAACTTTTCCAAACTACCTTCCGTTACAAATGAAACGCTGTTGGTTGTTCTGTGAAAGCACTTTCCTACCTCAATAAATATCTTCTCAAATACAAATGGTACCTGATTTTGGGAACGGTCTTTACCGCTATTTCCAATCTCTTTGGCATTTTTCCCGCGCAATTGGTGCGTTACGCGCTCGATCTGGTACGAGAAACGCTGGACGTTTACTACCTCTACGATAAATCGCCTTTGCAATCGGGACTTTATGAGGTGTTTGCCTTTAGTATCCTGCTTTTTGGTGTACTAACGCTTGTATTGGCCTTGTTGAAAGGGTTCTTTCTGTTCCTCGTTCGGCAGACGCTGATTGTTATGTCCCGACACGTTGAATACGACCTGAAAAACGAGATTTACGATCATTATCAAACGCTGCCGCTCAGTTTCTACCGGCAACACAACACGGGCGATTTGATGGCCCGGATTTCAGAAGATGTTAGTAAAGTCAGAATGTACGTTGGGCCGAGTATCATGTATGGGCTGAACCTGATTGTGCTGTTTATTCTGGTTATCAGCTACATGGTGAGCATCAATGCTCGACTCTCGCTGTATGTGCTGCTGCCGCTGCCGGTTCTGTCCGTAGCGATTTACATAGTCAATAATATTATCATTCGGCGGTCGGAGGAAATCCAGCGGTCATTGTCGCGATTGTCGACGTATGTGCAGGAAGCGTTTTCGGGTATTCGCGTTTTGAAGGCCTTTGTACAGGAGAATAATTCGGCAGCCAAGTTTGAAATTGAGAGTGACGAATACCGGAATAAATCGCTGAGTCTGACGCGAGTCGATTCATTGTTCTTTCCGATTGTCGCGATTCTGGTGGGCTTGAGTAACGTACTGGTTATTTTCGTAGGCGGTCAGGAAATTATGGCCGGACGACTCACTCCCGGTAACATTACGGAGTTCATTCTGTATGTAAACATGCTGACGTGGCCCGTGATGGCTCTTGGTTGGACCACGAGCCAAACCCAACGGGCAGCTGCCTCGCAGGAGCGTATCAACGAATTTTTGAGCATCAAAACGGACATCGTATCACAGAAAAATGTCATCCACACGATTCAGGGTGATATACAATTCAAGAATGTACGGTTTGTTTATCCTGATTCGGGAATTATTGCCATCAAGGATTTCTCGATGCATGTTCGGGCGGGCGAAACTGTCGCTATTTTAGGTACGACGGGTTCAGGGAAAAGCACACTGGCAAACCTGCTTACCCGTATGTACGATGTGACGTTTGGCGAAATTCTAATCGACGGTATTCCGATTAAAGATTACAATTTGACCTCGTTGCGGGAGCAAATGGGCTATGTTCCACAGGACGTATTCCTATTCTCGGAAACCATCAGCAACAACGTTCGTTTCGGTAAACCCGATTTGCCACAAGAGCGGGTCGATCAAGCCATTCGCGATGCTGATTTATACCAGAACGTACTGGATTTTCCGGAGCAGTTCGACACGCGTGTTGGCGAGCGGGGCGTTACGTTGTCGGGCGGTCAGAAACAGCGGTTAAGTATTGCCCGCGCCATTGCCCGAGACCCCAAAATCCTGATTCTGGACGATTGCCTGTCGGCGGTCGATACCAACACTGAAAACATCATTCTGAACAACCTCCAGCGTATCATGGCCGACCGAACTTCGGTTGTGATTTCGCACCGGGTTTCCTCCGCAAAACTGGCCGACAACATTATCATGCTTGACGATGGCGAAATCATTGAACAGGGCACGCATGAGGAACTCCTGGCCAAAAACGGTGCTTACCGAGAACTGTACGAGAAGCAGTTGCAGACGGAGGAGGTGTAGAAGAGTTACGATTTACGGCTTACGATTTTCGAATGGGCGAAGATATTTAGGTATCTTCGCCCATTGCGTTTTTAGTATAGCGTAGCCTGGACGGCCACGTCCGGGGTCAGCAGTAAGCTGACAATAGTTCCTGCTTAGAAAGGTATGCCTATAGAAAAATTCCAAATGCCTGATTTGCAAGAACCCTGTCCTTAGTAATCGTCTCAAACCACGCACAATACCTCGATCAGAAAACCGCCAGGAGCTGCTACGTAAAAGGAATAGGTTCCGCGACCGCTATAGTTATGCGGTTCTTTTCCAACATCGATGCCATCGGCTTTCATGGTCTGATAAATTTCCATGACTTGCTCAGGTGATTTTTGCACGAAACCAATGTGAAAGTCGGCTGGGTATTGGGGAATTACATCTTTCTTGAAATTACTGATCGACAGGATAAATCCGTCGTTGTCTTCCAGAATAGCGATAACATTATCGCCTTTTACTTCGTCTGTGTGAAAGCCAAAGTATTTCTCGAAAAAAGACACTGTTTGCGCCACATCAGGCACGGCTAAGTTTACGTGTTTAAGAGCCATAGTTTTATTGTTTTGTGAAGCGTTGTTGTCTGTGACGATGAGGTAATGTGAAGCGCATATAGATCCCCATCATCAGCGGCCGGGTAAATAAGATAAAGAAGGCAACGACGGGCATGAAAAAGGCAAAACCGATGGCAATCAGTCCATTAACCATACCCACGTTAAAATAAATTCGGTAGATTTTTACCTGCCTTTCAGGGATTGTGCCATCCAGATAATCAGGTTTTGCCGACACATAATCCCAAATGAAATTCTGACAGGCACTAATGCCCATTGTGTTGAGTACATAGATCATCGTAGCCACCCGCTCACCGAAGTGCGCACTTAGTAATGAGGCCGAAAAGGGTAGGAGAGCAATGAAAAATAACCAGGACACATTTATCCATACTAACGGTTCGTCTACTCGCTTTACGTAGCAGAATATTTGGTTATGAATAATCCAATACAGGGCAACAAGGATGAATGAGAGCAAAAAAGCGGCAAATTGTGGCATCAAAGTGCTTATGTCAGCCCACTGAACGATCCGCGAGGTAGGTATATCTAGCTTTAAATCAAGCACTAACAAGGTGATGGCAATAGCCACAACGGCATCACTGAAAAAGACGATTCGATCCAGGTTTAAATCCTTCTCTCTCATTTGAGTAGACGTTTAGAATGTATTGCTAGCTGTATAGATAAGAGTCTGTATTTCTTGTGACTTTGCAAATATAGTCCTGTTTGTTGACTAATTAGTAATCAATTAGGACTATATTTGTTGAAATTAGTTTAGCTGCGGAAAAATTATATCAGAAGCCAATGGGAGTGAAAAAAAAGAAAGCTATTCTGGCGGAACTAACCGACTATATGCAGCATAATGAGCGCAATTGGGTTCGGTTGATTGCCGTTACAAAACGATTGACAGATGGCTGGATGCAAAACGCCATGAATGTTTCGACAGATATACCCTTCAAGACATCGTTTATGAAGTTTCTGACCAATATTAGCCTGAAAGGAATTACGAATCAGGAGCTGGCGAAACGAGCTATGCAGCCTAAGCAAGCCATGAGCCGAACAGTGAAAGAACTGGAAGCCGAAGGCTTGATTAAGAGCGAAAAAAGCAAACTGGATGGACGTAGTTCTAAAATTATGTTGACTGATGAAGGGAAAAAATTATTGCTGGTGGCTAAACGTCAGCAGGAAAAGCTTACTGATACGTACAAAGAGTTGGTAGGTGAAGAGAACTTTGCTATTGCCGTGGAAGTGCTTTATCAGATAATTTCCTACCACGAGTCGATCAGTCAAGTGGAAGAGGATGAAGATTGATAATGAGAGATTAATTCAGATATATTTTTTGTCATCCCGACGCAAGGAGGGATCTCAAATTCGCCTGATGCTAGAGATCCCTCCTTGCGTCGGGATGACAAAAACACTCTTCAATGAAGATCATTCAATCACCCACCAGCCGTAACTCTCTGGCCCAATTTCCACCGGAATTTCCACCTCATAATTTCGATTCAGCCGATATGATTTTGCCTTACCTTCCCCCTGCCGTATCTGAGCCGTTTCGCGGAGGCCAGTGTAATAGAGAGGAAGCTTTATTGTTCGGGTGATTTTAGTTTTTAAGGGATTGAAAAGCATCACCAACCCCTTTACTTTCCCTGCTGGGTTGACGTGCAAAATGCCATCCCAATCACGGCCATCGGGTCGGCGAAGGTGAATTAAATCAGAATTGAGAATGGGACGGTATTTCTTGTACCAGCTAATCACGCGCTGAACAGTTTGTTTCGTAGCTTCAGTATCGTACAGGCGCGGACCTCGGTAACAGGCTTGAACGCCAGCCCCATAATATTGCATCATGAGTTGTTCATAATCAGACAGATGCTCGCTAAGTGGTTCCAGTACTGCTTCTGGGCCACCGCCCTGGTATTTGGTAAGCGGTACAAAACCCCAACCCATCGAAGGGGTTTTCTCCCAGGTTCCGTCGAAGATATTCTGGCGGTTCAGGAGTTTTTGCTGATCGCGGGAGAGCGAAAAATTGACTTCACGATACCCTAATGCAATCTTGTTGGTACCGTCCATGAAATACCAGTCGGGCGCGTTGATGTACACGCCTTTTTCATTCAGAAACCGATAAAAGCCTTTCTGCATGTCCATCTGTACCCACTGCGAATCGTCTAATCCTTTATGGCCTGGATGCTTGGTAGAGGCACAGACATCGCCGGGGTAAGGGCCATCGTGTTCGAGCAGATCAAAGCCGGTTTCGGTAATGAATTTTTTCAGACTGTTCAGGTAATTGATGCCCCATTGACTGGCCAGGCAGGGCGCGTGACCAAAAAAAGCACCTTTGTCGGGTAGTCCGGTTTTCGGATCAATTACATCATTCTCATCATCGATTCGGCGGCTGCTGAATAGCGAATAACCGCCCAACAAAATGCCTTTGCTATGGGCATAATCCGCCAGTGCCTTGAATTTCTGAATGTTCGCATCGCTGGCATCTTCCATGTTCAGTCCGCTGCCAAAACTAAGGATGACCATTTCATAACCCGTTTCGGCGCATTGATCGATCACGTTTTTAACCGTTGCTGGATCGGTACTGACCAGGTGCATGAAAATGGGATTCTGCGTTGTCCAGGGCGTAACCGTCGCGTAAAACCGACGACGAGCTAAGCCATTGCGTTCACGGTCGTAAGAGTCCAAAAGCAGTTCATAAGAGCGTATGGAGGTGTACGTTTGCGTTGGAGACAGATCAATGCCGACGCCCAGAGTTGGGTATACTTCCAGTAAACAGGGGGTTTCGTAGTTGTAATTTACCTGAGATGTGTAGAGCGAATCGGTTTTCCAATGCGTAGCCTGATCGGATAAATCATACCGCATAGCATTATTGAACGCGAAGTTGTTCTCGATGTAAATCCGTTGCGGCTTTTTCATCTGCTCTGGCTTGCCCACTACCGCCGATTCTTCTTCAGGTGTTGCCAGAATTTCGTTGATTACCTGATTGATATGAATCGATTTCTGACTTTTGTTCGCTATCGTTACCCATTTACAAAGCGTTGGAATTCCATCGTAAATCGCATAATGAACCTTTACTTCCACCCCTTGCAGTTCGGGTAAATTGGTGTTGAAAACCAACGCCAATTCCTGGCCGCTGGGTTGCTTTTGATTCGTCATCCAGGTTCGCGACTTCCAGTTGACGTACGGCTTAATGGGCGAAACGGAGAAAGTCTTAAACTGGAAATCAGCTGCGTTTCCAGTAAAACCATCAATCCATTCTTCGCGCAGATAAGCGTGTTCTTTCTGACCATAAAGTCCACCAACGTTATACGCTTTTCCGTTTAAAACGACCCTGGCTTCGGGCTTTACAGAACGGACAAATTGCTCGTTGGTCGACAGGTTCTGGTAATCGACTGTCGCCAGATTGGGACTAATCCGAAAGCGACGGGCAATCAACCCGTTTGATACGACTAAATCTTTGCCTCCATTAGCCTGATAGATACCCGCTTTCTGGCTGACAGGCGTAATAAGCCAGTCCTGCTTAACTGGGATAGGTTTATAAATTGGTAAAGATTGGAGTTGGGCAAACGCATTGGTTGCCAACAGCCAGCAATTGAAAAGCCAGAAGAAACGATGCATTTTTATATTTTTTGACAGGATTGACAGGATAAAACAGGATTTTCTAATTCACTTTTAAATCTTGTTTTATCCTGTCAATCCTGTCGAGAAAACAATCTACTCATCCAGTGCCTGATACACCAGTACATCGAATTTTTTGTCGAGTTCACCACCGTAGCTTGTTCCCCACATTTGCTTCATTAACACGACGCTGATTTTCTCCTTAGGGTCAGCAAAGTAGTGCGTGCTGAAAGCGCCACCCCACGAAAAGGTGCCAATGCTGTTGAGATCTTTTGAATGCCCTTTTTCCCCAATGACTTCAAATCCTAAACTGAAATAATTGCCCGGATCTGGAAACAATGTGCCGGTTTGGTTCGAATTCGTAAACAACTCAACGCCTTTTCGGCTGAGCAATCGCTTTCCATTATACACACCATCGTTGAGTAACATTTGCAGGAAAATGGCGTAATCATAGGCTGTGCTGGATAAGCCACCTCCACCCGAGTAGTACGTTTTAGCACCCATAATTGGGAAATCAGGATCGACGGGGAGCGTTTTAATCGAAGCGGTTTTAATCAACTTTTTGTCCTTATCTTCCGAATACAGTGCCACCAACCGATCCTTCTTTGCATCGGGCAGGTAGAAGTACGTGTCTTTCATGCCCAGTGGCTCGAAGATGCGTTTCTGGAAAAAATCGGCCAATGTTTGTCCCGACACCACTTCGACCAGATAGCCCAGCACATCGATGCTCAGTCCGTAAGTCCATTTTTCGCCGGGCTGGTGGTTTAGTGGCTGTTTGGCCAGTTTTTTCACCATATCGCCCAGTTTGATGTTGTCCGTAACGAAGGCGTCGGGAATGCCACCCGCTTTGGTATAAATCGCCCGCATTCTTGGATCGCTGGCAATCACATTGTAATTGATGCCCGACATGTGAGATAGCAAGTGACGAATCGTGATTTCTCGTTTGGCCGGAACGGTTGTATAGGTACTGTCTTTCTCGTTGAAGTTGTCGAGAACTACAGGTTTTGCAAACTCTGGGATGTACTTACTGATGGGATCATCGAGCATGATTTTGCCATCTTCGTGGAGCATCATGACGGCCAGTGAGGTGATGGCTTTGGTCATCGACGCAATCCGGAAAATGGCATCTTTTGCCAGTGGTTTATTGATTTCAAGATCCGATTTGCCGAAGGATTTGTGGTACACAATTTTGCCGTTTCGTACCACAATTGCGGCCACTCCCGGAAACGCACCTTTGTCGATGTAGGACTGAATAAGGCCGTCCAGTTTATTCAGTCGTTCGGGGTAGAAACCGGCGCTTTCAGGAGTGGCTACCGTCAAAACAGGTGGATTCTGTTTCGTGCCCGTTTGTGCACATAAGGGACTGGCTGTGAGCGCAACGAGCGCTACTGTTCTAACTATAGATTTGAGGAACATATCGATATGAGTAAGGCGTAGGAAATAGGTGAGTAAATTAGGGAAATGATTCAATTATCAACATCTTTTACAAGAGGTCGCGCATCGTTCAGCCGTTTTTCATAAGGTATACGAAACGCTTGTAAATTGGGTTTGTACTGGCGTTTACGCGTCAATTCGTATTGGTAAATCGTTTGCCCTAGCTGATACAAAAACGGGTGGCCGATTGTATCAAAATCATACTTGTCATCATTCAGAATGCCATCGCTGTTTACGTACAAAGTAGCTGTTAGCATGTACTCGATATTGTTCTTAAAATCGACCACGTACGACGCATCGGTTAGAAATCCATAAGCCCAACCCACTTTGTTGAACACACGAATATTGGCTGGCATCTGGTGATGCAGACTGTCCATGAAAAAGAATTTCACGTAGCTATCGTAATACTGATTCGCGTCGTATTTGGGGTAGTTGGTTTCGCTGGGGTACTGCGACAGGTATTGATACAAAAAGCGATAGTCATCTTTCGTTAGGTTGAACCGCTGCTTAGCCGGAACCGACATCGGAAACATAACCGACTGAAGAATTTGCTGGAAAGCCTCCAGCGGAAATTTATTGCGTTCGGTGAAGTCAAACGGTTGATGAACCAGGCTATCGCGGATATAATAGCCCTTGCCCAGCTTGGCTACCCGTCGGAAATCAAATGGGTCCTGATTAAAGGCTGCGGGTTGTGCGTAAATTAGTTTTCCATCGTCCTGAATAAACCGAACGGGGTTGGTATGCCGATTTTCGTCATTGGTCATGCGCACGAAACGGTGGGTGATGCGCGTGTCCAGATACCCTTTCGCATGGAGCGATCGGTTGATTTCGCTCTGCCCTACGAACTCATACATGCGGCTATACGGATCATTTTCGCTTACCAGAAACGCTTTTTTGATTAGGTGCGCTATGGATGGAAAACCGTTCTGTGCCGTTTTATCGGTCCACTCTTTCGTCTGCTTGCTATACGCGCTGTCGAACTGCATGGACGTGAATTTAGTCACGTTGGGCTTGTTGAGCCGGTTGAGCTTTTCCAGCGATAACAGCGCTAGCGGCAATTTCACCGTCGAGGCCGGGTTGAAATACTCGGTGCTATCGACGTGGAAGTAGTAGTTTGTAAATGAAGGAGTATTTGTCTTATCCCGGTTTATCTGGGTGTAAATGATTTGCAGTCGATACGTTTCCGGATGGTTGATGACCTCCTGAAAAATAGAATTCTTATTGGCCGAAAATAAGTTTGTCAGGAATGAGTCAGTGCGTGACTGGCCAAAGACGGGCAATACAAGACTGCATTGTAGCAAAAAGAGGACGAAGTGTTTCATGTTTGATGTAGCGCGGACATCCTGTCCGCATAGCTTAGGTTAAGTAATTCTTGCAAATGTTCACGGCTATGCGGACAGGATGTCCGCGCTACACGCTACAAAACCAATTGCGCAAATAACCTAGCCAGTGTTTCGCCTGCATCGGTACACAAGCCGGGGTGAACAGGCGAGGTCTGCACAACCGTACTACGAGTTGCCGTTAACCATCGGAAACGTTCAGCAATTGGTAGTTTGCCAATAGGGCCGCCCTGCGCACGACCCGCACAAATTCGCTCAAAAGCACTGAGCCGATCCGCTAGTTCCTGCATATCCAATTCTGCTGAAAACGCCCGAAGACGGTGCTCATTCAACGCAAATTTTGCTTGTAAAAAGCCCTGCGAACGACAATAAACAATGACGCCAACGTTCAGAAATTCCTCCCGATCAACACGCGGCATAACCCGAATAACGGCGTACTCAAACAAGTGCATTTCTGGCTTCGTTAGCTGCGTTGACAAAAATTTCTGATGCGGCCAGGCGATCCGTCAAAAACTGAGTATAGATGGCCCGCTGTTCGGATGGAGATTCTTCGACTCCGTTGTTTATAAGCCACTCATCGGGTACCAGCGACACAATCTGCTGGATGTGATCGGGCGTAAGCAGTTGGTGAAATTCCGTGTTAACGGCATCGAGCTGGGTGGCCTGGGACAGCAACACATGGTCCTTGATCTGCGCAAATGGTCGCCGACTTTGCTCGGGCCAGGTAGGACCGGTATGATGCACATAGAGCGATGCGCCGTGATCGATGAGCCACAATTCTTTATGCCACATGAGCATATTCGTGTTGCGGACAGTACGATCCACATTCATCACAAAAGCATCTAACCAGACAATCTTCGATGCTAGGTGTGGATCGACTTCGTTCAGAATCGGGTCGAATGTGATGGAGCCAGATAGGTAGTGAAGCCCAAGGTTCAAGCCTTCACTAGCCCGAAGCAAATCCTGAATTTCTTCATCGGGTTCTGTTCGGCCAAACGCTTCATCAAGGTTGACAAATACGATTTCGGGGATACGGAGACCAAGCGCGCGAGCGATTTCACCCGCTACTAGTTCGGCAATCAGGGCTTTGGTTCCCTGCCCGGCTCCACGAAACTTAAGTACATATAAAAACTCATCGTCGGCTTCGACAAGAGCAGGGAGTGAACCGCCTTCGCGCAACGGTTTGGCGTAGCGGGTCACATTGACGGTTCGGAGTTCAGGTTGAGTATACGGCACAATGTGTAGTTCGAAATGAATGCGTCTGTAGACTGCTGGTGTAAATGTACGTTCAGCGAAATCGTCTGGGAAATTTAGGGCTATTTTTAAAACAAACCTTTGTTAGCTGGACGAATAGAGGGTATGACCCCGACGGGGTCAAATGTTTATAGTTGCCATGGTTCTCTATAGACATCCGACCCCATCGGAGTCGTACCCAAAACATAGCCCAATTTAGACTGGCTTATTCATTCCTGCCCGATCAAGCGTTCGTATTAACTCAACATGACCCCTACGCTTTTAGAAACAATCAACCTTAATAAGCCAGAATCGGGTATCTGAGGCCTTTTCTGTACTTTTAAAGCTATTATACCCACTTAATTCAATGAAGAAAACAACAGGCTCAATCTTCCTGATACTGTGCTTTGCGATGACTATGGCACAGGCGCAAAACTGGTACAAAGGAAATCTTCATACCCACTCGCTCTGGAGCGATGGCGACGACTATCCAGAAATGATTATGGATTGGTATAAAGCTAACGGCTATCAGTTTGTGGGCCTGTCTGATCACAATATTTTGCAGGACGTCGATAAATGGGTTAACGTGCCGCACCAAAAAGACCGACGACGGACGTTTGACCGATATCTACGCACATTTGGGGCCGATTGGGTGGTGTATCAGAAAGGGCGAAATGACTCGCTTAAAGTTCGGCTAAAAAAACTGGACGAATACCGAAGTTACTTTGACGAACCGGGTAAATTTCTGATCCTGAAAAACGAGGAGCTTTCGACGGGTTATCAGGGCAAGCCTATTCACATCAACGTTACGAATGTAAAGAACCTCATTCGGCCGCTGCCAGGAAATAGTGTGGCCGATGTGATGCAGAATAATATCGATCTGGTGGTAGCCCAACGGCGATTGACTGGGCAGCCCATGTTTACGCACATCAACCACCCCAATTTTTATTACGCTATCAAAGCCGAAGACCTAATGCAACTTCGGTATGAACGATTTTTCGAGGTTTTCAACGGCCATCATCTGGTAAACAATTACGGCGATAGCACCCACGAAGGAACGGAGTCGATGTGGGATAAAATCAACCTTCATTTCGTGCAACAAGGCCGACCGTTGATGTATGGCATGGGTACCGACGATAGCCATAATTATTACTTTTTCGGCCCTTCGTTTGCCAACTCGGGGCGAAGCTGGGTTATGGTCAATGCACCTGTGTTAACCCCCAAGGCATTGATCGAGGCTATGGAAGCCGGTCGGTTCTACATCAGTTCGGGAGTGACGCTAAAGCAGTTGCCGCAGGTTGGTAATACGCTTTCTGTACGCGTTAAAACAGAGCCAGACGTAACGTATAAAATTCAGTTTTTCGGTATTCGCAAGGGGAGCCAACAGGCTGAATTACTGCGTGAAGTAGCGGATACCGTAGCCAGTTATGCCCTAACGGATGATCTGTTACTGCTTCGGGCCAAGATCATTTCCAGTAAACCTAAGTACAATCCATTTATGCCGGGTGACGTGGAAACTGCCTGGACGCAGCCTATAGCCCAGCGGGTTGTTCCGCAGCCAGTGGCAGGTGTAGTTGCTTTGCCAAACGCCCACGCACACAATGATTACGAGCAATCGCGGCCACTTTGGGACGCGCTGGACAACGGATTCACAAGTGTGGAAGCCGATGTCCATCTAATCGATGATACCTTGTATGTAGCCCACGACCAACCTTCGTTTAAAAACCCGGCGTCAACCCTTGAAAACCTGTATCTCAAGCCATTAGCCGAGCGAATCAGGCAAAATGGTGGTCAGGCGTTGGCTGGTTACAAAGGACCATTCTATCTGATGATCGATGCAAAGACAAGTGCTGATAGCACGTATCAGGCATTGGAAAAACTGCTGCAACGGTATCGCTCGCTGTTAACTACTGGAAATCCGACTAAAAATCAAGCGGGTATTGTTACCGTCGTTCTTTCGGGTAATCGACCTATACCAACGCTTGCCAAAGCCAAATCCAGACTCATGTCGGTTGATGGTCGTCCAGGTGATCTTGGCAAAGGGTACAATTCGGCAGTGATGACATTTATTAGCGATTCGTATCCCAATCAGCTTCAATGGCGGGGGACAGGGGAGATGCCTGCCGAAGAGTTCGAGAAGTTGCGTCAACTGGTTGAGCGAGTGCATAAAGAAGGCAAAAAGCTACGGCTCTGGGCGAGTCCTGAAGACCCTGTTGTTTGGGCAAAACTTCGAGAGGCTGGGGTTGATTTTATTAGCACCGATCAGCATGTGCTAGTACGGGATTTTCTGTTGAAAGGCACGGAAAAATAAGCTTATGAGGCTTTTTCTGTAGACGGTTATCAACTTAATGCCAACAACGTCTTAATTTGGGAACACGATACAACCTCTCCTCTATGAAAGCCAAAACCGCTACGATTTTAGTCATTCTCACGTCATTGCTGAATTTTATTGCTCAGGCTCAGACCAATTCGCCTACTGAATTAGGTAAAGAGTTGAATACGCTCTTCGCCAGCGTTCCCGATTTTAGCGGTGTAGTTCTCATTGCCGACAAGGGTAAACCTGTTTACCAGCAGGCATTCGGCTACAAAAATTTTGAGATGAAAGCGCCCATAACAACGTCGTCTATTTTCGAACTGGCATCGGTGTCGAAACAGTTTACCGCCATGACGATCATGATGCTAAAGCAACAGGGTAAACTGGCTTACGATGATCTGATTGAAAAATATATTCCGGGCCTGCCGTATCCAGGTATTACTATTCGACATCTGCTCAACCATACATCGGGTTTGCCTGATTATCAGGATGTAATGGATAAGCATTGGGACAAGAGCAAGGTGGCTAATAATGCCGATAACATTGCCTATCTGATTAAATACCATCCGGCTAAATTGGCTGAGCCGGGCGTGAAGTACGAGTACAGCAATACGGGGTATATGCTCCTCGCCAGCATTACCGAAAAGGCTTCTGGTCAGGACTTTATTGAATTTTGCCGGACGCGTATTTTTAAGCCAGTTGGCATGACGCATACCGACATTCGTACGCGTGCCGATAAGATTAAACTGCCTGATATGGCCTGGGGCTACATGTATGTGCCCGAGAAGAAACGCTACGTTCGGGCCGATTCCTTTCCTGAGTTCAACTATGCCATCTGGCTGGGAAACCGCAAAGGTCCAGGCCGAATTAGTTCAACGGTCGGCGATTTGTTGAAATGGGACCGTGCCCTTTACACCAATCAACTAGTGAGCCAACAAACCCTTAAAGAAGCATTTACGCCAGCGAAATTAAACGACGGTTCACTGACACACTATGGCTTTGGCTGGGAGTTGAAACAGAATGCTAAGCTGGGTAAAGTTGTCTGGCATGACGGCGATAACCCCGGCTACAAAACCCAGATTATGCGCTTTATCGATGCCGATAAAACCATCATTCTGCTTTGTAACAACGCTCACGAAAAACTGCCGGTTATATTGAAAGCTATTGAGGCATTGGTTGAGAAATAGGGTAGATACTTCTGATAGGCTCAACCCCCCTGGCCCTCCTTAGGGTAGGCGTTTTAGAGAACCTCGAAAGGCTGAAACGATGTGAGCTGATCTAGCATCGGTGTGTTTTGTCATCCCGAGGAACGAGGGATCTTCGGGTGGCTCTTTAAAATTATTCGTCCCCGAAGATCCCTCGTTCCTCGGGATGACAAAACGCTATTAAAACAAAAGTTTAAACAGACTTTTGATCAATTACCGGACAATTGGCCCTTTGTTCGAGGCTGGTTGAAGCACCTTATTGATGGAATAAACGACACCGTTGGTAGCCCGAACATTACCCTGAATGACATCGGCGACTGTACCGCGATCGTCTTCGATGGTAATGTAGTTTTCCTGCTTATGTACGGTTAGTATCTGGCCTACGAGGTTCGTAAGCGTCTGGCCATCCTTCAATTGATCGGAGGTGAGTCGCCCTTTTACAACATGGTAAGCCAGCAACTGAATGAGTCTATTTTTACTAGATGGAAGCAGTAAATCATCCAGCTCTTCCTTCGAAAATTCGGAAAAAGCGCCGTTGTTGGGGGCAAAAACCGTATAAGGTCCTGCGCCTGAAGCCTGTTTGGTCAAGCCAGAGGCTTTCAATAGCTGGAGCAACGTAGTATGGTCTGGCGATTCGGCGGCACTGAGGGCGAGCGTAGTACCCGTTTTTACCCCACTTGTTGTTAAGGTAGTATTGGTTGAAGCAGCTGCTGCTGAGGTCGTGTTCTGGGCAACCGCTTGAAAGCCGAAAATGACGAGTCCGGCCAGGCAAAAAACAATCGTATGAATCGATTTCATGGTAAGTCAGTTTTCATAATCCAGTGTAGGATACTAGACCATTGAGCGTAAGCTTAACCTTGACAATCGCTGATTGTTTTTTGCCGTATAATCAGTCGGGCGGATTTAAATCATTTTTAATGTGCGATACCTTGCTACAGCGTCATTTCCATGCGGATATCGGCGCGGCTGTACGGCGTAGGCACACTAGGAACTTCGCGAAAACCTACACTCGCATACATGGTTAGGGCGGGCGTAAGTATCCGATTCGATTCAAGCCAAACAGTTTTGACGCCCAATTGTCGAGCGTAGTCGATAGCGGCAATGCATAGTTTTTTGCCAATACCTTTTCCCTGTGTATTCGGCGAAACTGCCATTTTCGCCAGCTCGAAACCGGTTTCGCCCATGTTAACCATGGCTACACAACCAACAATTTCATCGCCAATTTTGGCCAGGAAAATCTGCCCATTGTTCGGCAGAATATAGGTTTCGGGTTGATCTAACTGCTCCAGATCGTGTGGTTCAACAGTAAAATAATGAGAAATCCACTCAATGTTCAGACGCTTGAAATCCGGTTGGTATTCGGGTGAGTAGGGAATGATAGAGATAGTGCTCATGGTTTTTTTTGTGTATTAATGAATAATGGTTGGCGTTTAACTTGTTGATATTCATTATTCAGTGTCATTTATTTAGTTCGGTTCAACTGATCCTGAATTCGGTCGTAGAAGTTACGTTTGGCCAATTGGTCTTCCATCTCCTGAAGCGAAGTCAATAGGTTATGCGTCTGATTACCAAGCATCTCCTGATTAACCGCAATAAAGGCATCCCACAGAGGCTGGAGCTTAGGAAGCATCGCCTGCCCCGTTTCGCTTAGTGTCAGCAATCGTTTTCGGCCATCCTGCTCCGACTTCGTTGAGGTAATCAGGTCTCGTTTCTCTAACTCGTTAATTACCTGAATAACAGCCGGGTGGGTAATGCCTAATCGTTCGGCTATTTCCATAACGGCTACTGGTCCCTGACGCGCGATGAGCACAAAAATGGTGGCCCAGCGCACATCAAAATCCACTCCCGATTGTCGGTAAGTGGCAGTTACTCCCTGCCAGTATAAATCACTTAATCGCCTGAGTCGGCTGGCAAGCGCTAACTCGGCCATTTCGGCCATAAAATCCATAGTATGTAAGAGCTTACGTAAGTTCTTACATAATTAGATAAAACTTTTATCTATCTCAAGAAACTGGTCAATTTTTTTATTATCGAGACTGTTTAAACTTTTGTTTTACTAGCATTTTTGTCATCCCGACGCAGGAGGGATCTTCGGTAGAGCCCATATACCTTCCACTTACCGAAGATCCCTCCTGCGTCGGGATGACAAAAACACACCGATTACAGCTTGATAATAGAAAGTTTCAAGAGCTTCATCCTTTGACAAAAGCGGAGGGCGTTTGCTGATAGAACTCCCGGAAAACTTTAGTGAAATAGGAGGGCGAGTCGAACCCCACCATATAGGCCGTTTCGGAGGCTCCGTGACCCGCCCGCAATAGATCGATGGCCTTCCGCAGTCGATACTGTCGGATGAGTTCAATGGGCGACAAATGTGTCAGACTTTGTATTTTCAGGTACAACGCTTTGCGGCTTAGTGCAAGTTCTTCCGCAAGCCATTCGACGCTCAACGTCGAGTCGTCCAGTCGTTGGTCAATCAGCCCATAGAATCGACGAAGAAATTGATCGCCAACGGGCTGGAGCGAAGACGAATTGGTGGGTTGAGCGAGCTGATTCCGATAATGATCCCGTAATCGTTGTTGGCGATCTAACAGGTTTCGAAGCCGCAATTGCAATTCTCCCAGGTGAAAAGGCTTGGTCAGGTACTCATCGGCCCCTACCGCCAGACCTTTGAGCCGACTCGCTTCATCGGCGCTGGCCGTTAGCAGCACTATAGGAATATGATCGGTAACGGGGTCGGCTTTGAGCTGTTCAATTAGCCCATAGCCATCCAGACGAGCCATCATCAAATCGGTAATAATTAGATCGGGCAATTCTTCTTTAGCCACCACCCAGCCCTGATGACCATTGGCCGCTGTCCGAACTCGGTATAGGGTGGTTAGCTCTGCTACCATGTATTCCCGTAGCTCAGTATTTTCCTCAACAATCAGAATCAACGGCGGAGCGTCTGACTCTGATTCTATTGGTCGGCCGGTTGATGGTTGAGGTAAGACGGGTAGTTCAATCAACAGGGAGGAAGCCGACAGTGACTGAACGGATTGATTGCCCCCAATCCGATGAAGCGGCAGTTCGACACTAAACTCGGTACCCACGTCGACCTGACTCGTCACCTGGATATGCCCGCCCATGCGTTGCGTTAAGGCCCGGACTAATGCCAGGCTGAGTCCTGTTGGATCGTTCGACCGAATGCGCTGGTTATCACCCTGATAAAACGGGTCAAAGACATGGGGAAGCTTATGGGCCGTAATGCCAATACCCGTATCCTGTACTACCAAACGAACACCCTGGGGTGACTCCTGTAACAGTACGGTGACTGAACCGGTAGGGGTGAAGCGAATGGCATTGGTCAGGAGGTTATAGAGAATGGTTTCCCACTTTCCCGCATCGAAGCGGTAGTTTCCGGTTGGTAGGTCGGTGTGAAAGTTGAGCGCCAGCCGTTTAATCTCTGCCGAGGGGCGAAACAGATCGACAATCTGGCTTAGAAAGCCCGCTAAGTCGCCCACTTCATGGACTTCCTCAAGCGGCTGGTCTTCAAGTTGGTGGAGGTCCATTAACTGATTAATGAGCCGCAATAGTTGCTGCGCGTTTCGGCGAATACTCAGTAACCGTTCCTGTTGAGGTGGGGTCAGCGTTGCTTGTTCCAGGAGTTGGTCAACGGGAGAAAGTATTAGCGACAGGGGAGCGCGCAATTCGTGCGTCATATTGACAAAGAACCGCGTTTTCATGGCATTAAGCGCTTTAAGCGCCTGGGTCTGCCGAAGCTGCTCGGCGTAGCGTCGAGCTTTGTCAATGGTGGCTTTAAGGTCGGCGAAGTCAATTGGTTTGGTAATGAAATCAAAAGCCCCCCGGTTCATGGCGGTCCGAATGTTGGCCATATCGCCATAGGCAGTGACCATCACAGTTGGCACTTGAGGGTAGCCAGTCGTAATGTGTTCCAGCAACGTAAGCCCGTCCATGCCAGGCATATTAATGTCGGTCAGTACTACATCAATCTCTGGTTGCTCCTGAAGTAAACTCAGTGCTTGCTGTCCATTTTGCGCCACGAAAATCTGGTAGGTACCTGCTATGATCAGTTGGCGGAAACGCTGCCGGAATAGCGCTTCCCAATCGGCTTCATCATCAACCAAAAGTATTTTCGTCGTCATCACGCAGAGCTGTTCTTTCTAACCAGTATGGCCGGTCCCGAGGCTAAGGTACGAATGAAGCGCTGATCTAATGTCAACAATCGGCCAGGTAGATACCTTAACCAGTTGTTGACATTAGATCAGCGCTTCGAGAACTGTTTGGATAAACTATCCTTAGTTAATGGCTACCAGTCGATTAACATCCACCGGTTTCTGAGTTTCCAGCGTTACGGTGTGTTGGTTGATTTCCTTGCCATCGGTGATGGTCAACTGATAAGCGCCATCGGGCAAATCACTAACATCGAATACTAAACGGACAGCGGTTTGTTTTTTGCCTACTCGTTGGGAAAAGACCATACGACCATCGGCACTAGTCAGGCGAATTTGCAGGGGTTGGCCTGATTGTTTATCAAGGGCAACCTGAAGTTTACCAGCCTTATTTGTAAAGATACCGCTTTGGAAAGCAGCAGGTTGTGGGTCGTTGGTTGGCTTGGCTAAAGAAGCATAGCTAGTAGACAGAACCAGAGCAAAAGCAACGAACAGAGGTTTGATGAGGGTTTTCATGATAGTTAATATTTAAGAGTTTGTTTTCGTTTTCCGTTTTGGATAGGTCAAAGGTCGGGTGAGTTCGGAAAACGGATTAGCTCAAATGAGTCAATTACTAGCACTTTTGAGATTGAGTGTTAAATCGGGGTGGACAACACTGACGAAAACACCCTTTCGTCGCTCAAAACGGTCTTTTTAACCTATGTCAACCGACAAAAACGCCAGTGCATTACTGTAATTTCAGCATAAAGATGTTCCGTCTCACCGGGTTAAAACCCGGCGCAAAAAACAAAATGGATGAACTGCGCCGGGTTTTAACCCGGTGAGATTGAAAAAGAAACTTGAATCGATACGAGTGAATCTTTGTCTTATAATAGCCAGATACTAAAGTATTTTGATTCAAATAGGGATTCTGCTGACGGCTTCTTATTTTTGCACTTTACTAAGAAACCAAGATCGCAGAGCAATACAGATCATATTGACTCTCGCTAATTCAAATTAATATGCAAACTTCAACCTACGTCCCCTACAAGGTTAAGGACATCGCGCTGGCCGAGTGGGGCCGCAAGGAAATCAAACTTGCCGAAGCCGAAATGCCCGGTCTGATGGCTCTTCGGGCTGAATACGGTCCATCGCAACCATTGAAAGGTGCACGTATTGCAGGCTGTCTGCACATGACCATCCAAACCGCCGTTCTTATTGAAACGCTGGTCGAATTGGGTGCTCAGGTAACCTGGTCGTCCTGTAATATCTTCTCGACGCAGGATCATGCCGCTGCTGCCATTGCTGCCGCTGGTATCCCAGTGTATGCGTGGAAAGGTATGAACGAAGAAGAATTCAACTGGTGTATCGAGCAAACCTTATTCTTCGGTGAAGAGCGTCAGCCATTGAACATGATTCTTGATGATGGTGGCGACCTGACTAATATGGTTTTCGATGTGTATCCTGAACTGATTCAGAACATCAAAGGCTTGTCGGAAGAAACCACAACGGGTGTTCACCGTTTGTACGAGCGGATGAAAAATGGCACGTTACACTTGCCTTCGATCAACGTAAATGATTCGGTAACCAAATCGAAATTCGATAACAAATACGGCTGCCGTGAGTCGCTGGTTGATGCGATCCGTCGCGCTACCGACCTGATGCTGGCTGGTAAAGTAGCCGTTGTAGCTGGTTATGGTGATGTAGGTAAAGGATCGGCTGAGTCGCTGCGTGGCGCTGGTTGCCGGGTTCTGGTAACCGAAATCGATCCAATCTGCGCGCTTCAGGCGGCTATGGATGGCTACGAAGTTGTACCCATGGACGAAGCCGTTCCTCGTGCACAGATTTTCGTAACGGCGACTGGTAACGTTAATATCATTAAAGGTCGCCATTTCAAAGCGATGCGCGATAAGGCTGTTGTTTGTAACATTGGCCACTTCGATAATGAAATCGACATGGCATGGTTGAACGAAAACTACGGTCATACCAAAAGCCAGATCAAACCACAGGTCGATATGTACAACGTTGACGGTCAGGAGATCATCGTACTGGCCGAAGGTCGTTTAGTGAACCTCGGTTGTGCAATGGGGCACCCATCGTTCGTGATGTCTTGCTCGTTCTCGAACCAGACGCTGGCACAATTGGAACTGTGGGCTAACTCGGACAAATACGAGAACAAAGTGTATGTTCTGCCAAAAATCCTTGACGAGAAAGTAGCTGCATTGCACCTGGCTCACGTAGGAGCTAAACTGGAGCCGCTGGAGCAGGTACAAGCCGATTATATTGGTGTTCCGGTTGCAGGTCCGTTCAAATCGGAAATGTATCGGTATTAATTGTCTGAACCGCACGGGCGGCCCCGCAGGATTTTTATGATTTAACTGATTCCCTTGATTTCTTTTGATTGCGCTTTCCTTGAAAGCCTTGTTATACAATCATATTCATTCAGTTAAATCATAAAAATCCTGGCTCAGAACTAAGCGCGACTTCGGAAACGGGGTCGCGCTTTTTTGTGTTAAATTTGTTAGTATTGATCGATGGAAACGACGCTCGACTATGATGTTCCCGTTAAACCCTACAATTCGCCGGGATGACCGCCTTACTGACGATGAGTTTTACGCATTCTGTCAGGCAAATCCCTCGCTTCGTATTGAACGCGAAGCAGATGGCCAGATTATTTTTGAAATGCCCACCAACACGAAAACTGGATTAAGAAATGCAGACCTCATTACGGAGGTTGTTCTATGGAACCGTAAAACGAAATTAGGATTGGTAGCAGATTCCAGCGCCGGATTCACCTTGCCCGATACCTCTGTTCGGGCTCCAGATGTTTCCTGGATTAGCCATGAGCGATGGAATGCACTTACTGAGAAAGATCAGGATAAGTTCGCCAAGATTTGCCCGGATTTTGTGGTTGAATTAATGAGCGACTCAGATGAGAAATATACGCTGCCTGCTAAAATGGAAAAATATCTCCAAAATGGCGTTCAATTGGGCTGGGTAATTGATCCATTTAATCAGCAAACAACAATTTATCGACCTGATAGCGAGCCCGAAGTACTAAATTTTGCCGAAACTCTGTCTGGTGAGGCTATTCTGCCTGGTTTTGAGTTGACGTTAAGTGACTTGTTATAAGTGACTTAGCGGTGTATTTTAGCCTCCCATTCGTGCATATGAAACACCTGTCTCTACTCCTGTTACTGTCTCCTTTACTCGTTTCGGCACAGGTAACGATCGATACACTGCACTGGAGTGCGACCAGGCGTTTGCAACTTTCTGACTTTCATTCCCCCACGCAACTAGGTTTAGGCGGTTCCGAGTTTTATTATCAGATTGGTTACGAAGTACGCCCAACGTCTATCTGGAGCCCACCAGCCATCGAGTCATTTTGTTTAATGTTTCGGAATCTGTCGTGGGTATCAGAAACCGCCAGAAATGAGCGAACCCTGGCCTATAATCAGATACTCTTCGATCTGGTAGAGGTGCATACGCGTCAGATGAAGGCTAAATTGATTGCGCTGGAGACTGATCGCCGTTTTAAGGAAAAAGCGCGGCAAATTGAGTATCTGACGAATTCTGAACTAGGGGCTGAGGTCAATCGGTTTCGCGCAGAAACCGGTGGGGGCGATGATTTACAAGCGCTGGAGCGATGGGAGAAGCAGATTGCTCTACGACTTTATGATACGCCCGATCTCGTGACTACGTTTAGTATGTCAAAATTGGGGTATGGTGTATTTTTGGGGGGTGGGGGAGTTTTGACAACGGGTTTGCTGGCACAGACGCTTAATAAGTCGGTAGGGGCTGTATTCGGGATCGATATTGCCTTACAGCGAACCATGATCATGCTGCATCCTACTCTGTACAACGGAACATTACGGTCGGGCTTCTGGCACAATAACCAACAATGGGAAAAGGATATGCCCATAAGCCCGATGCTGTTCGAACTAGGTTTGGGGCGGGTTATTTACGAAAGGCCACGCAGTCGGTTAATTCCGTATGTCGGCTATCTTTTGTTCGATTTATCACCCCGAGACAAGAACGACGAACGCTATAAGGGATTGTCGCTACTGACGCATTCACCAACGCTCGGGCTTGTGTTCGATGTTAAGCTGGGCGATAACACACCTAAGCCGGATCTCTCCGAACATAGCTTCTGGTTTATCCGAACGAAAGTATCCTACAGCCCACTATTAGACGAAAAGCCGTTTACAGGGGGGATTTTTAACATTCAAATCGGCTTGGGCGGTTTTGGGCGAATGCGTAAAGTACACTACAAACCAGAGCATACCGTGATTATGGTACCGGGTAAGGTCATATAAGACCAGTTCATCAACTTCTACGAATGCATTCTAACGATTTGTTAACGCAGGTTTGCCAAGAGTTTCCGAACTTGCGAATACGTATGAAAAAATACCTTCTACTGCTGGCGTTAGCTGGCTTGTCGGCCTGCCACTCGGGCTATCACCTTTCTCAACGAACGGCTAACCGCATTGGTGTAGACTCGCTGGCTGCGTCGTCTGATCCGGCTGTTGCCAGTTTCCTAGTACCTTATCGGGAGAAACTCGATAAGGCTATGAACGAGGTACTGACCAGTTCAACCAAGCCTGTTGAAAAAGCCTTACCCGATGGTCCACTCAACGATTTATTGACCGACGCGTTGCTCCAGCAGGCATCGCAACGATACGGCAAACCCATTGATTGTTCGCACCTGAACTACGGGGGTATTCGGGATAATTTACCCCAGGGCAATATCACCATCGGTTCGGTTTTTGGTGTCATGCCGTTTGATAACCAGTTAGTTATTTTGACTGTCAAGGGCGATATGTTGTTGCAGTTACTCAATCATTTTGCCAATTCGCACGGACTGGTTGTGGGTGGCTTACGGGTTAAAATTCAGAATAAAAAAGTGCAGTCCGTAACCTTTACCAATGGCCGGACGCTACAGCCGAATGAAACCTATACAGTGGCTATGAGCGACTACATAGCCGATGGGGGCGACAATGCTAACTTTCTGAAAAACGCCGTCAAACGCGAAAATATGAATTACTTAATTCGTGATTCCCTAATCGATTATTTCCGGCAACAGGGCAAAAGCGGTCAACCTATTAATCCCGTTTCTGATGGACGCATTAGCATCGAATAGACGCCAGTTTCTGAAACTATTGGGCACGGCTGCCGTTGTCGGCTCTGTGGCGCCAGACGTGCTTGCTACTACAGGGCGGGCCAATAAAACAACCTCGCTGACGGTTCTGCATACCAACGATGTGCATAGTCGGCTGGACCCATTCCCGATGGATGGAAGTCGGAATGCGGGTAAGGGTGGTGTTGCCCGACGAGCGACGCTGATCAAAAAAATCCGACAGGAGCAACAAAACGTCTTGCTGTTCGATGCGGGAGATATTTTTCAGGGAACGCCTTATTTCAATCTCTACAAAGGGGAGCCCGAAATTCTGGCCATGAACCAGCTTGGCTACGACGCTGGAACTATCGGTAATCACGATTTTGATGGCGGCATTGACAACATGGTCACCCAATTCGGGAAGGCTACGTTCCCTTTGCTGATTGCCAATTACGACTTCAAAAACACGGTTATGGACGGGCGAACCATGCCGTACAAAATCTTCGAGAAAGATGGCGTTCGGATAGGGGTGTTCGGTTTGGGAATTCAGCCGGCAGGTTTGATTCCGAAAGAGGCTTATAAAGAAACCAAATACCTCGACCCCATTGAGTTAGGTGGGGATACCGCTGCTCAGTTGCGGAATGACAAAAAATGCGACTACGTAATTTGCCTGTCGCACTTAGGATTTAAATATAACAATGAGCCTACGGTTTCTGACAACGTACTGGCGGCCAAAACCAAAAATATCGATCTGATCATTGGTGGCCATACGCATACATTCCTGGATGCGCCCGTAGCCGTCAATAATCTCGATGGGCAGCCCGTCTGGATTAATCAGGTTGGGTTTGCAGGCATCAATCTGGGACGAATTGACCTGTCATTTGAGCGAGGTAAAGCTGTTTCAAGTGCTGGAAAGTCCGTTGAAGTGAAGTAACTTTGCAGAAAGAGCGAAAGAGTGAATGAGCGAAATGCTAGCGCCGAATGATTCACCCTTTCGCTCATTCACTCTTTCGCTCTTTCACCATTATGAAATTTGGCGTTGTTGTTTTTCCCGGCTCTAACTGCGATCAGGATGCAGTGGATACGCTGGAATTGATGGACCAGAAAGTCGTTAAACTCTGGCATAAAGATCACGATCTGCAAGGATGTGATTTTATCATCCTACCGGGTGGGTTTTCTTACGGTGATTACCTTCGTACAGGGGCTGTGGCCCGGTTTTCGCCCATTATGAATGAAGTCATTGCTCATGCCAATCGTGGCGGCTACCTGATGGGCATTTGCAACGGATTTCAGGTGCTGGCCGAAGCGCGATTGGTACCAGGAGTATTGCTGCGTAATGCGAACCAGCAATACGTCTGCAAAAATATTTACCTAACTCCCCAATCGCCCGACGCGTTGTTGACGGCCGGTCTTGATCGCCCCGCTTATAAAATTCCGATGGCGCATGGCGAAGGACGTTATTTTGCTGATGCCGATACGCTAAAATCGTTGAATGATAATGGGCAGGTACTGTTCCGGTATTGTGACGAAACCGGAGCCATTACCGATGCGTCTAACCCAAATGGCAGTCTGGAAAATATTGCCGGTGTGACCAACAGTGGCAAAAATGTATTTGGCATGATGCCTCACCCCGAACGTGCTGCCGATCCAGCTCTTGGCAATACAGACGGGCGACTAATCATGGATCAAATTCTCAAAGCCGTACTGGTTTAATAGTCAAAAATAGTCAGGGGTTGTCAAGACTAGTCAGGTGTTGAAAAACAATGCTTGACTAGTCTTGACAACCCCTGACTATTTTCTGACAACTTTACTTCGCTGGTTCGTTAGGTCTTGCTGGTCGGGTGTCGATGACCTTTCGGGTTTGCAGATCAAATTTTTGCCCTTTGCCTAAAAAATAAAAAGGCCCGCCCGTGCTATTCTGACCAGACGGATACTTGGTGCTATTGGCAATTTGATTCGCTTCGTAGATGCCCACATAGGAGACGCCCAGCACCTCGAAGGTATTTTGCTGCACAACAATGGCCGTCCCTTCGTCAATCGCAATGCCGAGTAATTCGGGACGAGCTTTAATGACGTCGATGAGATCAAATTGACGGTTTCGTCGCAGGAAATGCTGATCGATGGTGACATTATGGATAAAATCCAGCCCTTGTGTGTGATCTCCTACCATAATTGAGTTACCCTTTGTATCGCCACGAACCATAAATGATCCCTGAATCGTAGCCCCCGCCGATGTACCACCAATAACACCCCCTCGACTCAGAACGGCGTTAAATTCTTTGTGCGCCAACGTATTTAAATACGAATCCGTCAAACGCCAATGGCGACCACCAACGAACCAGATACCTGTGGCTTTCTTCAACGGGGCTACAAATGATTCCTGGTTTGCTACTTTCGGATCGCGGGTATGGAGGATCGTTATGTTTTGGACACCTAAACTGATTAATTTTTCCTTCTCACGGGGAGCACTTGCAGCCGACGAGTCTTCGCCTGCGGTTGGAATAATTACAATATTGGCAGTAGCTGGGCCGCCCGCCAGTTCGACGAAACGAGTCCATAAGTCGGTGCCCATAGCACCTCCTCCCACAATCATCAACGAACCTTTTTCGGGACCTACCATCTTGGAGAGAGAGGTAGTTTGGGCATGGCTTAAGCTGGCCAGCAAAGCAAGGAGGAAGAAAAGAGTAATGCGCTTTTTCATATCAGATTGTCGTTTGGTTTTACGGGTCGGACACCTCGTATCCAAAGTTAACCAATACGCCTGATTTTGCGCAAATTACCTGATTATGTTGTACTCACGGGCTGAAGCTGTGAGTACAACCTAGTAATCCAATACGAATATGGTTTTAAAGAAAAGCTTAGGTCAGCTTCGCTAGGAAATCGGATAATTGCCGGGTTGTGTCTTTGTTCAAACGTAGATGAACATTACGCCCTTCTTTGGTCGCAGCAACCAACTCGCTTTCCGTCAGCAGGCGAACGTGGTGCGATACGCAAGGCTGCGACAAGCCCGTTAACTCCTGAATCTCAGACGGAGTCATGCTTTCTCGTTGGGCTAATTCCAATAAAATCGAGAGCCGGTATTTATCGGCAATAGCGCCCGTTGCTTTCTCGCATGATTTAGAATCCATAGTACAAACCTAACAAAAAACGGTTTAGTAAGGTGCGTTCAATACAGAATGAGTAGGACCACTAGTGCTTTGGCAAAATAGATTCTATAGCTTCTCGGGGCCGCCCGCGCGGTTGATTCTATCGTTTCTGATTGTCAGTACAATAGAATTGAAAGAATCAAAAGAATCTATTTTGGACGAGTACTAGGTGGCCAAATACTCCCAAATATTTGATTTTGTACATTTCATGTGAATAGCAATTATGACTTAGTAACAAATTGAGGGCTAATTAACAATTGGTACGTAATTTGTTAGGGAATAATAGCAGTGGAAAACCAAAACACTAAGTATACAGATTAGAAATCGGGATAAACCAATTGACATAGAGTAATAGATTAGTCATGCGCTTATATGGCCATTTGGCCATTTGGCATAGCCTTTGTGTTCATTTGAGGAGCACAAAGGCTATTTCTGTTTGGCGCTTTTATATCTATTTATCTCCCACCTCTATGATTAATTTTACTGATTTAATTCTCTATTATCTCTATTGTATAAGAAAAAATTACACAAGCTTTTTAGGTAGATTTATACAAATTCAGCTAACCTGTAGAGCTGTAGCATTAGGAATTTTCGGTCTATTTTGCCTTGGGAGTGGCATTGTACAGGCTCAGTCGCTACAGTGGAGCATGGCAATCTCGAATAGATCCTCAAATCAGGGAGCGGTACAGAAAATTGGTTCGGATGGTTCTATTTATGTGTTAACCGAAGGTCGAAATAATGCTTCTGGTTATTCTGTTGCCGATATTAAAGAGTTTGGTCCCCCTTTGTCGGGGGCTAACGATGGCTACAATGCAGTGTTATCCAAGTATTCGCCGGATGGCAATACCTTACAATGGGTACGCTTATTCAATGGTGATAATAGTAGCTTCACTCCCCTTGCTTTTGATTTTTCGCCAACGGGCGAAATCGTCCTCTTGTGCGTAAGTAATGGAGGGGCTTCGGCCTCTGCCCTGATCACCCCTAATGGTTTTCAAACAAGTCGCCCTAATACGGCGGGGGGTAATCTGGCCGTTTTGATGAAATTATCGGCTGATGGGAAAACGATTAACTATGGCTCCTATCTGGGGGCTGTTGGTGGTTCGTCTAACGTGCGTGTTCGATTGTGGAATGAAGATCCCTATTTTCAAAATCTGATTATTACGCCGGATGGATCGATGATTCTAATGCTACAGAACAGTGGCTCGGGCGTATTGCCGACTACATCAAATGCCTACCAATCAACGCCAAAAGGGGGTAACGATGATCCCTATATGGCCATTTTTAACGCCGATGGCACCCTTCGTTACGCATCTTATTATTCGACAAGCGCTTCGGTTCCGGTTCAATACGCGACCGATATTGTTCCTGATACGGATGGTAGCTTTTACGCAACGTACCGGAATGGCAACGGAGCCATATTGCCAATAACAGCAGGAGCCGCTTATGCGAATGTTTCGCTGGCAAATCAGGTAGGCTACATCGCGCATTATGGCGCTTCGGGGCAATTGTTACAATCAACGGCCTTGCCGGGTACGCAGGTCATGGGCATTCGCAAGCGCCCCAACGGAAATATTGTAGTCATGGGCGTTATCACAACGCCCGCAGAATTTGTACAGGTCGGTTCATCGCCAAATATGGCCTGGACACAAGGACAGCTAACCCTAACCGAATTCAACTCAACCCTTACATCCGTAATCCGAAGTGCCGTGGTAGGGAATGGGAGCGTAGAAGCATCGGATATGGAACTCGATGAGCAGGGAAGAGTGCACATCAGTGGCAAAGCAAATGCGGCTTCCAGTATTAGTCCAACGGCTGGTGCCCTGTATTCTATATTTGGCTCGAGCAACGCTACTTACCAGATTATTGACTGCGATTTTAGTAAAGTACTCTATGCTACCTATTTGAATTCGGGAGAGAATGGGAGCACTACCGGAAACTATGATGTCGAATTAAAGGGTTGTCGGGCAACGATTCTGGCAACGGCAGGCTCTAGTGTTAATTATCCAGTTACGCCAGCTGGTCTGGCTAGTGATGGCACGACTACCTTAACAGGCTATAACGTGGTGCCGAACTCTGGCGGGATGACGGTTTACCTCACCGCTTTTAACTATGCGAAGTACGTAGAGAATACCAACACAATTGCAGCAACAGTTACCAACTATTGCGAAGGAGCCGGTTTGTTTCCCATAATAGGCTCTAAACCAACGTACAAAACGCCAAACGTTAGAGGTGCTTCCGATGCGAATCCAGCCCCTGCATCAATTTATTATCAGTGGCAACGCAGCGGTTCCGCGGCCGGTCCCTGGGTTGATATTGTCGGAGCAACGGCAAAAGATTACACACCTAATGGCCTAACTGTGGCAGGATCGGTGTTTTTTCGACGAGCGGTCCGTCAGTCGCCTTTCGATGCGGTTTGTTCGGTCGCGGGTAGTTGCGATTTGGTTAACTACAGCAATACGGTTGAATACATCCTGTCGACCAGTAAAGTCCATTCGACTGATTTGGCCAGTAAGCCCTACGGATTTTGTGCGGGGACGACATTAGCCATAACCGCTACCATTACCCCTGGGGGGGATGGCGATCAGGGGGCTTATACCTATGCACTGACTCCATTGGCTGGAGGAACCCCCATCCTTTCGGGAACTGTGGCAACGGCGGCAACACCAATTTTACTAAACCTGACCACCGAAGGGACTTATCGGTTAAGCGTGACGGATAGCCGGGGATGTACGAGTTATGATACCCTGAAAACGGTTCAGTTTAAGGTAACAGTGCCTTCGAGAACGATCTTTACCTGTGGCAACCCGACGGTAAAACTTGGACCTGTTTCGGTGCCCCCAGCTTATGCCAACGTGTCGACAAACACATTTACCTGGACGCCATCAACGGGCTTAGATACGCCTAATGGCGTTAATCCTACCTTATCGGACTTGCCAGCTAATGGAGCGTCGAAGGATTTCTACCTGGATTTTAACGGTTGCCGGGTTGATACCGTAACCGTGACAGGCCAGAGTGTAACGCCTTTGCCAGCCTTGCCTAGCCTGACGTTATGCCAGGGAGATAGCGCCCGGTTAGGGCAGGGACTTACCGAACAGGCTGGTGTTAGTTATGGCTGGTTTCCGGGCATTGGTATTAGTCAGCCTACCGTTATACGACCCGTGTTTACGGCTACCTATGCGCCACAAGGGGTAAACATACTACCGTTTACCGTTCAGGCATCAAATGGTATATCGGGTTGCGTGCAGACGACAACCCAGCAGGTTACGGTTTATAAAACACCAAACAACGTATTTAATCAGAAAGAACCCTATGTCTTCTGTCCTACCTCGGGTTTTGTGGCGAAGACTAGTTTCGGGACTCCCAACGAGAGTGGGATCAGTTATAGCTGGCGCGCTGTCATTACCAGCGTGTCGGCAACACAGGGAGTACCCTCGCCCGAACAAGCCCTTACATACCTGAGTAGTACAACGGCTTCGCAGGTATCAATGCGCATGCCCGGTACCAGTATACCCAATGGCGGACTGGCCGATGGACCGTACACGATTTTATACATTCGGACTAGTCAGAATGCGATAAACCCATCCTGCGCACGGGCCGATACCGCCGAAATCAGATACATCGTAGGCTGCGGCCCCGGCGGTACTGACTTCTGTAAATTAGATCAGCAGGGGGGAGCCGATGGGCAATGTGGCGGAAAAACTACTACCATTGGGCCTATCACTGCTGCCAGCAACGGAACCTATACCTGGTCGCCAGTGGCCGGATTGTCGGACCCGAACACCGGATTGCCTTTAGTGGAGGGAGTACCCCACCCAGCTAAAGTTATTGCGAATCCATCGGGGCTGGTTGCTGTTACTTATACGCTTTCGCTGGTATTAGAAGGCGTGCCGGATACATGCCGGATTTTTGTGAAAGTATTTCCGGGACAATCCTCATTACCCGTTACAAACTACACATCGCCGTTAGCTGCTTGTAAAGGAGGTACCGTACAGATTCAGCAGAATGCTATTCCGGGCTACACCTACAACTGGTCTGCCGGAACACTGGTCTCGGATTCTACCATTGCCAATCCGACCACAGTCGCGTTGACTACCGATAAAACGCTCTACGTAAAAGTAACAGATGCGTCGACAGGCTGTTCGATTCGGGATACGGTGAATATTCAGGTTACACCAGTCGACAACAATGCAGGATTGGATGGAACCTTTTGTGTGACATCGGGTGGTACCTACACCGTTGGCTCTGCGGCAAAAGCAGGTTATACCTATGCGTGGACTTCGCCAACGCCGGGGGTTGTGTTTACCTCGCCTGGTAGCGCTACATCATCTGTCACAATTCCACCGAATGCCGATAGTCCCGTACTTTTGATTCGTAATGCCACGAATGGAAATACGGCAGCTAACTGTGCGTATGCCGATACAGTTCAATATACATCTTTCACGGCCCCGGCATTGACTATTCACGCGCCCGGAAGTTTATGCGATGGGGGAGGAGGATCGGTAACCATAGGCCCCGTGCCTGATCCCAATATGACCTATCTATGGTCGACTGGAGAAACGACTGCGCAAATCAGCGTATCGGTAACGGGACCGTATAACCTAACGGTTGGGCAGGGTTCCTGTTCGGCTACAACGACGATAAACGTTAACTCCGCTACGCCACCGACTGTCAATTTTGCCAATGATCCAATTCCCGCTCCGTGTAATGGACCGATTACAATTGGTGTAAACAACTCGCCCGATGGCGGATGGAGTTATTCATGGGCTCCATTTACAGGCATCGTAGCATCGGCTGGTAATTTGTCTACTGTACAGGTTTATCCCGAAACACCCACGTCCTATACATTGACTGCAACGCATGCGACGGGCTGCGTAAAAACGTTTGTATTTCCTGTACCAGCAGCCACCTATGTGGCCACGCTGCCCGGTTCACTCAACTTCTGTGAAGGCGATGGGGCATCAACCGTATTGCCTTTAAGTAACCCACCTGCCGGAAGTACGGTAGCGTGGACGGCCAGCCCATCCAGTGCATTGGCCTACTTAAGTTCTACGTCGGCCAGTCAGCCAACACTGGATGTTACAGCAGCCGCTACGGGAACCTATACCTATACCGCTACCGTAACCTACGGAAGTGGCTGTACAACATGGGCGTCGATAACGGTGAAAATTGGCAAGCAGAAACTTAATCTCGCTGGCGACGATCAGTCTGTTTGTTTAGGAAACTGTGTTCAGATTGGCTCCTCTCCTCTACCTGGGTTTAGCTATAGTTGGACGACATTGCCTTACAACGCAACGAAAGTAGGGCAGATTTCGAACCTCAGCTCATCGCAGCCTGTCGTTTGTCCCAGCGAGACAACAGTTTATAAACTAAGTTATTACGATGCCAATACAGGTTGTACGTTCGGCGATGAGATGATAGTTCAGGTAACGACAGTGAATCCAACTCTGACGGTCAAAGCGCTGAACACCACTTGTCAGACCGCCGAAGGAAACGCCACCTTCGATTTGGCCAACGCGGTCATTTCGAATACCGGGGGCAGTATCGGTTATTATGCCGATGCAGCCGCTACCATTCCGGTTTCGAACCCGGTATCGTTGCCAATCACGTATTACATCAAGTCGTCATCAGCCGATAACTTCTGTTCGACTGTTAAACCCGTTAGCGTTTCCTTTACGGCTTACTCGAACTTTGTGGTAACGCCAACATCGCCGGTTTGTAGTACCAATGGAACCGGTACTTCGGTGAAAGGTAATGTCACGTTGTCGAACTATGCGGCTGGTAGCACGTATCAGTACGTAGAGGGAACGGATTTCTCGGTAGGTACCAAAGTACCTGCTGCTGCCACGTTGCTGAGCGGCAACTCGCAGGTAATTATTGCCAATTTAGACGACAGTGTATTGCCGAAAACCTACACCGTTCGGGTATTTAATCCGGCTGATCCGACCTGTTATGCCGAGCAACAAGTAACGGTACTACCGTCAAATTGCTGTATTAAGCCCAATTTTCAGGCGAGTACAGTGGCCGCTACCTGTTTAGGCAGTACTGTACAAAACAATGGACAGATTGTGTTAAGTGGCTTCTCGGCTGGTCATACGTACCAGTACTCGGCAGGAACGACCTTTACCACTTCGTCGTCGGGACCCACTCAGGTGATTCCGGCCAATGGGGTAATCGCGAACAATCTGGCAAATCCGGCAACGGCTCAGGATTATACCATTCGCGTGTACAGCGGTTCGGGTTGCTACACGGATGTGACCGTACAACTGACATCAACCTCCTGCCCTTGTCCGCCAAACGTGTGTGTGCCTTTGGTCATCACCAAGATACGATAAGTCTGCAGTAGCGATTATGGGAAAGCGATTCATGGAGAAAGGAACTCTTCATGAATCGCTTTTTTGTTGGCCTTTGGATTAAAATTCAGACTAGAGGAAAAGGTTTAACCACATAGACCAAGAGGATATATAGCCTTACTAATGAAGGTGTTTAAACTTTTCTTTTCTAGAGAATACTAGCCAATTTTTTGTCATTCCGACGCAAGGAGGAATCTCGAGCTTGACTAATACACAACATTGAGATTCCTCCTTGCGTCGGAATGACAAAAAATGCTACCCTTTCTGGAGGGCATCCTGAAGTTTAAACAGGTTCAGGATAATAGCCAGGCTTTTACTCCCTTGTGATCCCTGCGTCTCGGTGGTTAAACAATATACTATCAGGTATTTTTGTTAACCTTCTTCTTTTTCCATAGTTATACTAGAGTAACTAAATTCTCAACGTATTATGGAAACGCAGCAACGATTGCAGGGTAAGAAAGTGGCGATTCTGCTAACCGATGGATTTGAACAGGTCGAAATGACCGAACCTCGTGAAGCATTACAGGATGCCGGTGCTACAACGCACCTGATTGCACCAAAAGGGGGCGAGGTAAAAGGGTGGGACGAAACCGATTGGGGTGATACCTTTCCTGTTGATTTACCCGTCGCCGGAGCTGACCCCAACCAGTATGATGCCTTGCTTCTGCCCGGTGGTGTCATGAATCCTGATAAACTACGGACAGATCCGAAGGCGGTGCAGTTTGTGCGTCATTTCTTTGAAGCCCATAAACCCGTAGCCGCCATTTGTCACGCGCCAATTATGCTCATCGAAGCGGGTGTGGTGAAGGGACGAAAACTTACGTCGTACCCATCGATTCAAACCGATCTGAAAAATGCCGGAGCGAACTGGGTTGATGAAGAAGTGGTGACCGATCAGGGCTTAGTAACCAGTCGTAGACCTGACGATATTCCGGCCTTTAATCGGAAGATGATTGAGGAAATTCGCGAAGGTGAACACGCTCGGCAGCATGCATAGCTAAATTGATTCTGTAGATTCTATGGGTCCTTACTTTAGTATTAAAAGGACCCATAGAATCTACAGAATCAATTCATTACTCGCTTTTCAAACTTTTTACGGGATTTAGCGACCCGGCTTTAATGGCTTGGTAACTAACTGTCAATAACGTAATAACCATCGCCGTCACAAGAACTATCAGGAATACCCCAGCCCCGATGTTTATTTTGTAGGTATAACTTTCCAGCCACTGATTCATAGCATACCAGGCAATGGGCGAAGCGACCAGACAGGAGATCAGGACGAGCTGAATAAAGTCTTTGGATAGTAATCCCCAGACGCTGGTAACACTGGCTCCCAATACCTTACGGATACCAATCTCTTTGGTGCGTTGCTCGGCCATAAACGAGGCCAGACCGAATAGACCCAGGCACGAGATAAAAATAGCCAGGAGCGAAACAATGGCCGACAGATTACCAACGAGTTCTTCGTAATAGAATTTCTTGGCGTATTCAGTATCCGAAAAGTTATAATCGAAGGGATAGGCCGGATTGTATTTATCAAAAATGGGCTTGATTTTCTGGATAGCCACCGAAGGCGACATGTTCGGATTGATGCGCATGTCGATAAAATTGACCCAATCCTTTGCGAAAATAATCGTCATTGGTGCTACAGAACGGTAAGGAGACCATTCCAAAACAATATCGGGAATGACCCCAATGACCGTCCAGGTTCTTCCCGCCCATTTTACAAGTTCGCCCACCGGATGTTTTAAACCCATGCGTTTAACAGCTGCTTCATTTAAAATGACACCCGACGAATCGGTGGTAAAGTCCCGCGAAAAATCACGTCCTTGTTTGAGTTTGATTCCCATCGTTTTCGTGTAGTCGTAACTTGTAGCGATGGTCGTGAAAATGACTGATTTATCTTCGAGCGTTGATCCTTTCCAATCCCAGCCGCTGTTGCTGCTCCACCATTGCGTTGGTGGTGAATTCGTTTTACACATAGAGGCTACTGCTCCCGTAGCCAATAACTCGGCCCGAAGCGCTTCAAAATGGTCGAGTAAGTCTTTCGAAGAATTGACAGAAATGAGGCCCTGTTTGGTAAAACCAAGCGGGCGGTTTTTGCCGTGTTGGATCTGCTGATAAATAATGATGGTACCAATCATCAGCACAACCGAAAAGGTAAACTGCACAACCACCAGAATTTTACGAGGCAACGAAGCACGTTGACCAACGTGAATCCCTCCTTTCAGAATCCTGACTGGGTTGAATGACGACAAATAGAGCGCTGGATAACTGCCTGCCAGTAAGCCGGTAAATAAGGTAAAGACTAGTGTAATAGCCCAAAAAATAGGATTGCCGAATTCAATGGACATTGTTTTGTTGGTCAGCGTATTGAAGTAGGGCAACGAAATCAGGACAATACCCAATGCTATTACCAGGGCCAGGAGCGCAATCAGGATAGACTCACTCAAAAACTGCCCGATTAACTGCTCTCTACCTGAACCAACTGCTTTTCGAACGCCCACTTCTTTGGCTCGTTTTTCGGAACGGGCCGTGCTCAGGTTCATGAAATTGATGCAGGCAATCACCAGAATAAATAAGCCGAAGACGCCGAAAAGCCGAACATATTTAATGAAGCCGCCTGTGTTTTTTCCTTCTTCAAAGTCCGAATAAAGCCGCCATTTGGCCATCGGATGCAGGAAGATCTCGGGTTTGACCAGGCTCTTTGCATTAGGGTCCGTGTTTTGATGAGCCAGCACCACATCTTTTATTTTGGCGTTGGTTTGGGCTGGATCAATACCCTCTTTGAGTTGGGCGAAAACACCCCAGTCGTTATTTCGCCAATCCGTTTTTGCTTTGTTTCTTACCCAATCATACCTGGCCTCCTGCAATTGCCAGGGCAGTAAATAATCAAATTGAAGCGTGGCATTCGTGGGTTGTTTGGCGATTACGGCAGTTACTTTTAAATCGACCGAATTATCGATTTTTACAATCTTGCCAATCGGGTCCTGATTCCCAAAAAGAGTATGGGCGGTTTCATCCGTCAGCACAATTGAATAAGGCTCCTTCAATGGTTTTTTATCGCCATTGAGGATGTTCAGCGAAAACATATCGATGGCATCTTCGCCAATGTAAATCCCGTGTTTGAGGAATTTCTGATTGCCAACGATTAGCGAACGCTTATTATCTGAACGCTCATACATCGCTACAGCCTTAAAGTCGGGGTATTTTGCCCTTAATTCATCGCCGAGCGGAAATGGTATAGCGTCCTGCGTGCCCCGGTGCCCATCGAAGGTTTGATTCATTTTGACCTGATACAAGGTCTCGTAATTTTTGTGGTGCTTGTTGGCCGATGCTTCATCATCGATCCAGATGCCAATCAGCATCGCCACCGCCATGCCTACAGCCAATCCACCAATGTTGATGGCCGAATACGATTTGTTTTTGAACAGATTGCGAAAAGCAATTTTTAAATAATTTCGGATCATGGCAAGTTGAAAAAATGAGGGGTTAGAAACATCATTATATCGGCTGTAACGGGGTTTGAAGGCCGTCATGGATTCTTGTCGCCAGAGTCGGGGATGCAGCAACAACAGAAAATCCCACACATATAGGAGCCGGGCTTTGGCATAGCCATAACGCCGAGCTCGTTTATAAAATAGCTCATCCAGATCGCCCGCGAGTTCTTCGTACAGATGCGGGGCCGTAATGCACGCCATTAGGCGTTGCACCCAGCGGGGTGGGTTTTGTGGCATAGTACGAGGGTTTATTGTAACGCGGGTGGTCCATCGCAACGGCAGAGCATCCGAGTTACAACATTATTCGCTTTTTAGACTCTTCACAGGGTTTAATAAAGCGGCTTTGATGGCCTGATAGCTAACCGTTAATAAGGTAATTGCCAGGGCCATAATAAGGACTATCAAAAACACACCAAACTGAATATCAATTTTGTAGGTGTAATCTTTGAGCCACTGACTCATGGCATACCAGGCAATGGGGGAGGCCACTAAACAGGAAATAATGACGAGCTGGACAAAGTCTTTCGAGAGTAATCGCCAGACATTGGCAACACTGGCTCCGAGTACTTTACGAATACCAATTTCCTTAGTGCGCTGCTCAGCCATAAACGAGGCTAGCCCAAATAAACCCAGACACGAGATAAAGACCGCTAGCAGCGAAACAATGGCCGACAGGTTACCAATAAGTTCTTCATAGCTGAATTTCTTAGCGTATTCGGTATCCGAAAATTTATAATCGAACGGAAAGCCTGGATTGTACTTATCGAAAATCGGAGCGATTTTTTTGATAGCTTCCGAAGATGCTACAGTTGGATTTATACGTACACAAACAAAACTTACCCAATCCTTCTCAAAAACAATCGTCAGCGGTGAGATGGCCCGATAAGGCGATTCCATCATGATATCGGGGATAATGCCAACTACCTTTCGATCTTTCCCATTCCATTTGAGTATTTCACCTACCGGATGCTTTAAACCCATGCGTTTAACGGCGGCTTCATTTAAAATGACGCCGGAAGAATCGGTCGTGAAATCCCGCGAAAAATCCCGACCTTCCTTGAGCTTAATACCAATGGTTTTGATGTAATCGAAATTGGTGGCAATCGTACTGAAAACGACAGATTTGTCTTCGGGCGTTGAGCCTTTCCATTCCCAGCCATTGTTGTTGCTCCAGATTTGTGTTGGCGGTGAATTGGATTTGCAAATAGACGTTACCGCTCCCGTAGCCAGCAATTCATTACGAAGTGCGTCAAAATGCTCAATTAAGTCTTTGGAGGAATTCACCGAAATAAGGCCGCTATTGTTAAAGCCAATTGGTCGGTTTTTGCCGTGTTGGATCTGCTGATAAATAATGATGGTACCAATCATCAGCACAATGGAAAAGGTGAATTGAACAACCACCAGGATTTTTCGGGGTAAGGAAGCACTCTTCCCGACATGGATACCCCCTTTCAAGATCTTGACGGGATTGAACGACGACAAATAAAGCGCCGGATAACTGCCTGCCAGCAGACCCGTGAAGAGGGTGAAAATTAGTACAATGCCCCAGAAAACAGGATTCCCGAATTCGATAGCCATCGTTTTTTCGGTGAGGGTATTGAAGTAAGGCAGCGAAATTAATACGATCGCCAGCGCCAACACCAATGCCATAGAGGCAATCAAAATCGACTCACTCAAAAACTGCCCAATCAACTGCTCCCGACCCGACCCAACGGCTTTCCGAACACCCACTTCTTTGGCTCGTTTTTCGGAACGGGCCGTGCTGAGATTCATGAAGTTAATGCAGGCAATCACCAGAATAAACAGGCCGAAGACGCCAAACAGTCGAACATATTTAATGAAGCCTCCCGTATTTTTTCCTTCTTCAAAGTCCGAATAAAGCCGCCATTTGGTCATCGGATGAATGAAGACTTCGGGCTTGATGAGCTTTACCGTGTTAGCATCATTTGATAAATGAGACAAGACCACATTTTTTATTTTGGCATTGGTTTGCTCGGGACTGATGCCGTCTTTGAGTTGGACGTACGTTGCCCAGGAGTTATTACCCCAGTTTGTTTTATGGAATTTGGCGATCCAGTCATACATTTTTTCCTGTAGGTGCCAGGGCAGCAAATAATCAAACTGGAGCGTGGCATTTTTGGGTTGCTTGGCCACTACGGCTGTTACTTTCAAGTCGACGGTATTGTCGAGTTTAAGCATTTTGCCAATCGGGTCCTGATTTCCAAACAGAGCATGAGCCGTTTCATCTGTCAACACAATTGAATAGGGCTCTTTTAAGGGCTGCTTATCTCCATTGAGAATGTTCAGCGAAAACATGTCAATAGCATCTTCCCCAATAAAATGGCCATCTTTTAAAAACTTCTGATTGCCAACAACCAGCGAGCGATTGCTCCCCCAATCGCACATGGCTACGGCTTTAAAATCAGGGTATTTAGCCTTCAATTCGTCGCCCATTGGAAACGGTAGCGCATCCTGCGTCCCCCGATGACCATCGAAGGTCTGGTGCATTTTGACCTGATAAAGGGTCTCGTAATTTTTGTGGTGTTTATTGGCCGATACCTCATCTGTTATCCAGATACCAATGAGCATTGCCACCGCCATACCTACGGCCAATCCACCAATATTGATAGCCGAATACGACTTGTTTTTGAGTAGATTACGAAAGGCGATTTTTAAATAATTACGGATCATAGTAGGGTGAAAAAAAAAGGTTTTAGAAATGTCATTATATCGGGTGTGTCGAGGTTTGAAATAGGGGGTAGGCTCTTGTCGCCAGAGTCGGGGATGTAGCAACAACAGGAAATCCCACACATACAGGAGCCGGGCTTTGGCATAACCGTAACGCCGAACTCGTTTATGAAACAGCTCATCCAGATCGCCCGCTAGTTCTTCGTATAGATGCGGGGCTGTGATGCGCTCCATCAGGTATTGCGCCCAGCGGGGAGGACGAGGAATTTCTTCACGCTTTGGGGTTGACTGTTCTTCGTTCATAAAACACCCCCTCCAAAAGCGGCTTTAGAAATGCCCGCCCACAACTCATCGCGGACTTTACGAGCTTCCTGCAAAATCTGCTCGCCCGCTGTGGTGACGGTAAAGAGCCGTTTGCGCCGACCTCCCCGCTCGGCTGTTGACTCCCCGAAACGGGATTGTACGAGTCCTTTTTCTTCCAGCCGCTGCATGGTTCGATGAACGGCCCCTAAACTCATTGGCCGCTCTAATCGCTGAGCGAGTTCTTCCACTACGGCCACGCTGTAGGCGTCATCGTAAAGCAGCGCAATAGTTAGCAGAACCAATTCTTCAAATTCACCCAGTTGTGTGCCTTTCATAACTATGGGATGGCGTAATTTCTGGCATAGACTTATATGCTCCACATTTGTATAGCAAATAAATTGCCAACTCCCTAAAAGGCCATTCTGAGCGTATTAATAGGCTTTTTGACTAAAATAGAGCAGAAAGGCTTGTCCATTAACGGACATATTCTGTACGATACAGGACAGCTTCCAAAGCTGGAAACTTGCCTGTGCGCAATTCGTTACAGTCAATAGGTTGACTAATGAACACTAGAAGATAATGTGAGTTATATGGTTTTTTATCATCCCGACGAAAGGAGGGATTTCAAGGTCTCTTGGCTCTCTAACAGGGATGCTTTAAGATCCCTCCTTTCGTTGGGATGACAAAAAAGTCTAGGCTTTACAGGAATGCTAAGAGTCGAAAAGTAGGCCATATTGTTTTACTGCCTGGAAATATTATCCATTTTTCGTCCCATTTTTAGCTCAATTCATCCCATTTTTTCATTCGATTTATAGTTGCCGAGTATACTTGCAGTAGGTTAATCAACTGGATCATGATCGGAAGCTATATCAAAACGGCACGACGCAACTTACTGCGCAACAAGCTGTTCTCGTTCATTAATATTGTTGGCCTTGCCATCAGTATGTCCGTCGGGTTACTACTCATCGCGTTCGTACTCGACCTGCGTTCATACGATAAATTCCATAAGAATGGGGAGCGTATTTATCGCATCACTAGCGTACTGACCGAAAATCGGGAACAGAACCAATCGCGGTCCGGCAACAAGTATGCTACCACATCTTTAAAGACCGGCAAGCTTATTCGGGAGAAAGTCACGGGCGTTGAGCAGGTGGCAATTCTACGTAACGACTTTTCGCAGGACGCAACGGTTGGCGATAACATTCTCCCGATCAAAGGCTTTTGGGCTGAGCCTTCTGTATTCAGGGTCTTTACCTTGCCGATGTTGGAAGGCAATCCCGAAACGGCGTTGAAAGATCCTTACTCAATTGTTCTGACGGAGAGCGCAGCGAAAAAGCTATTCGGTAACCAATCGGCGCTGGGTAAGGCAGTCCGGTTCGATACGCTTGATTACCAGGTGACTGGCGTCATGAAAGACGTTCCTTTCTTTTCGCACATCAACTTCGAAGCGTTAGTCTCGCTGTCGACGGCTGAGCAACTCAACCGGAACAACCACAACTTCGAAAAATGGAGTAACATGTCGTCGAACTCAGTGTACCTCCTGCTACCAGAAAACGCCGACTTAGCGTCAATCCAAACACAGCTCGATGCCATTGCCGAGCAGGAAAACCACGCCGAAGAAAACACGAAAATCCAGCTCGAACTGCTGCCGTTACACAAGATTGTGGTTGGCGAGAACCTCCATCGCTCCGAGGGAGGGCCTGGCTCCGTGGGTCCTCACATGCCGCCAATTGTGCTGTGGATACTGGGCGGGCTGGCACTCGTGGTGATTCTGTCGGCCTGTTTCAACTATACCAATCTGTCGATGGCCCGCGCCATACGACGCTTTAAGGAAGTGGGTATTCGTAAGGCGATCGGCGCCGGGAAGAGTCAGGTGTGGCAACAGTTTCTGGCAGAGGCCATCCTGATTTCTCTGGTAGCCCTGCTACTTTCATTCGTGCTATTTCTGGTACTACGGCCACAACTGATAAACCTGGCCCCCGAGATGCAGCGTACGGTGAAGCTTGAGCTTACGCCCACTATGGTCATCACCTTCATCCTATTTTCAGTTACCGTAGGGGGTATTGCTGGTTTTATGCCTGCCCTATTCTTTTCGAAAGTCAGTGCGATCAATGCGCTTAGGAACGTATCCTCTGTGAAAGTATTCAAACACCTAACACTTCGGGCCGCGTTCGGTCGGTGGGCTCTGGTAGTGGTCCAATACACGCTCACACTGATCTTTATCACAACAACTGCCATTGGCTATGTTCAATATAAAAACATACTGGCCTTCGACTTGGGATTCAATACCGCGAACATCTTGAATATCAATATGCAGGGTAACAAGCCCGACGCATTTATGAAGGAATTGAGCGAGATGCCCGAAGTAACGTTTCTATCCCGCTCGTTAATTGTGACCAGTGTTGGAAACGCCTGGGGTGGCTATATGAAATATGCTGATTCGCGCGACTCTGTTTTGGTGATGACCAACCACGTCGACGAGAACTACCTGCCGTTGCATGGGTACAAGCTTATTGCCGGGGGAAATTTCAGGGCACGACCCACGACAACCGCAGCCGCCCGAGAAGTGATCGTTAACCAGCAAATACTAAAACGATTTAACATTGCGAACAACGATCCCGAGAAAGCTATCGGGCAGGAGATCACCTTCAGCAACTTTCATGGAACACGCAAGATGACCATTATTGGGGTCATGAAAGACTTTCACTATGGCAAAGTCGACAACCTCATTGGGCCGGTAGCGTTCATGTTCTGGACGCCCGAAGACCGAGCCATTATCAATGCCAAAATACAAAGCAAAGACATGCTGACCACCCGAGCCAAGATCGAGTTGGTCTGGAAGAAACTAGATCGTGTGCATCCATTTCAGGCTGAATTTTATGACGAAGCCATCGAAGAAGCTTACAGTGAGTTTTCGACAATGATCAAGATCATTGGCTTTCTGGCCTTCCTCGCTATTTCAATCGCATCGATGGGCTTGTTCGGCATGGTGGCGTTCACGACCGAAACCCGGCTGAAAGAGATCAGTATTCGTAAAGTGATGGGTGCAAGTTCTGGTAGCCTTATTTACTTATTGAGCCGTGGTTTTCTCGCGCAGCTGTCCATATCGGCATTGATCGCGCTACCTGTAACGTACTTTTTCTTCGAAAACGTGGTACTTACCCGTTTCCCGTATCACACACCCGTGCATGTCGTCGAGCTACTAGCTGGCTTGTTGGTCGTCTTGTCGATCGCGTTCCTACTAATTGGCTCACAGACGATGAAGGCGGCAAAGAGTAATCCAGTAGACGTTTTGAAAAGCGAGTAAGGGTTGCGGATTTCCTAGATGACGTGGATGATGGTGTAAAACTGGACTGGAGGCTATACCGCTGTAAGCTTTGAACAGTGAACCTGTTTAAACTTTTCCTTTTATAGGAAATGCTAGATTGTTTTTGTCATTTCGACGTCAGGAGAAATCTCAAGGTCCCTTAGAAGTCAAGTTTAAGATTTCTCCTGACGTCGAAATGACAAAAAACTATTCACTTACTCGCGCTATCCAAACGTTGCAGATCATCGGCATCCAGCACCAATTGGGTTGCCTCAAATAAGCCTTTCAATTGCGTACTGGATGTCGCGCTGGCAACGGGTGCCAGAACCTGATCCTGCGCCAACAACCAGGCTAAAGCAACCGTGCCGGGTTGCGAGTTGTGTTTACCCGCAACCTGATCAAGCGCGTTTAATACGCCAAGACCTTTTTCGTTCAGATACTTTGCGGCTCCACCTCCGCGCACACTTTTTCCTAAATCAGCCTCCGATCGGTATTTGCCCGTCAAAAAGCCAGCGGCTAATGCCCAATAAGGCATCACCGACAAATTATATTGTTTGGCAATAGGAGCTAAGATTTCTTCGTACGATTGTCGTTCCAGAAGATTATAGTGTGGTTGAAGCGCCTGGTATCGCGGAAGTCCTGATTGTTCAGCTAGTTGCAATGATTCAATCAACCGGGGGGCCTTCACATTGGAAGCCGCTATATAGCGAACCTTACCCGCCTGAATCAACTCAGCGTAGGCCCCCAGGGTTTCTGCCACCGGTGTTACTTCGTCATCGATATGGGTGTAATACAGATCCACATAATCCGTCTGCAATCGACGTAATGAATCCTGAATAGCAGACTGGATATAGGGAGCATTGATACCCTTTCGACCGTCTCCGAAATCCCAGCCAACCTTGGTGGCGAGCACGATCTTATCTCGATTTTTCCGAAGCTGCATCCATTTGCCCAAAATAGTTTCCGACTCGCCACCCTGATTACCGGGTTTCCAGGCGGAATAGACATCGGCGGTATCGATAAAATTGAAACCATTCGCTACAAACTCATCCAGAATCGCGAATGATTCCTTTTCGTCCAACGTCCAGCCGAACACATTCCCGCCCAAATTCAAAGGGGCTACCAACAGGTCTGAATTACCAATTCGTTTTTTCATAACTACGCTATACGTTTCATTTTTACGCTTGTAATCAGGCAAGCGTAGTTCAGGCTGCTTAGTTCATTTACAAACTAGTGCTTTATCATAGTGGATTCTCGGGTTCGCCCGTGCGGTTGATTCTATCAGATTCTATTGATGATATTCTACTGGTAATCAATACCTAAACTGTCAATTAGAATCATAGGAATCTCTAGAATCTAAATTGAAAGAGTACTAACAGGAACAGCCCCTTCGATGAGCATTCGGAGGGTTGTTTTTTCGTAGACAGCCAGATTCGCGTCGCGTACACGGACCATAATGGGCCGGATTTCACACGTTTCCTCGTCGTCGCAGTCATCGCAACGAACGTAGAAGTTGAGTGAGACACAGGGTGTTGGCGCAATTGGGCCATCAATGACTCGAATTACCTGAGCCAGATTGATTCGTTCGGGCTCAATTCTCAAGCTGTAGCCACCACCTTTCCCTTTCTGACTTTGTAGCATGCCATGATTCCGTAATTCGAGCAGGATGCTTTCCAGGAATTTTTTTGGGATGTTTTCCTGAGCCGAGATAGCGGCAATCAATACAGGCCCATTCCCAAATTCCTGGGCTAGCACTTTCAGCGCCTTGATGGCGTACTTCGCTTTTTTTGAAATCATTTTTGTGGGTAGTTAATGAATTGTGTCCCTTGATGTAAAGGAAAATGTAAATTTTATGGCTAATAACGACTGCCCTCACTAGGCAGCAACGTATACTGGTATATCTCGATAGGGTATTAGGTAATAGTCTGTTTTTCAGATTTTTGCATCATTTCTTGTGAAAAGAAAAATTGATAACCACCTTTGTCTATAAATATAGGGGATTTATAAAAAGTTTCCAATTGTCGAATTAAAAATCGAAAAGCAGGTGATCTCTTTAGAAAGTAGGCCAGCCAACACCATGAACTGGCACCAGATAAGCTACCGAGTCGCTGGGTTCGACCGACTGAATTTTGTTAACGACGTTACCAACGCCATCCCGCAGGACGATGCCTGCCAAATTGCCCGACTGGATTTTGAGGCTGATGGCGTACAAGCCCGCGGCTGGCTTATTATCCGGGTACGGCACCAGCAATGGCTTACGACCATACACGACCGATTACGATCGGTTCGGGGCATGGTAAGCGTGCAGGCTGACCCAATTCATTCGGTATAACCACACTGATTTAAGGATAAATTGTTGATTTACTGCTCACTGAAATCTCGACTCAACACAGTGAATGGTTGGTTTCGGTATCTTTGGCGCAGTGCCGCAAATCGACAAGGATAAATAGGGGTAAACTTGATGGAGAAGCGTGATTACGATGCAGTCGTTGTAGGTTCTGGGCCAAATGGTTTGAGTGCAGCCATTGTGCTGGCGCGGGCTGGTTTATCCGTAATTGTCCTCGAAGCCAGACCAACAATTGGCGGAGGCACGCGCTCTGCTGAACTGACGCTTCCTGGTTTTGTGCATGACATTGGCTCAGCGATTCATCCATTGGCGGCTGGTTCGCCTTTATTCCATAGTTTACCCTTAGCCGAACATGGTCTGGAGTTTATTTATCCACCTGTTGCAGCCGCTCATCCTTTCGATGCGGGTAATGCAGCCACCTTGGTTGGCTCGGTAGCCGAAACCGCCCAAACCCTCGGGGTTGACGAACGGGCCTATCATAAACTGTTCGATTCTGTTGTGCGGCACTGGCCTACGATGGCTGCCGATGTGCTGGGGCCGCTACGTTTTCCTAAACACCCGCTCGACCTGGCTCAGTTTGGCCTGGATGCCCTGCTTCCATCAACTGTCGTCGCGAATCGATTTCAAACAACAGAAGCAAGAGGATTGTGGGCAGGCATGGCCGCTCATTCGATTCAGCCACTGACAAATCTGACTACGGCAGCCATTGCGCTGGTGCTGATGACGGCGGGGCACCTTCACGGTTGGCCCATGCCCAAAGGTGGTGCCCAGTCAATTGCCCATGCGCTGGCTTCGTATTTTAAATCACTAGGGGGGAGCATTGAGGTTGATCGGCCTGTTCGTTCCCTGAATGATCTGCCTAAATCCCGAGTTGTGCTCTTCGACCTTACACCGAAGCAACTTTTGTCGATTGTCGGGGATCGATTTTCAAGTGGCCTGACGAACCAGATTTACCGAAAACAGCTCGAACATTACCGCTACGGGCCGGGTATCTTCAAAATAGATTGGGCATTGGATGGGCCCATTCCGTTTACGGCTTCCGAATGCCATCGGGCCGGAACGATTCATCTGGGCGGTACGCTCGAAGAAATTGTTGATGCTGAGCAACGTACTTATAACGGCCAGCATCCCGATCGGCCTTTTGTGCTGCTGGCTCAACAAAGCCTGTTCGATCCGACCCGTGCTCCGGCGGGCAAGCACACCGCCTGGGCGTATTGCCACGTGCCCAACGGCTCAACACTTGATCGTACCGACGTTATTGAAAAGCAGGTTGAGCGGTTCGCACCGGGTTTTCGCGACCGAATTCTGGCTCGTCATACCATGAACACGGCGCAAATAGAAGCCTGGAATCCGAATTATGTTGGGGGCGACATCAACGGGGGAATCATCGATATTGGCCAATTGTATACCCGCCCAACTATTGCGCTGTCGCCTTACCAAACGTCGGAACCCGGTATGTTTATCTGCTCATCAGCCACTCCTCCAGGTGGTGGCGTTCATGGCATGTGTGGGTATCATGCGGCCCGCGTTGCGTTGCGAGAAGGCTTTGGGAAATCCGTGCCTATTGAATTAGCTAGGGGGTGATTCTAAGTGAATAGTTAAATTAGCGTTCTGTCTTTCTTTCCTTCGAAGTGGTTGCTCATTCCGAAAGCAATCCTTATTGTTGTATAAACTCTAAAAACGGCTAATAAATAGTACTAATGCTTCGAATTTCATTGGGTCTGGTGTATGCCTTGCTGGCGCTGATTGGTTTTGTTGATAAATTAGGAACTACGGAACCGCTACAAGCGCGGCAGTTCAGTGTACCGATGGAAGGCCCTGCCGATATTCGACTTACTAATTTCGCGGGTCCCGACCTGACCCCAAGCCCTGCCTGCCTGGCGGTTGCTCCAACCGGCGAGGTTTTCGTGGGTGTTGATATGATTGGATCGCTGGGAAAAGAACCTGGTAAAGGCTACATTATCAAGCTCGTTGACAAGGATAACGACGGCAAGGTAGATCAACATACCAAATTTGCTATGGTCGATAATCCTCGCGGTATTATTGCCCTTCGTGATCAAGTTTTTGTGCTGCACACGACGTTCTCGAAAGAAACCGGCAAAGCCAGCAATATGGATCTGGTTGTCTTTGAGGATGCCAATCAGGATGGTGTTACCGATGGGCCATCCAAGCCGCTTATTCAGAACCTGAGCAATCCGAACTTCCTACAGAGCCGGGGAACCGACCACGCAACGAATGGCATTCGTATGGGCATTGATGGCTGGATTTACATTGCCGTTGGTGATTTTGGTTTCCACGATGCCGTTGATCGCAGTGGTAAAAAACTGACAATGCTCGGTGGTGGGATTGTTCGGGTGCGGCCCGATGGCACCGAAATGGAGATTTTCTCGCACGGTATGCGCAATATTTACGACATCGCCATCGATCCGTACATGAATATTTTCACGCGGGATAACACCAACGATGGGGGCGGCTGGAACATTCGGTTTAGCCATCAGATTCAATCGGGTGAATACGGCTATCCCGTTTTGTTCAAGCACTTTACCGACGAAATTATTCCGGCGCTGGTCGATGTAGGTGGCGGTTCGGGTACGGGGTCGTTGTTTATGGACGATGCCAGTTGGCCAGACAAGTACAACCATGTGCCCATGATGGCCGACTGGGGACGAAGCCAACTGTACATTCACCGGGTTACGCCCGATGGGCCAAGCTACACCCAAAAGGAAGAGGAGTTTATTAAGTTGCCTCAGATTACGGATGTCGACATCGATGCGTCAGGCCGTATGTACCTGGCCGCCTGGGATGGCGCGGGCTATTCGGGTAGCCCATCCAAAGGATATGTTATGCGAGCCGTTCCGGCCGACTGGACATATAAAGCGTTTCCTTCGCTTAAAAAGGCGTCGGTAAAAGAGTTGACCAACTACCTGAAATCGGGGAGTGCCGCAGCCCGACAGTATGCTCAGCAGGAATTGCTGGCTCGCCCTGCCGATAAAATTACGAAAGCCGTCTGGAAACTAGCTGCCGACAAAAGCGTTCCGCTATATGCCCGAATCGCTGCGATGTACACCTATGCACAGGCTGCGGGCGAAGCAGGAATTGCTAATCTGGTTAAACTAACCGAAGAACCTGAGTTTAGAGAATACGCCTTACGTGCGCTCAGTGACCGAATGCCATACATCAAATCAGTTCCGGTTGAACCATTCATGCAGGCGCTGAAAGACCCATCAGATCGTGTTCGGCTAGCAGCTATGATTGGTTTGGGTCGGTTGGGTAAGGTAGAAGCGGCACCTGCGCTGCTACAAGTTGCCGTTCCGGCTTCGTTTGTTGAACCCGCTAAAGGAACAGAAGGTCCACATGCTACACCCAATGCAGCTCTTGTACCTGCCCATATTGCCGTTCGAACCTTGGTGAAATTGAACGCTGTAGATGCTTGTTTGAGCGCCATCGGAACGGGTAATTCGACCCTCGCGCTCTGGGCATTGCGTTACATGCACGATCCGAAAGCAGTAGACGGCTTGATTGCCGTCTATCAGCGTGCTACTGATGCAATTTTGAAAAAACAGATATTGGTTACGTTGGCACGTCTGTACAAAAAAGAAGCTGATTACGACGGCTCGTGGTGGTGGGGCACGCGTCCTGATACGCACGGGCCTTATTATAAAGGCGTTACCTGGGAATCATCGACGGCTATCGAAAAACTATTGAAATCAGAATGGGCGAAAGCCGATGCCAATGGAAAGCCATTTTTCATTGATCTGAATAGTCGCCTTCGGATGGACATTCCTGAATTTGGGGTCGAAGAAGTGGTTGCGACCAAAGAAGAACCCAAAGTTGATCTGGAGAAAATCAGAAACCAGAAAGGTCAGATTGGTAAATCGTCTATCGAGGACATCATGCTGGCAATGGCCAAAATTCCCGGCGATCCCGTGAAAGGAAAAGCACTATTTACCCAACAGGGTTGTATTGCCTGCCATAGCCTCACGAAAGGCGAAACCATGAAAGGTCCGTTTATGGGACAGATTGGGTCGATCATGAACCGTGAGCAGATTGCCGAGTCGATTCTGAAACCTAATGCCTCTATCTCGCAGGGTTTTGCCACGGTGTTCATTACAGCTAAAGGGAATAAGAGCTACACCGGTTTTATTACCGAAGAGTCGGCAAACAGAATCGTTCTGCGGACAATTACAGGAGAGGTATTCACGATCAAAGCCAGCGACATTCTGACGCGTAAAGAGATGGAAACATCCATGATGCCAGATGGGCTGGCCAATGCGCTGTCGTACGAAGAGTTTGCCTCGCTGATTACGTTCCTGTCGCAGCAGAAGAAGTAGAATAGGGGAGAGCAGTGGTGTCAGCTACTAATAGCTGACACCACGCCAATGGTAGTCACGGTGATCATCAGGGAATGTGTTGGTTTTCGTTACTTTTATATTGATAGTGTTCAGTCGAAAATACTGAACGAGAAGCGGAAGGTCTGGGTCCATATTCCCGATAGTGGACCTGATGGTTTGTATAGCAAAAAGCGCTATCCGGTTGTTTACCTGTTAGAAGGTTTCAAAAATAGGTTTACTATCTCGCCACTTGAATTATCGGCAAATAAACCTGAAAGGTGGAGCCTTCGCCGGGCTGGCTGGTGGCCGTAATCGCACCACCGTGATTGATCGCCACTTTTTGGCAAATGGCCAGCCCGACACCCGTGCCCACAAACTCATTCTTGCCGTGTAATCGCTGGAAAACCTGGAAAATGCGGTCCAGGTATTTTTCGTCAAAACCAATCCCGTTATCACGAACCTCAATTCGGTGATAGATTGACGATTGGCGTGCTGGCTTAACGGTGTCGGGTAAATCGGTAGCGGAAATTTCCTGCGATTGGATGTGAATTTGGGGAGGTACGCCCTGTTTATGAAACTTAAGGGCATTGCTCAATAAGTTTTGAAACAACTGGCCAAGCTGCGACGCTTCTCCTTCAATAATCGGGAGCGTGCGTATATGAATTTGTGCCTGCGTTTCCTCGATCGGTAAAGATAAATTCTCCAGACAGCTGTTAATCAGGGCTGTAAGTGCCACTGGAGTTGGCGCTTCACGACGGGTAGATAAACGGGAGAAACTCAACAAATCTTTGATCAGAACCGACATCCGGTTGGCCGCAGACTGCATCCGACTCAGATACGTTCGTGAATCACCTGATAGTTCATTGTTTCGAGTCTGGAGCAGATCGCCGAATTGCTGGATTTTGCGTAGGGGCTCCTGTAAATCATGACTGGCAATGTAGGCAAACTGACTTAAATCCTCATTGCTCCGGTTCAGTTCACGCACTGTTGATTCTAATTCTCGTTGCGATTGTTCCAGTTTTTCTTTTGCCTGAGCTAGTTCTTCGTTTTGTTGAAGTGTCTGTGTAACAAGTGTCTGTGCGTGGATGTTCACCACAAAGCCCGTCCAGGCGGCTACTTTTTCAACGTCGCTTTTTACGGGTTGCGCGGTGAACAGATGCCACAAATAGGTTTGCGTGGCTGCGTCGCGCAATCGACACTCATACTGAAACGGCAAATAGTTGGCGGCTTGTTTATTCCACAATGCCCAGAAACCCTCGTAATCGCTGGGATGGATGATTTTTGCCCATTTGGTCTGATTAATGGCCTGGAGGGTGTGACCGGTAAGTTCTGTGAGCCAGGAATTGGCATACAGCAACTGCCCCGCCTGATTCGCCGTAAAAATGAGTAATGGCAACGAGTTGGTTACCCGTTGGTAATGCTGCTCACTGGCTTGTAATCGCAAAGCAAGCTCCTGTAGCTGCTCGTTTTTTCGTTTGATTTCATCATAAGCCGAAAGAGAGTGATTGACATCGAATTGGGCCCGCCAATAATCGATCTGCTCAGGACTCGGTTTTCGGGAAGTGGGTAGACTATAGTACAGGATGATTTTCCCCCCTTTGCCCGTGTTGGTGATCTCCATTTTCTCGACTAGCCGTTGCGCATAAAGCAACCCCTGATTGAGTGGATTTGCCACGGGAAGATTCTTGTCTTCGATAACCGCCACTAGGAACTGTTTGCCCCGAAGCCGATCGGTGCTGAGCGACAATAGCGGGCCGGTGCCCTGCTCAATGGCATAACGGGCTACTTCTGATACAGCCGTAGCAAAGGTAGTTTGGGAGGCTAAGGACAAACCAACCAATTCGGCCAGTTTCATGGCCCGTTTATGAGCCAGAATCAGGTCCATCTCGTTGTCGAGCGAAATCTTAATTAGTTCCTCCATGATCTCCGTGAGCACGCCCAACAACTAAGGATGTATCGTCCGTTTGTCGGGAATAATCTTTGTATAAAGCTGCGGCCAAAATAGTCAAATCATACCGATGAATTAGCGGATATTTGGTGTGATCCCAGCGCGATTGTAACCCATCTGAACACATAATGAGTAATTGCCCTCGCTCGAAAGGCAGCATGTGGTCGTTCATGGTATTCGGCAGATTCATCCCAATAATTCCGTTATAAGACAGGAAGTTTTTGGAAGACGTTGCACCACTAAGCCGGGTTGAAATATTACCCACACCACACCAGTTCCATTGCTGAGTTGCTACATCATAAACAATCACCGATCCCACTAAGCCGCGGGTTTTAGTAACCGAGCGGTGCATCGACCGTATAATATCGACCGGGCGATGATCCGGACATAGCCGAAATGAATTGATGGCAGTTTGTACGGCTAGGTTAGCTTCGGGGCCGTGACCTAAACCGTCTCCCAGAAATAGCTTGATGTGGCCCGGTGTCATTTTCAAATAACAACCATCGCCACACATAGTTTCGCCGGGTTTTGCAACTAGTAAGGAGCGGAACTCAAATCCAGACGATCGTTCGGCTTTAAGCGCAGCAGCTGGATTGAGAAATATCCGGGCTAACAGGATTGTGCCCCAGCCCTTTAATGAGTAAATCTGCGTCTGATCTGCCAACCGGTTGATTGTTCCCAGGCCGTGTCCCAGCGTGCTGGTTGTCGAAACGCCATCCTTTGCCATTTTGGCGGTATCGGCCATGCCGGGGCCGCTATCAATGCTAATCAGTTCAAGACCCGACTGGTTGGTTGACTGGATATGGCGTACGAGGATGTCGCCCCCTCCTGCATGTTTGATTAGATTCGTGGCCATTTCAGCCACAATCAGGTCAATTTCGCTAAGACGTTGGTACTGAAAACCAGCCTGTACCGCTAGCTGATTAATTCCTTTCTTGAGTAGCGCTACATAACTCCGATCGGGTGCCTGAAAGCGTACATGTACGGAGTTATCCATTTTTCCATTTTAAAATGGTAATTGTTGTTCCCTGACCAACGGTGCTTTTAATGTCAAATTCATTGACCAGGCGTTTGGTACCAGGTAAGCCTAAACCCAGGCTTTTACCAGTAGAAAATCCATCCTGCATAGCCAGATTAATATCGGCGATACCAGGGCCTTTATCTATAAATGTCAGGCGTACACCCGACTCGCGTCCTTTGCTTACGGCTTCGATCAAGACTTCTCCACCGTTGGCGTAGCGAAGCATGTTGCGTAATAACTCACTGGCTGCCGTAATGAGCTTCGTTTGGTTAACGAGGCCCATCCCGATCTTAACCGCCACCTCCTTAACCCGATTGCGGCAGGGAACAACGTCCTGCTCGCGGGTAATGGTCATACTGTCTTTATTCAGTATCGTCAGCGTCGTCGTCATCATCCGTCAGTTCGTCGTTTGGGCCAAGCTTTGTTTGTAACAGACTCATCCCCCGTTCTACGTCGAGTGCGGTATACACGCCACTGAGTGATAATCCTAACTCAATCAGAGTAATAGCTACAGCTGGCTGCATACCAACTACCACTGTTTCGGCATCCAGCACCCTGGTCATGCTGGCAATATTTCCCAAAATTCGACCCATGAATGAGTCTACAATGGATACAGCCGAGATATCGATCAATACACCACGAGCTCCTGTTTTGTGGACCATATTGATCAAATCGGTTTCCAGAGTCAACGCCAGCCGGTCATATAAATCAACTTGAATGGTGACTAGCAGAAAGGCACCCATTCGAAGGATAGGTATTTTTTCCATGGGCAGGGTGTTTTAACGTATAGACTTGTCCGTTCCCACTTGCTTAACGATCAGCTTATGCATACTAAACGCATGTTTAAGCGCACTGGCGAGGGAGGCTTTGGTGATGATATTGGACAAGTCGATGCCTAGATGAACAACTGTTTGGGCAATTTCGGGCCGAATGCCGCTAATGATGCAGTCGGCTCCCATCAAGCGGGTTGCGCTAACGGTCTTCATCAAATGCTGCGCTACCAGCGAATCAACGGCGGGTACACCCGAAATATCCAGGATGGCAATGCTACTGCCAGTATCAACAATTTTTTGCAGTAGACTTTCCATCACAACCTGCGTTCGGGCGCTATCCAACGTGCCAATGATGGGAAGTGCCAGAATGCCATCCCATATCTGAATCACTGGAGTCGATATATCGGTGATTTCTTCGGTTTGACGGAAAATGACTTCTTCCCGGCCTTTAATAAATGTCTCGAATGTAACAACGGAGAAACTGTCGAGGAGCTGGTTTATTTTTCGGACCTCTGTAAAAAGCTGCGTTGGGTCATCAGCTAATTTATCCTGTAGCAAATCCAGAATAGCCTCTTTCAGACCGAAGATATACAAGCCTGTTTCGCGGGGAGAAAAACCTTGTCGGGCGCGGGACAGTGAAATGGCCGATAAGATTTCAAATATCTCGTCGAAGTCTGTAGAATCGACTTGATTTATATTGGTTTCTGTAATGGTCTTGGCCAGGGCATTGACTAACTCCTCCGATTGCGCTCGCAATTCGTCGTTCGTCATCAGATCGTCCCGCAGGCTTTCACTGGCTAATTGCTTTTGAATCCAGCTATCCAGTAACTGGGCCTTGTTCTTTTTAAGTAATTCCGAAATTGTAGTAGCCATTAGTAGAGATGGAAGAGGGAGTGAGTGGCAAAAATAGATGACATATGATTAAATCAGAATTAAATAATATCAAGATCACTAATCAGGGCTTTTATTCGATCAGACAGGAACCAGTGAGGTAGTACCGTTAAATCGTGAGCTGATAATGTTACACTTTGTGCTCTTGTATTTCTTATTAAATTAACAGGAATCCTTGCAATGGTTTACATGAACGCAAGTTAAGAAATATGACGCTTTATGGGTAACATACATGTTTATAAATCCACTGGAAGTATAATTTTACTACTTCCCCAACCCAGCCAAATTAAGGAACGAACTCATCAGTTAATAGTTTCGTATCAGCGTTATTTAAGTTGACGTAAGGCAGTACATTAGAATGTTGTAGGTTGGACTGAATAGGGCTTACGCAAAATCAGAGTATGAGAATGGTGTTGGTTAGCAAGTTATTACTGTGTTTTTGTGCCTGCCAATGGATAGCCGGTAGCTATTGCTTCGGACAAGCCCCTGAAATGCGCTCGTCCGGTCGTGCTGTGTCTACTACTAAGCCCGCTGAATTGCCGCTGAGTATTTACATTCTGTACTTTGACCAAAGTAGTCCCAAACTACGACCCGGCGTTAAAGTCACACTGGATTCAATAGCCCAACAACTTGCTGAACAACCAGCCTGGCTCGCGACCGTAACAGGCTATACGGACAACGTAGGCAAGCGCGAGTTGAATCTGGTTTTAGCGGAGCATCGGGCTAAAACCGTAGCGGATTATTTGAAACAACGCGGTGTGCATCCCGATCAGATTATAGTCAAGTGGGAAGAGCCGGAGCCAAAAGCATCCGCTAAGAATCTGGAGGATACAAAAACAATAAGCAGGCGAGTAGCTGTCCAGCTTTCGCCGAGGTGATTTTTGTTGATGATAAAAGAGGGTTGATAGTTCGGCGTAGTTTTAAACTGTGCTCAACACTATTTCGCTCACCGCGTCATAAATTCCCAGGTTGTGTTGGTATAATGAAACGAAGGGTCTTTAGGCGCTATCCAACTGCCGCTTAGCTTCCCTTTTTTGTCTTTTTTGACAGTAAGTTGCGCCCAACTGTACTTGCCTTTTTCGTAGTCGAAAGTGATGCCGTCGTCATCATACAAGTTCCAACTGGCTTCTGTAGTGCCGTAATGTCGGACTTGCAACGGAAGTTTTTCGGTTTCACCAGGCGTGTGCAACTGGAATGGGATCATCGGAATAATTCCCCCTTCTTTTACAAATACCGGAATAGCTAACGACGCTGGCTTAACGTCGATTACTTCGCCATTGCCTACTACTTTCCCGGTGTAAAAGTCGTACCAATTGCCCGCAGGCAGAACCACCTTTCGGCTTGTTTCGCCAGCAAACAAGGGGGCTACCAGCAAGAAATCACCCACCATAAACTGGTCTTTGATATCCTGTTTCACGGCCATCGCGTAGGGATTATCGGTAGAACTGAATTGGGCCGTTGTCGCCTTAGCATCAAAGGAAAAACCATCGACCAGATTCATGGCTCGAATTGGCGGCTTGCCTTCGAAATGATACTGGGCAAAGGTTGTGTAGAGATAGGGGAGTAACTGCATCCGTAGTTGCATCACCGCTTTTACCTCATCGGCCACATCGGCAAACGACCAGGGTTTGGTGCCATCGGCCCAGGCGTTGAGCATCGCCATCGGCGAAAAGCATACCGTCTGCATCCGGCGCAGCCATTCTTCCGAGGTTTTAGACGTTCGTGCTTCGGGTGTCCAGAGTACACCGGCAAAGCTACTGGTACACAAGGCTGTAATGAAATCGCGGTGGTCGTAGTAATCGTTGTAAATTACGTAGGGCATCGACGGAGAACCTGCATTTGAACCGCGCACCAGCCCGTAAGTTCGCTGGTTCTTTTCCCGAAACCAGCCGTCGGTCATTTTCTGGAATTGCAGCCCGTAAATCTGCCGCATCTGCTCGGCGCCGGTTCCGGAAGGGAACTTGGCAACGTCGGGCCAAAGCCAGTGATCGTACCCATCAACTTCATCTACTTTATAGCCCGACACGCCAATGGACAGGTGCTGTTTTGTGAATAAGCTCTTGTATAAATCGCGGGCAGGGGGCAGATTAAAATCCGGTACCCGCCCCACCCAAACCGTATGCGAACCCGTATACGGGAGCACGTCCTTAAAAATGGGTGAATGCAACGAAACGTAGGGATTGATCCAGAGATTAGACCGAATATTTTTTGTCGCCAATTGCTTCAGAAATTGATCGGGCTGCGGAAATCGCGTGCTGTCCCAGACGAAACTGTTTGGGTAGGAGTGGGATTGCCAGCCGGGTTCCAGCCCAACAAAACTTAACGGATACCCTTTGGCTTCAAACTCGGCTACTTCGTTTAGAATCTGTTTGTCGGTAAATAGCGTTGGCGTTCGATGGGTGAAACCAAGCCCCCATTTAGGCGGCAGCGTACCTCCTCCGCAATAAAGATTGTAGCGTTGCATGACTTCCATTGGCGTTCGTCCGGCAAATACATACACCTCCGTACCAGCCGCCGGAATCACCATCTCTACTGCATCTGAGTAGGGTTGCGCGCTCCAGTCTCGCTGGCTATTGCGGTTCATTTCGGGTGGTGTATGTTTGCCTTCGGCCAGTACGCCCGTACCCGCGTAAACCGTGATGTACCGGGCCGAATTGATGAGTACACCATACCCTAGGCTGGACACATAAAACGGAACAGGTGCATGAGTTCGACCGTTGTCTTTTCCATTGTAATGGTCTACATGCAGCGTTTTGATGGTGCCTCGTTGCTGAACGCTTTTAAAATTTAAGCCTAGCCCAAAGAGTTGTTCGCCCTGTTGGAGGGGAAATCGTAAAAAGGTTTTGTTGTCTGTTTTTTCGTGAAAGCTCTCACCGAGCTGCGTAGGAAATGAACGCTCGCCCAGCTTTTGTAAGCCATCCAGTCGGGGTTTTACATCGGCAACTGCCAGCGGTGTAATGCCATCCGAACTACCCACCACCGATTTCCACACACCGGGCGCTATCTGCTGCCACTGAAAAGCGGCCTGCTGCCCGAAGCTGCTGATGACTACAAACAGACTGCATACGAAAAATAGAACGGAACGACGCTTCATGGTTTAGGGAATGGAGATCAGTAAATAGAACACCAATTTTTATGGTCGCTATGATTGAAAAGGTTATCGGATTATCCGATAGCGGAAAACAGATTCAACAATTTTTTTATTGATACAACTATTGCCAATTTTCAAACGATCATTGTTCATCGTAAATGATCATAAACATCAGCGGCCCATTGCTCTACTGATTCGATTTAATCCTGAAAAGGAAGCTGTATATTTACAAGCCTTGTGCGTGTGTCAATGAATGTACTACTGGAAGCACGTAACAGGCTATCACACCAGACGTTAACTGCTTATTGGTCTATTGAACTGGATGGAAAAGAAAGGGGCAACTGCTCAGCTAACCACAGGTAAGGCGAAATTTATCGCGCTGAGTGAAAGCATTATTGAAAAAATAAAAACGGGGGAGTTATTGCCAGGAGATCAGATACCTTCTGAAAATGAGCTGATTAAAACCTTTAAAATAAGTAACACAACCGCACGAAAAACGCTTCTTGAAATTGAATCCAAAGGTTGGGCACGGCGCATAAAAGGCAAAGGAACCTACGTGCTCAATCGGACAGAAGACCATCATTTACTCCGCACGTTAGGCTCAATCTACGCTACCCGACGTGGTTTCCACGATAGCCTGATTGCCGAGGGGTTTACGCCCAAAAATATCGTTCTGGAAAAAACGATTTTGCAGGACGGGATTTCATCGGAGATCAACGGGCGGCATTTTATTATCGAAGGTCCTGCGCTGAAACTTCACCAACTCCGCTATGCCGATGAGCTGCTGATTAAAGATGAGGTCAAATACATTTCCCTGACGCTCTGCCCGAAGATTAATAAAATACCGACCGAGGTTTCGTATTTCAAAGTCTACGAAAACAACTATCATCTGAAAATCAACGAAGTTCAGCAGACGTTGGGCGTGAAAATTCTGGAGCCCAACACGACGAATTTTGACCTAAGTAAACCAACGCCGGTCTTCTTGCTGGATAGCGCCGTGATCTGTACCGGCGATAAGGTTGTTGAAATTGAGCAGTCGTATTACCACGGCGATAAGTATAAATTCGCCGTTATTGCCAACCCCGAATTCGATTATCGGCCCGCCAATCCGCTTAGTTCGTAAACCACTTCAGAATTTCGTCGGCAATGATCTCATGTCCTGCTTTGTTCGGGTGGTTCACGTGCGACATGTAGTTGGTCAATTCACCCCGTTTGGCAATCTGCTTAAACTTCGAATACGGATCAGCTATTCCGATGTGGTTTTGTTTAGCTAGTTGATGAATTTGCTGAGCGTGTGGCTCTAGTGGATTGGTTGCATCCAGAATATCCAGCCGCTGGTCGGGAGAGGGAGTTAGCAGAATTATCTTTATGTTCTTGGCCAGGGCCATCTGTATCATGCTCGCCCAGGCTTCTTTTACCTTGCCAATGTCCGAGAAACGGTCGTTGAGGGCGTAGTCGATAAACAGGACGTCGGGTTTGTGAACGAGCACATCCTGCTCAAAACGAGTTTGCCCTTTGATGGCATTCTCTCCGCCAATGGCCGTCACAATTACATTGATAACGGCATACGGATACTGCTTTTTCAGTTTTGCCAGCAGCAGATTTGGATACGATTCCAGGGTATGCACTTCATGATCGTGCCAATAACCCGCTGGTACTGAGTGTCCATGAAACACCAGATTGATCGTCCGGTTTTTCGGCCATTGGATAGTGAGTTCCTGTTTTATAGTGGATAAATAAGTTGTTGAATCAGCTTGCTGGGCCTGTGTGCTTAAGGATACTCCCAGAAATAAGAGGATAAGTATGGTCTTCATTCAAGTGTTTGTTATATCATTTGTGGTGCCAGGTTCTTTAACCTGAGACGAGGAGGTTTCTCAAAACCTTCTGTTTGTGTCTATAGGTTTTGAGAAACCTAAAATGTCGGTTATTAGTAACCGACACCACGGGCGGCACTACCAAAATGCCACCAAATCACCCGTTATGTTTTCAACGACGTAGTGCTTACCGTATTTCTTATCGCCGAGCTTGAAGGCTGTCTGCGGCTTTTTCCACGGATAGCCTGTATTGGCATACACGTGTAGACTCTGCTCTGTAACCTCGTCATCAGGATAAATGCGGACGGTAGCGTTCTTCAAACCCATCAACCGGATGCAGCGTTTCATGTGCTTCACCCCTGACGTCATTTCCTGACACGATACGATTCCGTCTGCCTGATCAATAAACACACGGCTTTCCCGATGCCAGGCTTTCGGCATAGAATACACTGAATAACCATTAGCTAATTCCGTTTCGTAACCCGTTAGAATGGGGGCTCCCTGAGGAAGTTTGAACCGATGCGTGATGGTTGTATTGGGGCAGTAACCCGAGAAGAAAAAGCCGTTGCTGCCTCTGGAAATAGTCAATACGGGATTTTTAACCGACGGATTTCGCTTATCGATTCGATAGTCGAGGCCAAACTGGTTCAGGACGTAACGCATCAAAAGCGGTCCCGTAAACAGTTGCTCGGGATCGTCGGGCGTCAGGAGTTTGCCACCGGTAAACTTACTTGAATTGGTGCCGCGTACATAGGCAACTTTGCCGCCTTTCCACTCTGGTTTTTCGCGTACCCAAACCACGTCGCGTTCATTCTGGCTCTGGCTCATTTTTGCCCGTACTTTCGTTCCAACGTCAGCTTTATTCTTCACCTGCGTCGCAATACCACCTCCTGAAAACAGGGCATTATGGATGATCTTATCCGGGTATTTTTTAGTCAGTTCATCCAAGGTTATGCTTGAATTAACCTGAAACTCCCCGTCGAGGGCTTTGGTATTCTGGAGATTCAATAGATTTAGAAAAGCCGCTCCGGCATGGTCGGCGGGGCCGTAGATGAGGAGTTTACCGCCATTCTGCACAAAATCGATCAGCGTTTTTTCGAGTGATGAACCCGCGTCGGGTACGATGGAAACCAGAATCGACTCATTGAAATAAGTGGGCTTTGTGACCAACACTTTTTGGAGTGAGCCCGTAGACGTAATCGTGTTCAACGGAAAACCGTTGTTGATGGCCTGCCGGATAAGCCAGTCGCCGTAGTAGATTTCGGGCAATCGGTCAGGTTGTTTGTAGGCCCAACTATGGTATTCATCGAACGGATACACCCAAACCAGTGGCCCTGGAGCAGTGGGCGAATCGTAGCGGGCTTTCAGGATGTGGGGTGTCACTTCGTCGGGGACCTGAGTGGGCATTTCGCCGTAAGAATTGTCGGCCGTCAGGAAATTCAAATGCGTTGGCAGCTTTATTTCGCCCTTTGCATTGATACGTGCTACCGCCATCGGCAGGTAAATATCATGCGGCTCCTCTCCATAGCGATCCAGCCACGGGCTATTCACCCACCATGGATCGTGCGTGTAATAGCGGAACAGATAGCGTTCGTCGGGTAACTCGGCCATCCGCGACATATACCCAACCATTTCCAGACCAAAATCCCCATCTAGAGCCGCCCAGGGTGAATTGGGGGGCGGGAGCATGTTGTAATGGCCCCCATAAATCTGTTTCAGATCAACGCCATCGCGGGCTAAATCGGCACCAGTCGATAGGTTCGTGCCTCGGGTTTGAATCTGGAAATCAGGGCATTCCTTACGAAACAAATTCCAGAAACCGGCGATCAATTCTTTGGTATTCGCTAATTTTTCGGGTGCAAAGGCTTTCCCATTGAAGATGGCCCCGGTCGATGACCAGCCCTCAACCCCGAAGCCGAATCCATTGCTGAGCCAGATGAAATCGTAGCCTAAATCAGTCAGGAAATGCTGACTCTGCCGACCCAGAAACGTACCAAAAGGCGTATTGGCCGGAATGCCTTTGGGGAAACCAGCGTAGGCATCGGCATCGGCGTTCAGGGTCGAATAACAACTGACCATCGTCTTGTGACCCATTGCATTACCACCCAAAATTTCCGGGTGCTTTTTGTACTTAAACTCCGACTTGGCAAACTCCGGACCTGGGTCGAATGTAGCACCAATCATAACGGGTTTGCCTGTAATGCGCTTACCCGTTTCTTTCAACGTTTGAATAATAAACTTCAAATCACCGTAGGTGAACGCGGGTGGATTTTCGATGTACAGATAGGCCCGCTCGTGAAGGGACAACTCTTTCGGACCTGAACCCACTTCGTGTTCCGTGTTCGGGTTGCCGATGTAGCGCGCCCATTCCAGCGGCTGTGTCAACTTGCCTTTGTAATCCAGAATTTCAGACCCATCCGACGTCCAGAGCATCACCGAAACCGTATCGGTATGACGCAGCAACGATGACCATTGAGTAAACAACTCCGTAGCCACCTGTTGAATATACGCCTTGTCGTTTTTCTTAAACGGCTTCAGCGACGCTTCCAGGGTGATGTTGTTGAAGGGCTTACCTCGTAGCGTAGAATCGTCCAGATTGGGGGTATCTACGGTAGTTGTAAAGCCCAGAATGACAATACTTAACAGGCAGAGGGAGGTTAGGATTTGAGTACGCATGGGTTGAAAAAGTTAAAGTTATGGGGTAGTTACCCTCACCCCCGGCCCCTCTCCCAAAACAGGAGAGGGGTGAAAAATAGGACAGTCCTGCTCCCCTCTCCCATTTTGGGGAGAGGGGTTGGGGGTGAGGGTAACACGCATCAATATCCCGGATTCTGCTTCAGTGCCGGATTCAAGTCAATTTCTGCTTGTGGAATTGGGAACACCAATTCGAAATCCTGCACCGAAAAACTAAGTTTCTGACTGGCATAATGGGCGTTTAAGACCGTTTGCGCCCGGCCCGTTCGGACTAAATCGAACCAGCGATGACCTTCGTACAGCAACTCAACCCGTCGCTCCTGTTCCAACGCCAATCGTAAGGATGACTGGGTAAGGCCCGCCAGGACGGGTAATTTAGCCCGCTGACGAACCTGATTGATGTAAGGCAACGCATCGGTTGTTTTACCTTGTTCATTGAGCACTTCGGCGTACATCAGCAAGACGTCGGCAAACCGGAGAATCGTGAACGAGATGCTGCCGTCGTTGGGGTCAACGGCTTTAAAATCGACAAACTTTAGCCCGTAGCGACTGTACGATTGCTTGCCGCCAATGAGCGTGACCGAATCATTGACCGATATGGCCTTGCGAACATCATCCGCTTCGTAGGCTTTGGTTAAATCCAGCGTAGGCACAATACGACCCGCCCCCTGCGAATTGTTCGGGAAGATAGCCATGCTGGTGATGGCGGGGGTAAACAACGAGGAATAGTTATTGCCCAGCGTTTGCCCAGATAGATAATCAACTTCCAGAATAGTTTCGGCCAGATTCGTATTGCCATTGGTAGACAGTGTTTTATAATCGGCTACCAGCGAATACTGCTTGGAATCGATCACCTCTTTGAGCTTCGTAGCGGCCAGATCGTAGTTCTGCTGTGTCAGGTAAACTTTTCCCAACAACGCTTTCACGGTCATCTGCGAAGCTCTGGTTTTATCGGTAACCAGGGCGGCTGGTAATAACGATTCGGCGCTGGTTAAATCAGATAGAATAAGTTTGTAGGCTTCCTCTTTGGGCTTTAACGTTAAATCGGCGGCTGATACCTGCGCTGGACTGGTGAACGTCTGGGTAGCGATGGGTACATTTCCAAATAAGCGTACCAGATAAAAATAGCTGAACGCCCGTAAAAACTGCGCTTCGCCCTTAATGCGGTTCTTAGCCGTCTGGTCGAAGTTGACGGCGTCAATCCGGTTCAGAATATTGCTGGACTGCGAGATGGTGTACAAACAGGTACTCCAGACCGCTCTGGTAAAGGCGTTCGTTGCCGTAACGCCATTCTGATCCAGTTGCATCTCATCGGCCGATGGCGATGACCACTGGATTTCCGTATTGTCGGTGGTCAGTTCTGCCAGATAAATGATATTGCTACTGCTGTACAATCCCCGAAACGTGCTGTACACGCCAACCAGCGCCGTTTCAAAATCATTTTGATTCTGATAAAAACTCTGATCACTAATCTGGTAAGCCGGTTTCAGATTCAGAAAATCCTGGCAGGAGGTCAAGGTGGCCGTCAGAAAGAGTAGGGCCAATAATTTCTTTTTCATGACAGTTAAAGGGGAATAATCAATGAGTTGATTAATGTATTTATGCTAATTCACCTCACCCCCAACCCCTCTCCTAAAACAGGAGAGGGGTGAAAAATAGGACGGTCCTGCTCCCCTCTTTTAGGAGAGGGGCCGGGGGTGAGGTGAACCACAAGTATTAAAAGTTTCTAAAAAGTCACACGCATTCCCAACGTATACGTTCGTGGGTTTGGGTACGAGAAAAAGTCGACGCCACTTTTGGCCAGGTTATCCCCTCCGGTACTGCCTTCGGGATCGTAGCCTGGGTACTTGGTGAATGTGTACAGGTTCGTGACATCGGCATAGACGGAAAGCCCCTGAAGTTTCAGTTTGTTAATCATCGTTGTCGGGAAGGTGTAGGATAAATTGACATCCCGAATGCGGGTAAACGAACCATCGAACAGATATTTGGTTGTGCCCGCGCTGAAGCCAAACGCATAGTCATTCCGAATGGCGCGGCCATATAAACCGTCGCCCGGATTATCTGGCGACTTCCAGCGGTTAGCTATTGCTGCCAACTGGTTCTGAACCCCGGCATCGTTCAGGTTTACTTCGCCACCCTGGAAATAAATCTGGTTACCATAAGTGCCGTTCAGGCTAACGCTCAACGCGAAATTCTTGTAGCTGAATCGGTTACCCAAGCCCCAGGTGAATTTTGGCCAGGGGCTACCGACGATAGTTTTGTCCGACGTATTGATTGTTCCGTTGCCATCTACATCCTGGTATTTATAATCACCGGGTTGGACTCTAGGGTTTTGAAGCGGGCTCTTGCTGATTTCTTCCTGTGTCTGGAAAATACCCAGGATATTCAGTAGTCGGAAGCTGGAAATGGGTGAACCTACCTGTGCCACCTGATAATCGGAAGTGACGATTCGGGCGGCATCGGAATTGAGCGACAGGACTTTATTGCGGTTCCAACTGATGTTGAAATCAGTGTTCCACTGAAAAGGGCCCTTGCCGATATTCTGCGAGTTAATAGTTAGCTCAAGCCCCTTGTTTTCAACCTCGCCAATGTTCTGAACCGAGCTGCCAAAACCCGAAGCCGATGGTAGCGTTACGTTCAGCAATAGGTTCTTTTTATAGGCCTGATAAGCATCGACCGTGAACGAGAGTCGATTATGGAATAGGGACAAATCCATACCGATATTGCTCTGTACCGACTGCTCCCAGGTCAGTTGGTCATTGGCTAGGCTGGTTGGAACGATACCCGAAACGATCTGCCCATTCGATACCGTTCGGGCTACACCCAGCAAGCCCTGCGTGGCATAGTTCGGAATCAGGTTATTCCCCGCGACACCAAAGCTGGCTCTGATTTTCAGATCGTTGATAAAACTTGCCGATTTCATGAACGGCTCATCCGACAGGCGATAAGCAGCCGATAACGATGGGAACGTACCCCAGCGATTCTTGGCCCCAAAGCGCGAACTACCATCCTGCCGAATCGTGGCGGTCAACAAATATTTGCCCGCATAGGTGTAATTCACCCGTGCCAGCCACGACATGATAGCCCATTCGCTGATGTAATTCGTGCCCGTCGAAACGGTGCCAGCGGCCAGATAAGGCACATAATCCGTTGAAAACCCCGTAGCCCCTGCCTGCAAAATTTCGTCCGAATTTTTCTGGATGGTATAGCCCACTAAAGCGTCAACGTCATGCTTACCACCGAACTTATGGCGGTAGTTAAGCGTGTTTTCGTTCAGCCAGTTCAGGCTCTTAATTTCAGTCGAACCTGCCGTTGCGGCTCCTGTCCGGCTGGTGGCTAACCCGACTTTCGATGATTTCCACAGGCGCGTGACGTTGTTGGAATAATTCACTCCAACCGATGTTTTCAAAATCAGCCCTGGTGCCAGTTCAAATTGCAGGTAATTGTTCGTGAATACGTTGGTGTTGTTACGCTTATCCGAAAACTCAGCGGCAATCACCAACGGATTTTCGACCGGAATACCCGTTGGGCTGGAGAATTCAGAATAAGGCGTTCCGTCAGGGTTCGTTACCGGAATGGTTGGGTCGCTGGCCAGAGCTGCTGAGATCAAACCTCGGTATTGCAGGTGACCTTCCGCCCTGGCGAAATTGCCGTATGAATGTGCTCCCGAAAACGAAGCCCCAATTTTCATCCACGGGGTAAGCTGGGCATCGATGTTGGTACGCAGTGTGAATTTGTTGAAGTCGGAGCCAATAATGATACCCGTTTGGTTGAAATAGCCACCTGATACATAATAGCTTACATCCTTGCTAGTCCCACTGGCCGACAGTTGGTAATTATTCACCATGCCTTTTCGAAAGATGACGTCCTGCCAGTCGGTGCCGTAACCTTGATCGGCAAATTGGGATGGGTTACGAAATTCGGGTTTAACCTGCGTAGCCGTGCTACGAACGCTGTTGGGGTCAGAGGCTTTTCCACCAGCAAATACCCAGGCATTGTCGCGACCTTCGGCCACAAACTCCGCGTATTGACGGGGTGTCAGGAGCTTCATTTTTCGGGCTAGTTCCTGCATGCCGCTTGAGTGCTCGAAGCTAATGGTTGGCTTGCCTAACTTACCACGTTTGGTGGTAATGATAATGACGCCGTTGGAACCACGAGAGCCATAAATAGCCGTCGCCGATGCGTCTTTCAAAACCTGAATCGACTCAATATCAGCGGGGTTGATGATGCTGAGTGGATTAATTCGGTTGGTCGAACTGCTACTGGCAATGCCGCTGGCGGTGTAGGAGTTTGCACTAAAACTGCTTAGATCGGAGCCGCCCCCGCCCGTGCCAATCGCGTATCCATCGACCACATACAGGGGGGAGTTTCCTCCAGTAATTGAGCTAATTCCCCGGACAATTACGTTGACGTTTCCACCCGGTGCACCCGACGTTTGGGTAATCTGGACACCCGCCACTTTACCCTGCATCATTTGGTCGACACTTGTAGCGGATGGAACAGGAACCAGATCTTTACTGGTCAGGTTGACAATCGAACCCGTCAGGTCTTTTTTGCGCTGGGTACCGTAGCCAACGACAACCACATCCTGTAACTGCTGCTGATCGGTTTTTAACGACAGGTTGAAGGTTGTTCGCTTGTTAACGGCTAGTTCCTGAGGAGCATAGCCAATAAAACTGACGACCAGTGTAGCGTTGGGCGCGACATTCAGTTTGAAGTTCCCATTCACATCGGTTGTTGTGCCGTTTGTTGTGCCTTTTTCGGTGACAGTTGCGCCAACCAATGCTTCACCGTCTTCCTCGGCAGTGATTTTGCCACTCACCAACCCTTTTGTCGATTGAGCAGACACGCTATGCACGACAGACAATACGCTTAACATGCTGCCAATCACCAGGAGTCGCAGCCGATGAAATAAAAAATGATTCATGATTAATTGGTTAAGGTTTAAGTAGTTATGAATTTTTGATTCAATCGATTCTTTTGATGCTATAGTATCAAGAGAATCGATTGAATCTGATTTAGAGCTTACTCCTTGATAATCACCGATTCGATCTTCAGGTAATCGGCGATTTTCTGAATCGTTTCGGCGTGGTGGCCTACGCCCAATGCGAAATGGTGCGTTGGGCCTGCCTGTATCCAGCGTTTCAGGAACGTGCGAACATCCGGTTTGAAAAAGCCACGCGTGTTGGTATTGCCGGTTGGCGGAATAGGTCCCGCAATCGACTCGCCTTCGGCAATGATGAATTTCATTTTGCCTTCGTAAGTCGAGCTGATACTCAACATCGTAATGGGGCCTTCCTTGATTTTGAACTCGACACCCGCTCCGAAACCGGGTTTGCCATGATATTTTTTCAGACTTCGGAGAACCGGCTGCCCTTCAGCAATGGCGATGTTATGTGGACCATCGTGGCCAACCAGAACAAAATCTTCCTTGAAATCGACCGGGTGGAACTCCGCGAAGCTGCCACCGATGCCCAGGCGTTCCATAATGAGCATGGCAATGCAGGTTTTCAAATCCGATTCGCCACACATCGGGAAGCCCGCGCCCTGGAGCAGGGAGTTACCCACAATCAGGTTCGACATAACGACGCGGGTATCGCTGTCATCCGGGCCATCGTAGTAATAGGCTAGCCCGTCCAGTTTTTTAGCTTTGATGAATTTTTCCAACGCCACAGCCGCTTTGGCCGCAATGTGTAGGTCAGAATCCCGAAGCTTTTCGGAGATGGGGTCGGAAACCGGATCGGGGGTATCGAAAAAATCCAGAATTCGTTCTTTAACGGCATCGATTTCGGCTTCGGTAGCCTGCTGATACTGACTCACAATTTCATGTGCTTCGCACTGAACGATGTGCGCACCGAAGTGGGCGGTCAGCATGGTCGAATCGGAATGCATGTCCAGCATGGCCTCAATCGGGTGGCCTATATGCCCGATTCTTGCCGTTTTTAAATCATGCAAGACAGCGGCAATCCGACAATATTCGCTGATTTCGGCATCGGCAGCTGGATCGTCGTACAAAGTGCCAATAATCATTTGGGGTACTTTCTTCCCCATCCGAACAGCTACACCCGCGAACTCAGGTAAAGCGCAGATGTCGTCGTTGTACAATTGCAGATAGGTCGATGCCTGACTGTAATTCATGGCCTTGTCGGGTTGCAGGGCCACAAGGATAATTGGGGTGTCGATGCTTTTGATAATGACGCCGAACGTGCTCGATGTTGCGTAGGTGAGCATGTCGCAAAAAATCAGGTCCAGATTGGCCGCGTTGAGTTTAGGAACAAGCTCGTAAGCTTTTGTAACATCATCGACAAGCCCAAAATCAACGATCTCCACGTCGTGTTGTGCTTCAATTTTATCGATGAATACGGCCTGTTTTTTCAACAGATCGTCTAATAATCCGTCGAACTGGCCCCAGTATTTGAAATATCCTACGCCGAACACCCCGATTCGGGCACGCGTTGGTTTCCGTTTTACGAAGGCGCCCTCTTTCGCCAATACTAGTCCATTCAATGATTGGTTTTGCATATAAATTGGGTTGGTGTCTTTGAGTATTTTAGTTAGTGCACTAAGTTGATTTTGATAGTAGTTTTCCTTGTGTGACCCCTTCAGGGTCAAATGTTTATAGCAATAAGGATCTTCCTATAAACATTTGACCCTGAAGGGGTCATACAAGAATAGGGGTTTGGTTTAGTTGAATAAGTTTTGTAAAGTCAAGTCAGATTTAGCGAATCGGTATGGATAGAGCTTGATTCGTTACTTCCTGCTTTACTCCCAGAGACAGCGCTTTTATCCTGGGGATGAACACCAGTAGCAACACAAATGCCAATGGATAAAGCAAGCCTGAGGCAATCCAGAGAGGTGTATACGAATACCGTTGAATAACCACACCCATCAGCGGGTTGAGCAATAAACTGGACACGGCCCCCGCCGTACCCGATAACCCCACAACCGTTGAGGTCGCCTTTTGACCAAACATATCGGAGATGGATGTTATATAATTGGTGATCCAGAATCCATGCGCAAACATGAACACCGCCATCAACGCAACGGCTACTTCCACCGACGAAACCCACGAAATAGCTGGTGCCAAAAGCGTCAACAGGGCTGCAATACCCATTACCGTTTTTCGAGCTTTATTGACCGTATACTGATGAGCGATCAATTGCCCTGAGAACCAACCGCCGAGAATATTCGCAATTCCTAACGCAAGAAAAGGTATCCAGAATAGCCTGCCAATCTCTTCGAACGAGACATTCCGAACCGAGCTGAGGTACTTCGGAATCCAGAACATCATGAAATAAAATACCGGATCGAGCAGAAACCGGATGATGATGAATACCCAGGTTGGCCGTTTTTTGAGTAATTCCAAAAAAGAGACAGTTTCTTTAGGGCCAGCTTCCAATTGAGAAACGTTGGCCATAGTTTCTTTCTTCCAAGGCATTACTAACCAGGCGATTACCCAGGCAATACCAATCAAGCCGGGAATTAGAAAACCTCCTCTCCAGCCATAATTAGTAGATAACCAGATCGTTAGAGGAGGGGCAACTACAGCACCAATGGCCGAACCCCCAATAGCGATTCCATTCGCCAGCGCGCGTTCTTCCTTGTCGAACCAGCGGTAGACGGTCCAGGCGGCTCCGGGAAAACAGCCACCTTCGCCCATACCCAGGAAGAATCGGAAAGTCAGCAATTGAGAAAAGGTGGTCATTACTGCATGCAGACTATTCGCCACCGACCATACACCTACCGAAATGGCCAGCCCTAGTTTACCGCCCACCCGGTCGATTAACCACCCACCGAGCGTAAACATAAGGGCGTAACTGATCAGAAAACTGGTATTGACCATGCCGTATTCCACATCGGTGATGTGAAACTCCTGCTGAATCTTAATAATCGCAATCGATAATACCTGCCTATCCAGAAAACTTAAGCCAGTCGCTATAAACAGGAGGAAAACAATTAGCCAGCGGAGATTTTTGTTCATACCACTTAACGCACTAAGTTAGTGCTTGCAAAGATATAAGTATGGGTATGCTAAAGTCAATAGCTATAGTACTTTTTTTTAATCAAATAGAAATAATTCTACAGATTCGGTGGGTTGCAAAAGTGAGGGTATAAACAATACACGAGGTTTCTCAAAACCTCACGGTGTCGGATGTGTGCATCTGACACCACGTCGTAAATACTTGCCAATGTGTTGGTTATTGTCAATTATGCATTTACTTGGAACAAATCGTGCCCAGTAATACCGGTATTACTGGGCACGATTTGTTCTCCTAAACTAACGTGAAAAATGGATAAAACCTAAAGTTGCCGACTGATTGTCAGTTATTTACAAAGTTATTTTTTGTCATCCCGACGCCAGGAGGGATCTTCGGTAACTGGTTATTTACCGAAGATCCCTCCTGGCGTCGGGATGACAAAAAACTAGTATGATGCTATTCGTAAATCCTCCATAATTCACGTTAAACTAAAGGTTAACGCTTGTTACTTTTTAGCGCTGGCGATCAGGTCTTGGGCCATTTTCACATAATCACCATTTTTGGCTTCAGTTGCCAGAGTAACGGTTTTTTCGGCACTGGCAATGGCATTTTTCTTGTCTTTCAGCTTTAGCTCGATCCGGGCTTTCAGCAGCATAATCCAGAAAGCTTTCGGGTTTTGTTCCGTCGCTTTATTGACCCAACCCAGAGCTTTCGACAAGTCCCGGTTGTTTTCGTAGTAGTAGCTGGCCGCTTCAAAATAAGCTGGCTTGTCCGAAGCCATCGACGCTTCGATGTTTTTAGTGATGATATTATCGATGTCGGCAGTGATAGGCACTGGAACACGGACGTTATCCCACATGATTTCCAGTGTTGCTGAACTGGCCAGAATATCGGCGATATTGATCGTAAAGGTCTCTACTTTGTTGGGCAGGATAGTTGGTTTTACCTGAACCCGTACCACTTCGTTATCGAGTTTGTAATCGGCTACGTTGGCGCCCAGGTTCAAATCTTTGGACAACATGACTTCCCAGCTGGTTTTACCAGGAATCGTAAACAGACCGTATGTGCCCGCTTTTACATCCTTGCCACCCAGTTTGACGTCGCTCGAAAACGTGATTTTAGAGGTAGCATTGGCACCTGTGCGCCATACTTTGCCATACGGAACGAGGTCGCCAAAAATCGCCCGCCCTTTCGTTGCGGGTCGTGAGTATTCGAGCGTGATATCGCCTAAGGCAAAACTTTGCTTGGTGGTTTGGAGCGGGCTGGCAGCAGGGATTTTTAACTGTGCGGTAGCGATGTTGATGGAGACTACGGTCAGCAAAAGGATTGCCGAAATAGCTGATAATAGATTGCTTTTCATGAAAGAAAAATAATGTGCAGGATATATTTAGTTTTCGGAGCGAAGGTACGAATTAATGCACGAGGTCCGAGATAAGAAGATTCTGCGTTGAGTATTTAACCCAAGTTGATATGGTTAAAAGATAGCATTGGTCAAATTAGGTTCTGGTTATTGCTATTGACGTGGTTTTCATAAAGCGGAGTAATCTGTGTTAGAAAGGTTTACCATTCATCCGCAAATATTTCCGTAAGAAATGTGGCTGATTATGAAACGGCGCGATTCTATTAACTTGCTAGTTCGTATTCAAGTAGTGCCAAAATTTATGAAGATCATACGTCTGTTTCTGCTGGTTTCTGCCAGCTTGTTTTTTCAGTTTTCCTTTGCCAAACCAACGCTTCCGTTACTGTATGAAGTGAACCTCAACGACCGCGCCGACGACGAATTCAAAGTAACGCTACATGTGAACGGATTAACTGCCGATAACGCTGTGTATCAGTTTGCATCAACGGCGCCGGGAACTTATCAGGTTATGGATATTGGTCGGTATGTGCGCTCGTTCAAGGCATTTGATGCCAAAGGAAAAGAAGTGAAAACAACACAAGTATCGACCAACCAGTGGAAATTTGACCGACCCGAAAAAGTCCGGACGGTTCAATACAGTGTTGCCGAAACCTGGGATACGCCTGTAAATGAACACAAACCGTACAATATGTGCGGTACGTCCATCGAGAACGATCACGTATTGATCAACGGTCAGGGCGTATTTGGTTTCCCAATGGGCATGCAATCGGCACCGATCGAATTGAAACTAAACTACCCCGCTAGCTGGGTTGTCGGAACAGCTCTAGACAAAAATGCGAAGGGTAATTTCACCGCGGCCACCTACGACCGGATTGTGGATTCACCCATTTTGCTGGGCCGCCTGACGAAAGCCACAACAACCGTTGCGGGTGCGCAGATCGATGTGTACACCTACTCAAAAAGCGATAAAATCAAGTCGGATCAATTGCTGAACAACATGCAGTCGATGTTGACGGCGGCTGGTCAGTTTTTGAAGCAACTGCCCGTCAAGCGTTATACGTTTCTGTATCATTTTGAGGACCAAAGCTGGGGTGCCTGGGAGCATTCGTATAGCTCAGAATACGTGATCAAAGAGGAAGAGTTTTCGAAGAAATTAGCCGATGAGATGACGTCGATTGCTGCGCACGAATTTTTTCACGTAGTCACGCCACTGAACATTCATAGCGAAATCATTCAGCAGTTTAATTTCGAGACGCCTACACCTTCGGAGCATCTTTGGTTGTACGAAGGCGTAACCGAATGGGCCAGCGATGCCATGCAGTTGCGCGGTCAGATTATGGATTTGCCGACTTATTTCGGTGAACTAAGCCAGAAAATTGCTTACGATAAAAGCCTCGATACAACCTATAGCCTGAGCAAATTAGGCTTAACGTGTTATACCGACGAAGGCCAGCGTCAATACGGAAACATTTATGCCCGTGGCGCTCTGGTTGCCGGGTTGCTGGACATCCGCCTGTTAGAGCTGTCGGGCGGAAAGCGGGGGCTGCGTGAGGTTATCAATGAACTAGCCACTACCTACGGACCGGATAAATCATTCCCGGAGAAAGAGTTCTTCTCCGTTTTTACCGAAAAGACCTATCCTGAAATTGGTGATTTCTTTAATCGGTATATCAAAGCGGCTGAACCACTGCCCTTTAGCGATTACTATGGTAAACTGGGAATCACCTATACACCAGCTATTCCCACCGGAGAGAAAGTTGCCCTGTTGGGGATGAAGCCCGCTTTTACCGGTACCAAATTTGTTCTTACGCGTATAACCGACCCGCTGTTGAAGGCTGGTTTACAGGAAAACGATGAATGGGTTTCGTTCAATGGTCAGCCGTTGAGTATGGACAATATCGGCAAGATTCAGACTGACCTGAAGCAACTGAAACCGGGCGATACCTACGAAGTCACAGTTCGGCGAAACGGGCAGGATATTACCGTGAAATGCCCGATGCTGGAAAAGGAGGGGCTTAAACAATATGTTTTCGAGTTAAACCCTCAGGCCACGCCACAACAAGTGCAACTCCGCGAAATCTGGCAGAAAAACTTGTAGACTAACAGTACGCTGAACGCTTAAATCGGGCTGTTCATTGGCTAAACCAATGAACAGCCCGATTCTATTTTGTGTCTGATTGACTGCGTAATCAAACACGTACAGGCAAGTGTAATAAAGAGATCTTCATTAAACCATCTGTTCTCATCATAGTCTTATGCTAAACAATGACGAAGGCGAACGCGTTAATTGTCATTGATAAGTCAACTTATCCTACTAAGAATTACAACTATGAAAAAGACACATCAGATTGTTACGCTACTAATGCTGGCAATCATTTCGCTTGGTCAGTACGCTGAGGCCCAGGCTATAAAAGGCTGGGGAACTGGTACAAATGGGGCTGTTATTGGTGCCGGTAGCGGTGCTGCCATAGGAGCTATCATCAACAAACGTAATCGGGTTGTTGGTGGCGTGGTTGGTGGAGTCGTTGGGGGTGCTGCTGGGTATGCCATCGGTAAAAAATCAAAACGACGCTGGAGTCCACAGGCAACCGGAACGGCCATTGGTACAGGAGTGGGTGCCGCTGCGGGTGCCATCATCAATAAACGTAACCGGGTTGTCGGTGGCGTGGTAGGTGGAGTCGTTGGGGGGGCTGCCGGGTATGCCATCGGTAAGCATACAGACAATAAAAACAAAGCCGAAGCCGCCCGGATTGCCGCTGCTGAACGGGCTGCGGCTCAGAAAGCGGCTGCCGATCGCGCTGCGGCTAATCAGGCAGCCCATGCAAGAGCTGTAGCTCAACAAACGGCTCCTGTAACACCAGCCGCACAGCCAGGTATGCCTGCCGTTGCTGCTGTTGCCCAGACACAGGGAGCTAGCCTGATCGACACGACTCAACCTACAACTTCTTACGTGTTGAAAGCGGGTTATCTGCCAAATGATACCTATGGTGACCCTCTGTCGCCTTATCCAACCTCCGAATACCGCCGGAAAAGCTGGTAACAATTAGTACTCGTCCATTTTAGTTTCTATAGATTCTTTGGGCTCTATCGTCTTTGATTATCAGTACAATAGAACCAACCGCGTGGGCGGCCCCGAGAATCTATAGAATCCCCTAGAATCTAGTTTGCCAAAGCACTAGTACCTGTGTTGCCGTAAATCAGGATTCTATTGATTTCAGTAGAATCGATGAGAATCTATAGAATCTCCATTTACGGCAACACCCTTTTTATCATTCACTTCTAAAACGTTATGTCATGAACACATCCATCCGCATTTTAGTCGCGGCCACCCTTCTTGCGTCCTGTTCGCAATCGACCGATACGGTTAATATTCAGGATCTTAATCGCCAGTTTATCAACGCCTGGAACGATAAAGACTCAACCAAAATAATCTCGCTTTTGGCCGATGATGCCCATTTCCTGCAAGGTAGTACGCACTTTAAAGGGAAAGCAGAAGTTGCCGACAAATGGGTGCGCGAAACGTTGCCCACGCTGACCGACCTGAAAACCAATGTGGTAAGCTCGGAATCGGATAGCAAAATTGCGTACGAAGCGGGTACATTTTCTGTTGATGTACTGCCATTGAATCCGAAAGATCCACATGCGTACGGCGAAGGCAACTATATTTTGCTTTGGAAAAAAGGGAGCGATAATAGCTGGAAACTGAGTTACGCGCAACTGGAAGACCTGCCTGTTCAGGTGAAAAACTAATAGGCGGTTGATTGGGCGGTAAAGCTGCGAACGATTTAGCGCGTAAGCGCCTTATAGTATACGCATGACTACCAATGAAATTTACGATGTGCTGACTGATGGTATCAGCAGCATTATTCCCGACGAATGGACTATTGTCCGACTGAATGTTCAGATTTTGTCGAATGGACAAGATATTGAATTTGAAGGTACTTACCTGACGCCAACTGGTGAAGCAGAGCCTTTGCCGACCGATTTCCCGGATGAATTGGTCGAAGCCGTTCAGGAATTATACCTGCATCGAAAAACGGAAGGTCTTCCGCCCGCGAATCGGCTTCAAATTGATCTGACAGCTCAAGGCCAATTCTCGACTGAGTTTAGCTGGGATCAGGAAATTCAGGACGAAGATGACCATTTTTCAAAGGGCGGTACAGCCCGCGAGTGGATCGCGATCCGTGAAGCTAAATACGGCCCGATTGAGCCAATGGACGAGTAGTGTTTTCTGACAGGATTTACAGGATTCACAAGATGTAACACAGCAAAAAAATCTTGTGAATCCTGTAAATCCTGTCAGAAAAACTAGCTCAGTAAATTCAATAAATCCTTTCTGGACAACGATTTAGCAATGGCCGCGTCGGTCTTGATCAGATTGCCAGCTAGTTTCTCTTTCGATTCCTGGAGTAACAAAATCTTTTCTTCAATCGTGTTGGGGCAGATTAGCCGAACGGCGACTACATTTTTCTTCTGCCCAAGGCGATAGCTCCGGTCGATAGCCTGATTCTCAACGGCTGGATTCCACCAAGGATCAACCAAGTATACATAGTCGGCTTGCGTTAGGTTAAGGCCCGTACCCCCCGCTTTCAGGCTGATCAGAAATACACGTATAGACTCATCCGTCTGGAACCGATCAACGATGGCAGCCCGATTACGCGTTTTCCCCGTAAGATACTCGAAACCAATCTGGCGCTTCGCCAGCTCGTTTCTAATCAAGTCGAGCATGGACACGAATTGGGAGAAAACCAGGATTTTATGATTCGGTGATTTATTCTCGATCTGCTCCATCAGCACATCGATTTTGGCGGATGGATCACCGTAAAATTCATCGTCGTTCAACAGCACGGGCGAGTTACAAATCTGCCGTAGTTTGGTCAGACCCTGTAACACATGCAGACGATCTCTGGGAATATCTCCTTCCTTGGTCGTCAGTAAGAAGTTCCGAAACTCACGTTCGTAGGCATCATACACACTCCGCTGGTCCACGCCCATGTCGCAATGGAGAATCATCTCTGTTTTATCGGGTAGCTCGGTTGCCACCTGTGCCTTGGTTCGACGGAGGATGAACGGATTGATTTTTTTCTGGAGTTCGCGGGCGCGACTGCTGTCACCAAACTTATCGATGGGCGTAGAGTAGTGAGCCCTGAAATGGTTGTAGCTCCCCAAAAGACCCGGACAGGCAAAGGATAGTTGGCCGTATAAATCGAATGTGTGGTTTTCGATGGGCGTTCCCGTCAGCACAAGCTTATTGCGAGACTGCAACAATCGCGCTGCCTGGTAACGTTGCGACTCCGGGTTTTTGATCGCCTGCGATTCGTCCAGGAAGATGTAATTGAACAGGTATTCTTTTAAAAATCGGATCTCAGACAGGAGGGTGCCGTAAGACGTTAAAATAATGTCGTACTGGCCAAACTCCTTTTTCGTCAACGCGCGATCGGCACCATAAAATGTATGAATTTTCAGGGTTGGAGCAAATTTGGCCACTTCGGCCTGCCAGTTGAACAGGAGCGAGGTGGGTACAATGACTAAATTGGTCATAGCCTTTTTCTTCTCGCGTAAGAGCAGCATAAAAGCGATAACCTGAAGCGTTTTTCCGAGTCCCATATCATCGGCCAGGCACCCTCCAAAACCAAGATCGTCCAGAAAGTTCAGCCAATTCAGCCCCTCTTTCTGATAGTCCCGGAGCTTAGCATTCAGCTCTTTGGGAACGGCGACAGGCTTGATCGCTTTAAAGTCGGCGAAGCCTTTCGTAAACAAAGCCAGTTGATCTTTTACGTCATTCATCAACTGCTCTTCGGCATACAATTCACCAATGCTCGCAAAGCTAACTTTCGGTGTTCGGATACGTTCGTCAACAACTTCCCCCGCCTGGAAATAGGCAGTAAATCGGTCGAGCCATTCAGTAGGTAACAGGCCCTGCGTTCCGTCGTCGAGGGTAACAAACCGGCTCTTGTTCTTTATGGCTTTGTGCAGGTTTTTCAGTGTCACCTGCTGCTTCCCGTACGATAATCCCAGTGAAGTTTCGAACCAGTTCAGACCACTACTAACAATAACCGAAACTTTCCCTTTGTTTGGATTGAGTTTGTTGTTCCTGAGAGTATTAAAGCCTCTGATTTGAATATCCTGAGTCCGCCAGGCTTCGAAGGCATCGAGAAACCAGCCTTCTTCGAGCATATGTTTTTTGTGCAGAAAAAACTGGTTTTGGTGAAGCTGGTCCTGAAAATCAGGGTGCTGCGCTACTACTGCCAGCGTGAACTGAATTTCAGCAGCTTCATCGCGCTTTACCGTGAATGGTTTCCCTTTGCTATCGACAGCGTGAATTTGTCGGGTCGATAGTACGGGTACTTCAACAGGGCCGTATTTCATGACAGGCGTCAATACGACGTAGTTTTCCGTGTCTTCGAGGTAAATGAGTCGCTCCCGAACCTGATTAAATCCTTTTTCGATCAACTGAGCTGGCGTTGCCGGTTTCAGATACGCATAATTGATCTGAATCTGATCTTCCAGTTTAACCAGAACCTCCTGTTGAAAAGCTTCGTATTTTGACTGGTGAAGAATGATCTTACTATTCCGCTTCGTAAAAAACTGGATAACGCGCAGATAATCAGGATTTCCGATTAAATGGAGCGTATCATCGAGTAAAATGAAATAATCGTATTTAAGGGTTAGCATGTGAAGTTCGTAGGTTCCACCATCAATGGTCAGCGATCCCGAAATCTCGTAGAAGTGATCTACCTGCCGAACTAGTAAGGCTAGTTTAGTCTTCAGAGTGGTGAGCTTGACGGGTGTAAGCGAATGGGCCGTAATATTTTCTGAAATACTACTCGAGTGATAAAAAACGGCCAGTTTTGCCGGATTCGAGGCTACTAAACGTAAGCTCTCCAAGTCCGTTTCTTCTTGTTTAATACGGTGCTGATTCTGGAATTTGGCAACGGCCGAATAGAATTTTACGTCGTTCAGATTATCTACTTTCGGTAACACTTCGAAGGGTTGAACAGAGGCTAATGGATTCTTGATTCGACCATCTCGCGCTGTAGCAGCTTCAAACAGCTCCAGACAGAACTGATTATAGTAGCGGTGTTTCGTAAAAACCAGAATTCGTTTCAGACTCGAAATAGGCTTATCAACGGCTGGTCCCAGATGCGTTTTTTTTTGCAAAAGGCTGGTAATAAGAACATCTTTATCTGCCTGCGATAGTGGAATGAGTTCTCTTTGTTTGGGCTTGATACTTAGCGTTTTATTCTGATAATGTATGTCGAAAAAATCATCCAGTTGTTCTTCATTTTCCAGACCATAATCTTTGGCAACCGCTTTAATTGCGTCGTGCCGAAGGGCCTGATCGAAGAAAATGCGGAACTCCCTGCGCCTAAGCAAGCTCGATAAAACCCGTACCTGGTGTTCGCACAGTTTATCTTTTGGCGCATCACACATGCAGGAAACCCATACCGATTGGTCGAACTGCTGAACCGTCACGATGGGGAAGTAGGTTAGCCGAGACGTACTCGTAAATAGCCCTTGATTGACAGCAATTTCCTGCGGCTGAATATCAATATACCCATCGGAGAAAGAATTGTAGCCTGCGCTATGTTTGGCCAAGAGGCTATCGGTCAGCGTAGGGATTATGATGCCTGTTAACCAATAGTCGTGATCAGGGTCAAAGCTATCGGCATGATCGTGCATGGCGCGGGGTATTGGCTTTCATAAAATAATCTTGGATAATTTTCATTCTCACCGGGTTTCAACCCGGTGAGAATAAACTCATAACATAACCTCTGCCATAGGTTCATTAACATCTTCGTGCCGACTTCGGTGCTGTACGACTCGTTGGCCAATCAGCAGAACCAGCAATCCGCTAACTACAACCGTCAGCATCACACCTACCATCGGAAGAGCGGTGTTGTTGTGCAGCACACTCACTGCCGCCGATACGCAGGCACCAATGCCCATACGGAAGCTGCCCATCAGGGCCGCTGCACTTCCGGCATGTCGGACAAACGGAGCCAGCGAAAGTGCCGATGCATTGGGACCCGTAATTCCCTGGCCGCATAGGAAGAGAAATAACATCACCATCAGTCCATATTGCCCATACCAGCCCGCCCAGGTTCCAAACACCAGCAAAAGCCCAACGACGGTTTGATACCGCAGCGTGGCGAAAATGATTTGTTCGCTGGTGAATCGTTTCAGGAAAAATCGGTTCAATTGGGTTGGCGCAATCACGGCAACGGATAGAACGGCGAAAATCCAGCCGTATTCCTGTTCGTTTACGTGGTAAATATTCATGAACACATCGGACGAACCCGCCAAAAACGCGAAAGGGGCGGAGGTTGCCAGACCACCTACCAGCGCGTAGATCAGAAATTGGGGTTGTTTCAATACGGTAAAAAAGCTTCCCAGTACCGCTTTCGGTTGAAGAGACAGAGCTGTATCGGGCGCTTTACCGTCAGGTAGGACAAAGTACACACCGACCAGAATGAGCCCTGTTATGACGGCCAGAATCAGGAAGATCGAATGCCACCCCAGCGCAATAGTAGCATATCCGCCAACGGTTGGAGCAATCATTGGCGAAACGGCGATCACCAGCGTAAGCAGCGAAAAAACCTGAGCAATCTGATTGACTGGGAATAGATCGCGCACTAATGCCTGAGCCGCCACCAGGCCAACACATCCGCCCAATGCCTGGAAAAGGCGCATCATAATCAGCATATCAATCGTAGTGCTTAAGGCGCAACCAATTGAGGCCAGGAGATAAATGGCCAGACCGGCATAAAGCGGTAGTTTTCTGCCAAACCGATCCAACAAAGGCCCATACAGAAGTTGTCCAACCGAAATGCCCACTAAATAAGCCGTCAGCGACAGCTGAACCTGCGAAATGGAGGTGTGAAGATCTTTGGCAATAGCCGGAAAGCCCGGCAAATACATATCAATAGAGAATGGGCTGATAGTAGAGAGTGTCCCTAAAATCAGGATAATAACAAAATGCTGACGGCGAGTCATAAACTCTGAGAATGGTACACTTATAGAGACGCTCAATTGAGAGCGATTGTTCCACGTAGGTGTAACTCCATTGGTTAGTACATGTATGAATACTAGTATTTTGAGGTAATGTGGTGTAATTCAGAAGGGAAATAGCTTTCGCTGCTGCGTGCCCAAACATGTTTTAACAGAAGATTAATTGAGATACAATTGCACTACTTCAGCTACATTTTTGGTAGAGATGGCCGTACCTTTGTACCAGAACGCCGAACTGTCGGAGTGCCGAACCGTCGGAACGCCGAGCCGCTCGAAAACAAGCCACAGATGTACGTCAAACCCAAAAAAGAACTCGGCCAGCATTTTCTGAAAGATCTGAGTATTGCTCAACGCATTGCTGAACTGCTGACCGGGCATGGTGAATATAAAAAAGTCCTCGAAATTGGACCGGGTATGGGCGTTCTGACGCAGTTTGTCCTGAACGATACCCGTTTTGAGACCTATGTGATTGAAATTGACCGTGAGTCGGTAGATTACCTGAAACAGCATTTTCCCGCACTCGATGGGCATATTCTACCCGCCGATTTTCTGAATATTCGACCTGATTTACTCCCGACCAAACAGCCTGATAATACCGAGTTGTTTGCCGTAATCGGCAACTTCCCCTACAACATTTCGACCCAGATTCTTTTCAAAATACTGGACATGCGCGATCGGGTACCCGAAGTGGTGGGTATGTTTCAGCGCGAAGTGGCACAGCGCGTGGCGTCGGGACCGGGTAACAAGGATTATGGCATTTTGAGCGTATTGCTACAAGCCTGGTATGACATCAAATATGAATTCACGGTCGACCCGGACGTGTTTAATCCACCTCCCAAAGTTCATTCGGGCGTCATTTCGCTTCGGCGAAATGCGGTCACCGATCTGGGCTGCGATGTGCGAAAATTCACGCAAGTGGTGAAACATGGGTTCAGTCAGCGCCGGAAAACGCTTCGAAATGCCCTGAAACCCCTAAACCCGACAGAAGCCGCTCTTGCCAGTCCATTCATGGATAAACGCGCCGAGCAATTGAGTGTGGCTCAGTTTGTGGAACTAACACAATTAATGAGTGAAAGAGCGGAAGAGTGAAAGAGCGACGAACGCTTGGCCATCACCCTTTCGCTCATTCACTCTTTCACTTATTAAAACCGTGACTTTCGAACTCACCAAAGACTATCTCGATCATATTCAGTCGGCTATTGAAACGAGGGATGAAACGCTGCTTCGGACTGAGATGGAGGAGTTGTATCCGGCTGATATTTCGGGGATTCTGGACGAACTGGAGCCTGAATCGGCACGCTACCTGTTAGGACTGCTGGATAAATCCGTCGGCGCCGAAATTCTGGCCAATAGCGACCCGACCGTACGCACTAATTTGCTCAAACTGTTTACGTCGGAAGAACTGGCTCCGTTCATCAACCAGATGGATTCGGATGATGCCGTGGATTTGCTGAATGAGCAGCCCATTCAGGTGCGGGAAGAGGTTATCGGCTTTCTGGAAGATCGTGAACAGGCCCGCTTTATTCTGGATTTGCTGCATTATGAAGATGGTGTTGCGGGTAGCTTGATGCAGAAGGAGTTGATCAAAATCAGTGTCAACCTGACTGTCAACGCCTGCATTGAAGAAATCCGCCAGCAAGCCGAAGACGTCGAAAATGTGTATGCCGTCTATGTGGTCGATGAAGTGGGTAAACTCCTTGGGCTGATATCGCTCAAAAAAATCGTGCTGGCCCGGAAAAATGCTAAGATTGCCGACCTCTACGACGAAGATGTGGTGTTTGTCGAAACCTATCGACCAGTTGCCGAAGTAGCTGAGTTGATGCAGAAATATGACCTGGATGCCATTCCGGTTGTAAATGTGCAGCAGCGGTTGCTTGGCCGGATTACCATCGATGACGTCGTCGACGTAATTACTGAACAGGCCGAAGAAGATATTCAGGTAATTTCGGGTTTGTCGGGCGAAATAGAAGAAGATGATAGTGTCTGGCAGCGTTCTAAAGTGCAGCTTCCCTGGTTAGTTGCCGGGGCCGTTGGGAGCTTGCTGGCAGCAACGGTTATCAACGGATTTCAGAGCGAATTGGGGAAAGTAGCGGCTCTGGCTGCGTTTATTCCAATTATTGGGTCGACGGGAGGTAACGTGGGCATTCAAACGTCTTCGCTTATTTTGCAAAGCCTTACCGATACAACGGGCCTGAGTATGACAATGGCCAAGCGATTGCTCCGAACCCTGCTGGTCGCGATTATCAATGGTCTGGTTGTAGGCCTGATTGCTGGTACGTACACCTTCATCATTGGCGAACCGCGTCTGTTTTTCGTTGTGGCCACGTCATTGCTTGCCGTGGTATTACTGGCGTCATTTATGGGTACGGTTACGCCCTTGCTGCTCAATCGAATCGGAATCAATCCAGCAGTAGCTTCGGGGCCCTTTATCACAACGGCCAATGATTTGATTGGCATTGGTGTTTATTTCCTGATTGCACAATTGTTACTAACAGAGGTGTGATTGTTATTACTGCAGGTGTCGAAAAGTAAAATCCGGACCTATAGCACAGAAACGTTTCGGGATGCCTATATGCAGCCTGAACAGAAACTGGATGCTATTTTGAAACTTGATTTTGGGAAGTTCTTCATCGTAGAAGTTGAAAAACTCATTCGTCTGATAAAGCTTCCTGTTCCGCCGATTCGCTCAACAACGCACACGTTTATTTTCCTCACCGATGGCGAAGCGGTGATGACGATTGGGAGTGAAACCTACACCATTTACAAAAACGAGTGTTTGGTTGTGCCAGCCGGTCAGGTGTATTCGTTCAATAATGTTGATCAAAATCACGGTTATCTGTGCAACTTTCATAATGACTTCATTATTGGGAAGTTTGGCAAAAATGAACTGCTAAAAGACTTCGAATTTTTGCGGGTTTGGGGTAATCCGCGTATTCATCTGGATAAACAAACGGCCAAGTTTGTCCGTCGGCTCCTTAAACGGATACTACTCGCTTATTCGGAAAACGGGTTAGCCAATCTGGACATTATCCAATCCTATTTTATCGCGATGTTGTGCGAAGTGAATCGGGTGTACAAGCCCGTGTCGGTCAATATGCAGACCAACGCCGTGAGTATTACGAATCGGTTTCGGGAGTTATTGGTTGATCGAATCAGGACCAGTCATCGGGTAACGGACTATGCATCCGAGTTGAATATTACGCCAAACCATCTGAATAAGGCAGTCAGGGCAATTACTGGAAAATCACCCACCAAATGGATCGATGAAACCATTGTACTGGAAGCCAAAGTGCTGCTTTATCAGAGTACGTTGTCAATCAGTGAAATAGCTGCCGAAGTCGGTCTTTTCGATTCATCATACTTTAGTCGTCTGTTCAAAAAATACGAAGGTGTAACGCCCAAAGCGTTTCGCAAGATGATTGAAATGTCCTAGAAGTCGCGTTGTTAGTCCTAGCTTGATTTAATGATGGTAGAGACCTTTGCAGCACTCTTTTTATTGGATTGATTGACCTGATAAACAGGCCGATGTACTGGTTTTAGAAAATGTATTTGTCTCTACTTGTTGTTCATTCAATTTTTCGATGGCTGGTTTTACTAAGTCTGTTCTATGCCATCTTCAGGGCATACAAAGGATTCACAACTCAGGCGGTGTTTTCGAAAACGGATAATTCGGTTCGCCACTGGACGGCTACTATTGCTCATTTGCAATTGACAATTGGCGTTATTTTGTACAGCAAGAGCCCGATTGTTAGCTATTTCTGGCATGATTTTAAGAACACGATTGCGCATATCGATACCGCCTTTTTCGGACTTGTGCACATGCTATTAATGCTTGTTTCGGTGATTGTTCTGACCATTGGTTCGGCTCTGGCCAAACGCAGACCAACCGATCAGGAGAAGTTCAGAACGATGCTGATCTGGTTTTCAATTGCGTTATTCATCATCTTTATTGCCATTCCCTGGCCATTTTCACCGCTGGCTAATCGGCCTTATTTACGAGTATATTAATTATTTTCTGTCATCTCGACGCAAGGAGAGATCTTAAGGCGGCAATTCGAGATCTCTCCTTGCGTCGAGATGACAGAGAAACGTACCAATCATAAAAATCTGCCGGTCCGCCGGTTTCCAATAACCATGAAAAATTTCCTCACAACAAACATCGGTCGGCTTCGACTCATTGGTCTTTTAGAAGGCATTTCGTTACTCGTACTGATTGGTATTGCCGTTCCTGCGAAACACCTGCTGGGCGATCCAACACTCGTAAAAGCAATTGGTCCCGTTCATGGCGTGTTATTTCTTCTATTTGTGTTCAATACGCTAAGCGTGGGAGTCGAATACCGATGGAAGTTTAAAACGACGACCTGGAAAGTGCTGCTTGCCTGTATGGTTCCCTTTGGTACGTTCTACATCGACAAGAAAATATTGAGCAAAATAGAGCCATCGGCTGACTAGTGCTTTGGCAAAATAGATTCTGGGGGATTCTATAGATTCTCGGGGCCGCCCGCGCGGTTGCCCCTATTGTTCTGATAATCAAAGACGATAGGATCAACCGCGCGGGCGGCCCCGAGAATCTATAGAAACTAAATTGGACGAGTACTAGATTAGCGAGCAGGTATTCGTAGAAGGGTCAGCTTTTCTTATCTTGCCTGAACTATGATCATTCGTTTTGCTACATCAGCCGATGTGCCCGCTATTCTGGCTATTTATGCGCCTTTTATTACAGGATCGACCATTACGTTTGAATATGACATACCAACTGTTGCTGAGTTTACCGAACGTGTTCAAGCCATTCAGCAGCAATTTCCTTATCTGGTAGCTGAAATCGACGGGCGATTACTAGGGTATGCCTATGCGTCGAAGCACCGGGACCGAGCCGCGTATCAATGGTCCGTCGAGACATCGGTGTATGTGCATCCTGACCGTCACCGAAAAGGGATTGCTCGTCAGCTTTATAATACGTTATTTGATTTATTACGTCGGCAAGGCTATTACAATGCCTATGCGGGTATTACGTTGCCTAATCACAAAAGCGAATCATTTCATCGTTCATTCGACTTCGAACACATTGGGACGTATACGAATATTGGCTACAAGCTGGGGGCGTGGCATAGTGTGTCCTGGTTTCAGTTACCACTCCAACCTTATCAGACAAACCCACCCGTGCCAATTCCCATTACTCAACTAGAAATCAAAAAGAAACTTGATAAATAACGTAACTAATGGCCTATGGCACCTAATAGGCTTAAGTTCACACAAAAGGCTAATCCTTAAATCGAAAGAGTACAAGTTTACGGTTGAGGTTCCCACTGAGGTAAACGGCGATTGGTAAAATTATCAAATTGTTAAGAATGAAGTCGGCAAGGTAATGCGTGCTTAATTGCCTGTACTTTTGTAAGTGATTTTACTTACGAGTACCCTACGTAATTCTTGAACTTGTGATTCGCCGTTCTTTAGCTTTTTGTCTGGTAATCAATTTCTTTGTTGTCACGATTAGTCGTACACTTGCACAAACATCTCTTACGCCAGCAACTCCGTTAGGAAGCTGGCTGATTGCCACGGTTCAGTTGCCCGGTGGAGATAAAAAATGGGGCGGTTTTGCCGAATTGCAAGCCCGTAGTAATGGTACGTTCAGTCAATATTTTTACAATGAACTGAAGGCTGGCGTTAGTTACGACCTTGATAAAAATTTCTCGCTGATGGTAGCCGGTGGGCGTTATGCCACCTATGATTATCAGGATCTCTCAGCTGGTCCGCTCAATACCGAAAAGCGTATTTGGGAACAGCTCATCATCAATCAATACCTGACCCGACTTAAGTTTGAACATCGGTATCGTATTGAGCAGCGGTGGTTTACGTATCGTGACGGTACAACACCCTACCGCAACCGAATTCGGTATCGGCTGAATATGTTCGTGCCCCTTAATAATCGGACAATTACGGATAAAACAGCCTTCCTGTCTTTGTACGACGAAATCTTCGTTAATCCGCTAGGACCAACGTTTGAGCGGAATCGATTGTATGCAGGTGTGGGCTACCAGTTCGATCAACGCTGGATTATACAATTGGGACTTATAAACCAGACCAATTACAATCCGGCCACGTTTGAAAGTGGAGTATTTACCCCGCAGCTGGCCACGGGTAAGAACAATATCGTAGTTGGGCTGACCTACCGATTGAAGCGCAGTAAAAACTCCGAGAAACTACCGTCGCAGCCTGATTGATTTTTTCTCTGACAGGATTTACAGGATAAACAGGATTGAAGGGTCAAAATAATCCTGTAAATCCTGTCAGAGAAAAATTAAACTATTCGGGAAATACAGAATTCATGGATGCCGCCCGTTTCCCGGTACGCAATATGCAGGCCGTAACTGTCGCAGATTTGCCGGACAATGGCCAGCCCTAAGCCTACCGAATCGGGCCCAGTACTTTCTTTTTTGAAGCGCTCGAATAACCGTTCGGGGTCTGAGATCAATTGCCCTCCTGTATTACTTAAACACAACTGATCGGCGGTCGATGTTAGCTCGATTCGACCGTTGGGCTGGTTATGTTTGATGGCATTATTAACCAGATTCGTGACCAGGCTATCTGCCAGAGAAGCTGGAAGCTGGACGGCAAAGGGCGCAGTTGTTTGTAGGTTTATTGACAACTGCTTGAACGACAGGACCTCTTCCATGTCGGTTAGTTTTTCTGTCAAGAGTGCCGATAAATCGACTGATTGCGTATCACTAAACTGCCGATTCTCAATTTTAGCCAAAAGGAGTAATCCCTGATTCAACCGAGAAATGCGTCGGGATGCCTGATAAATTGACTCAATCCAGTTCGTTTGGGTTTCGGTGAGTTGTTCGGTCTGAATGAGTTGCTCCACTTTGGCGTTAATGAGAGCTAGGGGCGTTTGCATCTCATGCGATGCATTTTCAGTAAATTCTTTCAGACTTTGATAATCCTGCTGCATCTTCGCTGCCATTTTTTGCAACACATCGTTCAGCTCATTGAACTCCGTAATTTCTGACTTACTCAATTGCAGAGATGTATCGTTGTTGAGATCAAATTGCTTGATGCGCGCCAACGTACCGTAAAACGGAAGCCAGAGTCGGCCAGAGAGTTTACGTTGAAACCAGAACATGCCAAGCAACAGTAAACCCAGAAAAAGTACCATTGCAACACTAATCACTTCGATTAGCCGATAGGTCTGAATTAGAGACTTACGGATAGATACGCGGTGAATAATGCCGTGAATCGGTTCGTAGAAGGTCAATTGCCGGAACGGAATTAGTTCGCCATCGTAGCGATTTTCAATAAGTGTGTCTTTAAAGGCTTCCCGAATGGGGACACGTTTGCTAACGGGTATTACCTCAATCTTATTCTCAACAAAATACGGCGCACTCGTCCAGGCATTGTGTTTGCGGACATAGGTTTCAAAATCCCGCCGTTCGACTTTTAACCGACTTTCGACCTCATCGTAAATAAGGAGCCGGATAATCTGGTAAAAGGCCAGCGCGGTCAGCAGATAAATAACCAGCGAAAACGTCAGGTAAATCTGGTTAGTTTTGGTAAGCAGTTTCAAGGCTGACTAAATTTATAGCCGATTCCGTAGATGGATTGTACGTAATCGGCAGCTCCTTTTTCCAGCAATTTCCGGCGTAGATTTTTGATGTGCGAATACACCATATCGAACGAATCGGCGGAGTCGATATTATCGCCCCAAAGGTGCTCCGCAATGGAAGCTTTAGTGAGGGCTACATCCACATTCGACAGGAAATAAAGTAGTAAATCATACTCCTTTCGCGACAGTGTTGTGAGCTGCCCATTGACGAATACTTTGCGGGTATGGGGCACCACTACGATTTCCTGAAACCGAATTTCGGTGTGCCCACCAAACTGCCGCCGACGAAGCAGCGATTTAACACGAGCATTCAACTCCGACAAATGGAAGGGCTTGGTCAGGTAATCATCGGAGCCTATTTCGAGGCCTTTTAGTTTGTCTTCCAGTGCATTACGGGCCGATATAATGATGACGCCTGTTGTCGCAATAAGCCGTTTCAGCGTTTCGATAATCTGAAATCCATTGCCATCGGGCAACGTCAGATCAACAATCACGCAATCGTAGGTATAGAGATGAATTTTTTCTTCGGCATCCCGAAACGTAGCTGCTGTTTCGCAGATGTATCCATCCTTCACCATGTAATCGGTGATGCTTTCTGCTAACCCCTGTTCATCTTCTACGACCAATACTTTCATGACGTTGTCTGCGCTAATAGAGCGCTAAAATAGGCCGCAATGTTGGAAAGATTCTGTAGAGACGCAACCCTTTGCGTCTCCTCACCCGAATGGTTTTACTGACCAAAGAATACTGACGCGTGAGGAGACGCAAAGGGTTGCGTCTCTACATGATCTCCGTATTCGCAAAATACACCATCGCCTTGTACAAAAAGGCTGCGTATTCAGGATTCGCCTGATCATTCTGACTCGTAAAGCGTTGGTCATCCAGATAAAGCTGGGCCAATCCTTTGTAGGCTTCTTTCATATTTTTTGATCGACAAAGTTCTTCACCCCAAAAGCCCCGAATGTTGTCGTAATGACGCGCTATCTGTTGCTGAACAACTTTACTGGCTGGGTCTTGTTTTACCAGACTCATCAGCGTTTTGGCAATAGCCTTCTGGTCGGCTTTTAATTGCTCAAAACCCGCTTTCTCTTGTTGACGCAGGTTTTGCTCACTGGCTTCAACTTCTTCTGCACCATAGTTGGTAACGGCCTCCTGTCGGTATTGCGGCCCTTTCGGAAAGCCTTCGTATAACTCTTCGGTTGTTAACATAACTCGTTCTCCTTTTAAGGTTGAAATCGTTTTGTCAATCGTTGCCAGCAGCGTCGAGAGTCGGTATTGTCGGGCCTGGAGCGCCAGTTTATGACTTTCCAGCGCTTTGATCATGTTAAAATTCGGATCTTCCAGAATGTCGAGAATCTCGCTGAGTGAGAAATCGAGTTCTTTGTAAAAGAGAATCTGTTGCAGCCGAATTAGCTCGTTTTCGCCGTACAATCGGTACCTGGCCTCGGTACGGATCGATGGTTTTAACAGGCCTAACTGGTCGTAGTGATGAAGTGTGCGCACACTAACACCCGCTAGTTTCGCCAGCCTTTTAACCGAATATTGCCTCATTATAAACGCCTTGTGCTGATTAACGAAACAAATGTAAGCTATGACGTAAGGGGAGAGTCAAGAGAAATTTGCAGTTTTTTTGAAAATGTCCCAATCAGCTTTACGCCCGTTTTAGGGCCATTCATCGGCCATAATAGATGCTTGGTCAATTAAAGCTGTGAGCAGAGGAGGCAATGGTTCATTTTTGTGTCATCCTGCTAACAGAAACAACACGACTCATGAAATTTAAACACTGCCTATTGCTAGGGATTATCTTCGCTTCACTGTTCATTGGAACCCTAATCACGCTAAGTATGACAGCTCCTCACGATTTTACTATTGGCATGGCGAAAACAGTAGATCGATAACGCTTATCGATCCGTCCCTAGCTGTAGGTAATCGGTTTGGGTAGCCGATTCACAAGCCAAAGGCAGAACAGCGCATTGAAAATTAGGGTGAATGGAATCACGGAGATATTCTTGAAAAACAGAATAATTGCCCATTCAGACGATTGGTTGGAAATAATCTGGCGTGCCTGTAGCGTAATGTATAGACAGGTCTCATACGCTACGTGGTTGATCAGCTTGTTGACTAGCAGCGCGATAACCGAAAAAGCAACTAGATTAATCAGCAGACTAAGCCATTTATCCTTCATTTTTTGGACCGCTAGTCGCCAGTTTTGTTTACGACTATGCTTGTTCGTAACGAGTTGCACAAGACGAAGGGCACCAGTTTTAACATTGGTAAGCCCCAAGGCATAAACGAAAATCAACACCCGAACTGACTCAACCACTACTTCAAGCAATGTATTTGATAGCGGACTGATTGGGCCGAAGGCTTTGAGTTGAATCATCCGCCCAAAGGCAGCAATTAATCCCAGACCAAAGATGATCAAAAAGTGATTTTTGATAAATCGGATGGTGTGAATGGTCCAGTCGAGCGATTTGAGCAATTTCAGAGACGTTGTCATGGTAAGGAGTTGATTTAGGAAAACTCGTTTGCTCAAATCTATTGCATTTTGAGTTGGCTGTCAATGAGTTGTCTGTGGTTTCTGCATAATAAAAAGGCGCGGGCATTAGCCCGCGCCAGTATCTAGAATTTGTAAGTCTGCTTATACCAACGTAGCGTCAACGCTGATCGTGGTGTTGAACAGTTTCGAGATCGGGCAATTGTGTTCGGCATGATCGACCAACTCATCGAATTTAGCTTTGTCTAAGCCTGGAACGCTGGCCGTAAGCGTCAGTTTAGAACTGGTGATGCCAGCCTCTTCGAGCGTAATGGTGCATTTTACATCGAGCGAATCAGCCGCGAAGCCTGCTCCCTGAATGTTAAACGCTAACTGCATGGCAAAGCAACCTGCATGGGCAGCGGCTACCAGTTCTTCAGGATTGGTACCGACGCCATCGGCGAAACGGGTGTTGAACGAGTATTGTGTTTGATTCAGAACCGTGCTGGCTGTTGTCAGATTACCTTTACCATCCTTACCTGTTCCGGCCCAATGTGCTGATGCATTCCGTGTAATTTTCATGTCTGTATGATTTAGTTTTGTTAGCGATTTGTTTTTGATAGGACAAAAGTAGCCGGGCGATACTTGCCTATTTTTCACCTATGTTAAAAAGCGCTCGAACAAACTAAAAAAAATGATTACTGCCCCACACGATATCCTACATCACCATTTACACCAGTTTGCGCAACTCCCTGATGCCGATATGAAACTGGCCGATGAATTCTGGCACGTCAGGAAAATGCCCAAACACGATTACTTCAATTTCCAGAATTCGATTTGTCGGCAGGTTGGCTTTGTCTTGAAAGGGCTGTTTCGGGTATACTACATTGACCCTAAAACCGAGCTGGAGCACAACCTGTATTTCATTCCTGAGAACATGTTCCTGACGTCACTGAAAGGATTGTTGACCAAAACGGCCTGCCCGTATCTGATTGAAGCGCTGGAAGATGCTGAATTGCTGGTCATTGACCGGGAAGACTTGCAGCAGCTTTACCCAAGATCGCACAGCTGGGAACGCTTCGGGCGGATACTGGCCGAGCAGTATTTCCTATTCAATCAGATGCGGTCTGAAAGCTTGTTGACGCAAACCGCCGAGGAACGATATATCGATTTAATCGAAAGTCAGCCGGATATTCTGAATCGTGTATCGTTGGGGCACATTTCGTCTTATCTGGGCATTAAAGGTCCATCTCTAAGCCGAATTCGGGCGCAGGTCGCGCGTAAATAGTAGCGGTAAAACGGAATTATAAGCCCACTGTTTTAGCTGTGGGCTTATAATTCCGTTTTATACGAACTCAATACCCTTCATCCGTAACCAGATAGAAGCTCTTAGGGTAAGTCGATTGATCGTCGTTTTGAATCGTAACCGTCAGAAATTCAACGTGTGTGTAGGGGCTGAATAAAACGATTACACTATCGATAATGGATTGGCCTTGCGATAACGTCTGAGTTTTTATGAACTCCAGCGCTTCGTCCTGTGAGTCGAAACTACCGAGTAAATCGCCTAAGTTAAGGGCTGGCTCCTGATCGGGGAGTTCTCCTGTTGTGTTGGAGATGGGGGAATCGGCTGGCTCTTCTGAATCGTTGATGGGAGCCGTATACAGTTCTATAGTCATCCAAATAAAATGTAGTGTATAAACGGTTAACTAATTTCGGCTCATTTTGATCGAACAAATTCCCATTCCCACACGTCGCCATCTTCCTCATCCCAGATCGTTCCGAGATTCACAAAACCATTTTTCTGGAGAATACGCGTGGAGTAACTTTCCTCTGGTAACGTTCGGGCTGTAACTATAACGGCAGGATCAGTCTTTAGGGCGAGTTGTACCAATTGGGCACACATTTCGGCTCCAATACCTTGATGCTGGTAGTCTGGGAAAGTGCCATACGCAATCTCAACCCGACCGTTTTTAGGCTTTCCTTTGAACGCGCAACTGCCCATTAAATGACCATCGAGTTGAGCGTAATAGCCAATCCAAGGCGGGTTGTAGCCGATTTTATTGAAAAACTCAATCGTCATCGAAAGACTTGGCTCACAATCGGGATGATTGAGAAATTGGGTGTTTTCGGAAAGGGTTGGGTAGATGGGAAGGAGGAGCATATGGAGGAGTTATCATCAAAAGGTGAGTTGCAAATGCCCGCCTAATCCTTCGACAATGCGCATTAGCGTGGTTAGACGAATGTCACTAGCATCGTTTTCTATGCGCGAGATGTAGTTTTTTGTCGTTCCTACTTTCAAGGCTAGTTCTTCCTGAGTTAAATTCTGCTTTTTTCGAGCCTCCTGGATCAGAACACCAATTTTGAAGGCTTCATAACCTTGTTCATAGGCTTCACGAGTAGCGGTTCCTTTTTGACCATATTTTTGATTGAGATGATCGTCAAAGGAGGTTAGATTATCGAGAGGATTTTTCATTATAATATGCTTGTTTTAATCGTTCTGCACGTTCCAGTTCTTGTTTAGGTGTCTTGTCTGTTTTCTTCTGAAATCCATTCATCAGGACTACCAAATTGCCTTCGTCATAAAAGCAGAAGACCCGGAAAATGTTACTACCAACCTTGATTCTGATTTCAAACAGCCCGTCACTACCTTCTAAATGTTTAAAATATTTTTCTGGAATGATTGGTAAATCTCTAACCAAGCCAATTACCCAGTCGATTTTCAATTGAATCTCCGGTTTTTGAGCATGGTAAAAATCCCAGAAGTAATTTTTGTAAACCAGAATGTTACGTGGTATTCGTGGTGCCATGTACTAAAGTTGCCTAACTGGATAACAACAGGCAAATCTAATCAGTTCTCGTACTTAATTTCAGGTAAAAGAGAAAGTTAGAGGAGCGGATTTGCTGATGTTGATTTAATACCCCCAATTCTTTCTGTCAAAGGCCCTATTTCCCAAATGTTTCCAAATTTGAGATCGTGTTTTGTAGACACTTGATCGTACCGGCGCCTAAGGTCGGTCAGGTTGTTGTGAATGAAACATGCTCTTTTTCATTGCTCCCCACAGCGATTCTCCGGTCGTCTCGCGTATCGAACTCGATCGGGCTGGCTTCTTATGCTGGGTACAAGCCTGCTGACGTTCCAGGTATCGGGGCAATCGCTTACACTGAATCAGGTAGTCGAGCAGTCGGTTCGACAGTATCCTTTCCTGAAATCCAAACAGGCTGAGGTTAGTAGCGCCGAACGGCGGTTACAGGCCAGCCGGACTGAGTTGCTGCCTACCATGATCCTTCAGGATCAGTACAACTACGCCACGAGCAACAGCCTGAATAACTCGTTCTTTCCGAACGAAGGCACGAACATCTCGACCTCGGGCGGTGTGCGGGCTACCGCTATTTCGCAGGCTAGTTTTGGTAGCTATACCAGCGCGTCTATCGAGTGGCGGGCCATTACATTCGGACGTATCAAGGCGAATGTGGGCGTGGCTAAAGCCGACCTTCAGCGGAGTCAGGTTGATTACGAAAACGAGATTTTCCAGCATCAGGTCCGAACGATTGATGCTTATCTGCTACTGCTGATCAATCAGAAACTGGTGCAGATTCAACGCACGAACCTGGATCGGGCGCAGACCTTCAAACGGGTGGTCGATGCGGGTGTCCGGTCGGGGATGCGGGCAGGTGTCGATAGTTCGCTGGCCACTGCCGAAGCCGTTCGTGCCCGACTGCTTTTACTGAGCAGCCAGCAGCAGGAACAGGTGCAGCGATTACGTCTTTCTGAATTGGCCGGTCAATTGCAGAACGATATGCGGGTGGATAGTATGAGTTTCTATTCGACACTTCCGAATGGGGTTTTTCTGTCCGATTCGCTTTCGCCCAAGAATCCAACCTTACGGTTATTTGAATCCCAGATAAATCTGTCAGCGGCTCGTAGTCTGGCTACCCAGCGTTCCGGGATGCCGGTTATTTCATTGGTTGGTGTGGGTAATGCCCGGGGTTCCGGCTTCTCGAACCAACAGGGCGATGTTTTTCAATCAAATCAACTGAATGGTCTTGGTTATCAGGTTGGTAACTATCTCGTCGGCGTTGTAGCTCGCTGGAATCTGACCAACACACTACGTTCCCGGCACGATTATCAGGCCGATCAATATCTGGTAGAACGTTCCCGGCAGTTGTTCAACACGCAGCGATTGCAGATAACCCGCCAGTATCAGGAAGCGGAAACGCTGTATCAGGTTGCGCTGGAACAAGCCCGGCAGGCGCCCATTCAATTGCAAGCTGCCCGGCAAGCCTATAATCAGGCAAAATCACGCTACGAAAGTGGTTTGACCGATTTGCCAACCTTGCTGCAAAGTGTACTCACGCTCAACCGGGCGGAGGTCGATGGCTATGTGGCTGTCAGTAACGTATGGCGTTTCCTACTCCTGAAAGCAGCTGCTGACGGGGACTTGTCGCTGTTTATGAATCAAGTTAAATAAGGTTTACAGTTTATGGTATTCGGTTTATGGTAGGCTGGCGCGTAAGCTCTTATACGCCAACCGTAAACCGAATACCATAAACCGAATACGAAAAAGCTATGTATAACATCATTCGTTCCGCATTGCGTAAACCCATTTCGGTGGTTGTGATGGTTATGGGGCTTCTGTTTTTCTCGGTGATGTCGCTGTTTACCATTCCGGTCGACATTTTCCCGAACCTGGATTTGCCAACGATTTACGTGGTGCAGTCGTATGGCGGTATGTCACCCGATCAGATGGATGGCTTCATGGCGACACGTTACCAGGATCACTTTCTGTATGTGTCGGGGATTCGCGACATCGATGTAAAAACGATTCAGGGGTTGTCGTTGATCAAACTTTCGTTCTACCCCGGTACCGATATGGCCCAGGCTGCGGCCGAGGTAGCCAACAACGTATCGAGGGCGAAGGCGTACATGCCCGAAGGAACGGTGCCGCCCCAGGTTGTCCGATTTGATGCCAGTTCGGTGCCGGTGGGGCAGCTGGTTTTTGAAAGTCCGAGCCGATCCTTAAATGAAATTCAGGATTATGCGTCATCGCGGGTGCGACCTATGTTCTCCCGGATTCCAGGCGTATCCAGTCCACCGCCGTTCGGGGGAAACCAACGGTCGGTCATTATCAAAGTTAACCCCCAACTGGTCCGTAGTTATCAGTTAACCCCTGAGGAGGTAATTAAGGCGATTGTGACCAACAACCAGCCGTCGCCTGCTGGTAATATCCGGGTTGGGGATAAAACCATGATGACGCCCGTTAACTCGCTGGTTAAACGGCCGGAAGACTTTCTGAATATACCCATTCGGGTTGGTTCAGGACCCACGGTGTTTGTGCGGGACATAGGTACCGTGGAAGATGCTGCTGACATCACGGTGAGTTATGCGCTAGTCAATGGTCGACGGGCGGTATACATTCCCGTTGTCAAAAAGTCGGACGCATCGACCCTCGATGTCGTCAATAACCTTCGCAAAGCCATGCCCGAATTGCAGGCAGCTGTGCCCGAAGATGTGAAAATTTCGTACCAGTTCGACCAGTCGGTTTACGTAACCAACGCGCTGAAAAGCCTGGTATCGGAAGGGATTCTTGGCGCTGTACTGACGGGCTTGATGGTGCTGCTCTTCCTACGTGACTGGCGAAGTGTGATCATTGTGGTTATGACCATTCCGATCTCGATTCTATCGGCTGTAATCATGCTGAATCTGTTTGGTCAGACTATCAACATCATGACCTTATCCGGGTTGGCGCTGGCTATCGGGATTCTGGTTGATCAGGCTACAGTAACGATCGAAAATATTCACCAGCATCTGGAGATGGGCAAGCCCAAAGCGGTGGCCATTTGGGATGCCTGTAAGGAAATCGTTTTCCCCGAATTCCTGATTCTGCTGGCTATTCTGGCCGTATTTGCCCCTGCGTTCGTAATGAGTGGAGTACCCCGCTCTATGTTCCTGCCGCTGTCGCTGTCCGTTGGTTTTGCCATGATTGCGTCGTTCCTGTTGTCGCAGACGTTCGTACCAGTGCTGGCGAACTGGTTGCTGAAAAGCCATCCCGAACATGAAGCGCCCACCCTTGCCCTGGATGCTCGGGAACGTCACATGATCGAAGAGGAACACGCACCAGCCAACGCTAAAGGATTTGAGAAATTCAAGCAACGCTATTCCGCATCGCTCGAAAAAATTCTGAACCGTCGCGGATTGGTCGTTGGCGGGTATCTGGTTGGTAGTGTGGCGGTTATCGTTGCCTGTTTTATGGTCATTGGAACCGATATTCTGCCGCATGGCAATAGTCATCAGTTTCAGATGCGCCTACGGATTCCCGACGGTACGCGTGTAGAGCGCACCGAAATGGCCATGCTAAAAGTGCTTGGGATTATCAAAGAAGCGGTAGGCGGTGAGAACGTCGAAATTTCATCGGCCTATGTCGGTACAGTCCCATCCAGCTATGGTACCTCCAACATCTTCGTGTTTAACAGTGGCCCACACGAAGCGGTTTTGCAGGTATCGCTGAAAGAAGATTATCATGTTAAAATGGACAATCTGAAGGAAGAGCTGCGGAGACGTATTGCCCAGGCCTTACCGACGGCCGCTATTTCGTTCGAGCCGATTGAGCTAACCGAAAAGATCATGAGTCAGGGGGCCAACACGCCTATCGAAGTGAAGGTAGCGGCCAAAAACCTGAAAGAAGCGGGTCGGTTCGCCAATAAGATTCGGGAGCGAATGGCAAAAATTGCCTTCCTGCGCGATGTGCAGATTGCTCAGCCGCTGAATTATCCGATCCTGAACGTGACCATGAATCGCGAACGGGCTGGACAGTTGGGCGTTACATCTACACAGGTCGCTCGTTCCATGGTGGCCGCTACGTCGTCGAGCCGTTTTACGGATAAAAACCTATGGCTCGATGAATCGAAAGGACTGGCTTATCAGGTTCAGGTACAGATTCCTGAATATCAGATGGGAAGCGCCAACGACATTGGTAACATTCCATTACGCAGTGGCGAAATGCACCCCGTATTGTCGGATGTAGCGACCTTTTCGGAAGGAACCGCGCCCGGTGAATATGACCGCGCTGGCCCAAACAATCTGGTAACGGTTACGGCTAACTTACAGGAAAAAGACCTGGGGTCGGCTCGGAAAGCGGTTGAGCAGGCTATTAAGGAAGCAGGCCAACCTCCTCGTGGCGTCATTGTGGAAATGGGTGGGCAAACCAACCTTCTGACCGATACCCTTAATAGTTTGCAGACGGGGCTACTCGTGGCCATCGTGATTATCTTCCTCCTGCTGGCAGCTAATTACCAGTCGTTTAAGTTGTCACTGGTGATTCTGGCGGCTATTCCGGCGGTGGTAGCGGGGGCTTTGCTCATGCTGCTGGCCTGCGGGGCTACGTTGAACCTGCAATCGTATATGGGGCTGATTATGTCGGTGGGGGTGTCGGTAGCGAACGCCATTCTGATGGTAACCAATGCTGAAAACCTACGGCTGGACATCGGCGATACGCGTAAGGCGGTCGTACTAGCGGCTAATAGCCGGATTCGCCCGATTCTGATGACCAGTATTGCCATGATTGCGGGTATGGTGCCGATGGCATCAGGGCTAGGCGAAGGGGGCGATCAGATTGCCCCACTGGGACAGGCCGTTATCGGCGGACTGATTGCGTCGACATTGGCCGCTCTCCTGATTCTACCTTGTGTGTTTACCCAGCTTCAGGCCAAAGCCACTACCCAGTCGGTATCGCTCGACCCAGAAGATCCCGAAAGCAAATATTACCATCAGGAACAGCAGGAACTGAGTCATAGCCTGTAATAAAAGTATCATCTATCTCTAGTCAAAGGAAATCGACATGAACTCGTCAATCATAAATCGCTCAAGTGTTAACCCGCGACGTAGTTATTCGCTCATTCGCTCATTTGCCCTTTCGCTCTTTGTTCCTGTTGCCATGACTGCCTGCTCGTCGGCTAGTAGCGAAACGAAATCAACTGCCGAGAAAGCGCCAGAAGTGCAACAGGTTACCGTAACGACTGTGCAGGAGTTACAACCTAGCAAACGGGTTACACTGCCAGGCGAGTTAAAACCCTGGAATCGAGTGAGCATGTATGCCAAAGTGAAAGGCTTTGTGCGTGATATTTCGGTCGATCGGGGCACGATGGTTCACAAAGGCCAGGTATTAGCCCGACTCGATGCGCCCGAAGTGATTTCGGAATTGAGTCAGGCGCAGGCGCAGGTTCAGGCGCAGGAAGCTACTCTGGTCGAGCAAACAACCCGCGCCCGCGCCAGTCGGTTGACCTACAATCGGTTGCTACAAACGGCTAAAATGGAAGGGGCTGTATCGGCCAATGAACTCGACCAGGCGCTGGCCCGAATGCAGGGCGATAGTGCTATGGTTGCCGTAGCACGAGGCACCGTACAAGCTGCCCGCTCCAACTACCAGGCCAAAACCGAACTTCGCCAATACCTCACCATTACCGCTCCGTTCGATGGTATGGTGATTGAACGGAACATCAGCCCTGGTGCTCTTGTTGGTGCGGGCGATAGCGGTAAGCCACTATTCGTTCTGGAAGACAGCCGGACTTTGCGTTTAACGGTTGCCATTCCGGAATCATTTGCGAATCAGTTAAAGTCGAAAAGTGCCGTTTCGTTCACGGTCAATGCGATTCCCAATCGGCAGTTTAACGCGAAACTAGCTCGTTCGGCGCAAAGCCTGGTTGAAGCCAATCGTGCCATGATGGCTGAGTTCGATGTAGCCAATCCTGGTCACGAATTGAAAGCTGGTATGTATGCCGAAGTACAAATGCCCATCGAACGAACGGGTAAAACGATGTTCGTGCCGACAACTTCGGTGGTTAGCTCTAGCGAAAAAATGTTTGTAATTAAAGTAAATGATAACCGGGCGCAATGGGTATCGGTGCAAAAAGGGAACGTTCTGGACAGTCTGGTGGAGGTATTTGGCGATGTACAACCCGGTATGACCATTGTTAAAAAAGCGTCGGAAGAAATTCGTGATGGTCAAGAAGTAAAAGGTGTGAATAAGTAGGCTTTGTTGATTATTATGCGTGGTGTCGGTTTTAAGAAACCGACACCACGCAGGATCATTTCAGTACAACAAATAGGGCCTTACCTCCTCGGCCCACGCTTCACAAGCTAGTAGTTTGTGAAGCGTTTTTGTAAACAAAGCAATCGGTAGCTCAAATAGCGACTCCGAATCAGGAGTGCCCAATAACTTATCCAGATGATGTTTCCCCGTCGGATTGACATGAGTGGAGTAAGGTGCCCAGTCAAATTGATCAGGCTGGTGATCATATACCAGTTTGATAAACAACAGCCCGGATAAAACGGGTTTGAACTTGGTCGGTTCTGTAACATGAAACATAACCCCTCGGCATAATTGACCCACGTATTTGCCGCTTTGTGGCGTAAACGTAATCGCTCGCCCGACCACTCCTCCCAATTCTAATTCGTTAAATTGCCGCACTATTCGATTGGCGTCTAACCAGGGCGCTCCCGCTAGTTGAAAAGGCGTAGCTGTTCCTCGTCCTTCGCTGAGATTGGTAGCCTCCAGTAGCCCCAGACCAGGGTAAAGCAAAGCCGCTTCGGCACTGACCATAGCGGGCGAGGTTGGCACAAAAGAAGACTGCCAATCTCGTGAAAAAGCCTCCCGATGCCAGCCTTCGGTTTTCACGATGATCAGGTCAAGAGCGGGCAATCGGTTCTGTTTCCAGTAGTTGGCCAATTCGCCAAACGTACAGGAATGTCGTACTGGTAACTGCCATCTGCCAATGAACGAAGCGCAAGCGATTTCGTCTAAAATTGGGCCTTCTGCCAACTCCATATTACCGGAAAGTGGATTGGGTCGATCAAGGAGAATTAAGGGCTTCTTGTGGAGCGTACAGGCTTCCATGACGTGCGTAAGCGTCCAGAGATACGTATAAAAGCGGCAACCGATATCGGGCAGGTCAACAAGTACCGCATCGACATCGGCTAAGTCCTCGGCAGTAGGCTGAAGTTTATCGCCGTACAGGCTGATAATTGGCAAACCGGTTAAGGAATCTATTCCATTGGGCATCAATCGACCATCCTCACCAATCGCTTCCAGACCATGTTCGGGTGAGAATAACGTAACGATTGGGTAGCCAGCAGCAAGCAATGCCTGCCGCGAGGGCATATAAGTCGAGGTTGTGGCTGCCTGATTGGTGACGAGGGCCAAGCGTTGCGAGGAATAACGAGCGGCCTGTTTTAGGAAAATATCGACGCCAAATCGTACGGTCATGTGATGTTTGTCAGGGCCAAGCTCTGGCTTGGCCTGTTAAGTTATTTGGCCAAGCCAGAGCTTGGCCTTGACAATGAAAATTACTTTGCCTCTGTCTGAATATGCTCAGGTAATGGTCCCACGCCAACCAGATAAGCGGGGATTCGGCGCACGAAAGGTACGTGTTTGAGGAACCAGAGTATGAACGGTGGAAAGCTAGCAGGTCTGGTTGTCGATGCATTGATAAAGTGTCGGTGGACGAAGATTTGCCCGAATTGAATAATTTGGACGGGCCACAAACGTCGGCGCTGAATACGCGCTAATTCAGTTATCGTAACCGGACCTTTTTGCAGGGAAGCCGTCAATAGATTGGCTGTGGCAACGGCATCCTGAATGGCCATGTTGACGCCCACACCACCCGCTGGCGACATCGCATGCGCGGCATCGCCAATGCACAACAGCCCCGGTTTGTACCATTTCCGTAAACGATCAACCTTGACAGTGAGCAGGCTAATTTGATCCCAGGATTTTAATTCTTTCACATAGTCACCAACAAAAGGAGCCATACTTAGAATACTGGCTTGTAAGTCAGCAAGACCCCGTTGTTTTATTGAGTCGAATTGACCTTTGGGAATAATATAGCCACATTGGAAATACTCATGTCGGTCTATCAGCACCATAAATTGGCCTGATTTAAAATAACCTACTGACTGTTCGCCGATGGCAGGGTCTTTCGGAATTCGCATCCAGAGTACGTCGATGGGAACCCCGAAATCCTGGACAGGCAACCCCGCCTTTTCACGAATGACAGAAGTGCGGCCATCGGTGCCCACTACAAGATCGGCCCGGATTTCTAATTCACCCGTTGGACTGGTAGCTCGCACACCCAAGACTTTCTCGTTTTCTTCAATCAGATCAGTTGCTTTTGTTTCCAGGTATAGATGAAACGCAGGAAATTGTTTGGCTTTATCGGCCAGAAAGTTGAGGAAATCCCACTGGGGCATGAAGGCAATAAACTTGCAAGTTGTGGGCAAGTGCGCGAAGTCGGCAACGGGGACTTCCTGTCCTTCCATGGTTCCGTGAACGGCCCGAAGCTCCTGGTGAGGCAGTTTGAGAAACTCATCTAATAAACCCAACTCAACCAGTAATTCTAAGGTTGATGGATGAATGGTATCTCCCCGGAAATCGCGTAGAAAATCTTTATGCTTTTCCAGAACAACAACATCAACTCCCGACCGGGCCAGTAGAAAACCCAACATCATACCGGCTGGTCCACCACCCACAATACAGCAGCGTGTGGTTATGTTTTTCTGATTCGGCTGTGGGGGTTGCATAGGAAAAGTGTCGATCGCCAGTGTTTGCTGTTAAAACAGAATGGCTGCCTCTACGCGGTAGAAACAGCCCTGGTAGTCAAAATCTGGTAAAGCTACATTTTTCATCGCTAGTCTGGTCAACTGGCTAACCGTTGCACACAAGATTTTTACAACGCTGTCGCTAAATAGCTTCCTGCCCAAACACCTCAGTTGTTGGTAGCTAACGTGTTTGGGTAGGAAAGGAAGCCGTTACAATACTCGGTTATTGATGATCAGTTAGTTGATCGTAACCTTGATAATCTTATTAATAGTGGGTAAGGTAGTAAACGAGTTTGGATTCGGTACCAGCGCAATGGGTTGGCTTTCGACAAGTGGGGTACCTGCTAGATTGAACTGAGTTATGCCAGCTCCTGGGAATTGGTTAATAGCCGTTCCGTTGTCATATAGTGCAATCGTTGACGAAATATCGCCTTTTTGTGTGGCATCAACCCCATCTGTCGAAGCAAAGAACCAATCGTTGGAAAACCCATACATGGTGGCGATAGCAACGCGATCGCCAGTAGAGACGGTCAACGTCTGCGAAACTTTTCCGCCCGACTGGCCATTGATGACGGGCAATAATACGTTTGTACCAGGCGCATGCAGTACATAAACAGCCTTCACTCCTGGCTTTGTCTGTAGCGTTGCAGCCAGCGTGTCGGCATTTCCTTTCTGAGCCAATGGTTTTAAGCCTTCGCCCCGATCTTTCTGCCCTACAGTGAAAAGTGGATTGGTAATACCGTTATATACAACCACAAGAATAGGCGATAAAGGGGTGAAAATGCCGGTGATACCACTGATGTATGTACTCAGCGGGCCATTGTCGCCTTTTTCTGCAATAGAAGTCAGACCATTGGCACTGGGTTGGCCTTTGCTATAAAGTGGAGCGGGGTTCAGCAGATTACCGCCAACAATGTATGATACCGCCCATACACCTGGGCTTAGCGGAGTTTCATTCGCGGTTCCACCTGAAATATTCTGCAGCGTTAGCGTAAAGTAGGAATTGCCATCGTAAGCGAGCATGGCTTTGATAAGTTTAGAGGCAGACAGATAGGTATTCCCCTGTGCATCAACGCCATTTACTTCGGTAATAGATTGACTATCGGCCGTTCCTGGATGATTAACTGAGGAGCCCGGTACCTGATTGATGCGTGTGCCGTTGTCCCATAACTTGATCTGCGACGAAACATCGCCCTGAATAGGATTACCAGTAGCATCATAGACGGCAATACCGGGGTTTTCCGGTGCAAAAAACAGATCGTTAGACCAGCCATACATAGTAGCAAATGAGATTGCTTCGCCTTTTGCTGCCGAAAAATGAATGCTTATCGACTGGCCTGGTAAAATTACTGGAGGAGTGCCCGTACCCTGAAATGTGCCCGATTCAACCAATGGTTGTGACTGTAATACATTCTCGACGGAGAGTGTCGTAGTGACTGGAGCAGGTATGTTGTGATCTTGTATACTACAGGCGCTAAGTCCTGATAGGAGTATACTGGTTACGACTGCCAGAAGACCAATTGATGACTGGAATTTCATAGAGATTCGTTTTGAATGGATGACGGTGCAAACCAACGCAGACGATATCCCTGAGAAATCGCAGAAGTATAACAAATGTATCACAACGTGATTTGGGCGCTATTTTTTTAGAATTTTGATCCATCACAGGCTTCCCCTCAACGATACTAGTGGCTATGTATAAGGTGCTGATTATTGAAGACGACCGTAACATTATCGAATTATTAAAAATACACCTCAGCGATTTGGCTTGTGATGTTACGGCAGTAAACAATGGACAGGCTGGCCTGGCGCTGGCGCATGGGCAGACATTTGACCTGATTATTTTGGACCTGATGTTGCCCGGACTCACGGGTATGGAAATATGTCGGCGGGTACGTCAGATCGACCGTCGTACACCAATTCTGATACTGTCGGCCAAATCGGAAGAGATTGATAAAGTGATTGGCCTGGAAACGGGTGCCGATGATTATCTAACCAAACCATTCAGCATCAGAGAGTTTATTGCTCGCGTGAAGGTGATTTTTAGACGGAATGAAGAAAGCCAGGCAGGGCATTATGCGCTTTCTACTACACTAATTAAAGCAGGCGATCTTGAGATTGATATCGACAAACGAAAGATTAGCCTGAATGATGTACGGATCGATCTGACGGCTAAGGAGTTCGATCTCATTGCCCTACTGGCGTCTAATCCGGGTAAAAGTTATAGTCGCAAACGCCTGCTTAACTTAGTTTGGGGATATAACTTTGAAGGCTATGAACACACTGTGAATTCACACATTAACCGGCTCCGGGGAAAGATTGAAGAAGATCTGTCGAACCCGAAATTTATTCTGACGTCCTGGGGAGTAGGCTATCGATTCAACGAAGATTTATAAGCACTTATGTCTTTTCAGACACTTCGAGGAAACCTATTATTCTGGAAAATAACAGCGGTGTTTTCAGGACTCCTTCTGGTATTAGGAACGGTGTTTATGCTGATCGGTTCCCGTTTATCTAATGCGTATTATATGAGTGCCCATCAGGAGCTTTACGGGAATATCGCCAATCACCTGGCTACTTTTACGAAACCGCTCAAAAATGGTAAGCCCGACACGACTGTAACGCACGATATTATTCACTCGATTATGGTCGCCAATCCCAGCGTTGAGGTCTATCTGCTTGACACAACAGGTAAGATTACGGACTTTGTGGTGCCCGACAAATCGGTACGTCAGCGGCAGGTTGATATTGCCGTTGTTAAAAAATGGCTCAATGCCGAGCCGCATGAACGGCCGCTGGGCATTAACCCGAAAGAACCCAACGAACCGAGCATTTTTTCTGCCGCGCCCATTTACGAGCACACGAAACGGACAGGTTATGTGTATGCTGTTCTGGCCAGCGAACGACAACGTCAGATTCTGACTGCCCTGAACAGCAATCTCACCTACCGATTTGGGTTGTATGTGTTTCTTTGTACGCTCCTGATTGCCTTTATCGTAGGCGTCGTGACGTTTTTTCTGTTGACCGACACCATCGGTCAGATTGCCGCAGTGGTCAAGCGATTTAAAGAAGGAGATTATACAGCCCGTATTGCTGGATCTGTAAAAGGAAACCTGGGATTGCTGACAGCAACGTTTAACGAAATGGCTGATGTGATCGTTGCCAATTTCGATAAGATTACCACAACAGATAAGTTTCGGCAGGAGCTGATTGCCAATGTTTCGCATGATCTGCGCACGCCGTTGTCGATTATGCAAGGCTATGTGGAAACGCTGATTATCAAGAAACAAACGCTAACAGAGCTAGAAAAGGATACCTATCTGGCAGTTATCTTAGACAGCGCGAAACGCCTTTCTGGTTTAGTCGATCAATTGTTCCAGTACGCTAAACTGGAGGCCAATCAGATTATTCCAGAAAAAGAACCGTTTCTGATTACTGAGCTTACTTCCGACATTCTTATGGTTTATCAGCTCAAAGCTGATGAGCACGCCATTCAGTTGACAATGGAGGCAACGGGAAATATCTCACCCGTTTTTGCCGACATTGCTTTAACCGAGCGGGTGTTACAAAATCTGCTGGACAATGCCTTTAAATTTACGCCCGATGGAGGCTGCATTACCATTAAACTCGAACAGACAAAGCGGGGTGTTGTGGTAAAAGTGACTGATACAGGCATTGGCATTGCGCCCGAAGATCAGCCCTATATTTTCGAGCGGTATAAGCAACTTGAGGGCCATCAATTGTCCAAAATAGGCATGGGAATTGGCTTAGCCATTGCCAAGAAAATTCTAGAGCTACATCAGACTGCTATTCATGTCCAGAGTGAGCTTGGCAAAGGAACGGCTTTTTGGTTCGAACTATCCAGGTTAGGCTAACTATTTCTATAGAGAGGGATACTCTGAAAGGAGCGGCATTCGATTGGAGGGCTATCGTCGTTACAAAACGGAGTACTCCATTTTGTAACGACGATCTTATTATTTCCCTCCCGGCCGGGTTGGGCGTACTTCAATCTTACTGGGTAATGTGCGCGGATTCATTTTTAGCAGGTCGGAAACGATCTGGCCGATGTCTTCAGGCTGTATTTTCCAGGCGTCCTTATCGCTGGGCTGGTGATCGTTGAAATAGGTGGCTACTGAGCCCGGCATGATGGTAGAAACCTTGATGCCCTCTTTACGTAAATCGAGCATAACGGCCTGTGTAAAGCCCACCAGACCAAACTTACTGGCATTGTAAGCCGCTCCGTTTTCGAAGAAATTGGTGCCTGCCAGACTGGCAATCGTGATGAAATAGCCTTCCGATTTTTTCAGCGCATCCAGCGTAGCTTTAGCTGTGTAGAAAACACCGGTCAGGTTAATGTCGATGGTTTCATGCCATTGCTCGGGAGTGAGTTCCTGAATGGGTGCAAAGTGCCCTACACCCGCGTTCGCAATCACATAATCGAGTTGACCCCATTTGCCTAAAATAGCGTCTACAGCCTTCTGTTGAGAAGCCAGATCGCGCACATCAGCTGCTACACCAAGGGCGTAACCGGGCTTGATTTCGTTCAGCTTAGCCGCTGCTAGCTCGGCTGCCACCGACGAACGACTGGTGATTGCCACTTTTATACCTTCGTTGATCAAAACTTCGGCAATGCCGTAGCCAATGCCTTTCGAACCGCCTGTAATGAGCGCTGTTTTTGTACTATCTGCCATGAGTAAACGTAATAGATGTAACTTTCGGCCATAACCCCGAAGCAACTGGAAAGGTTTTCGCTCGAAAGGTAGCGCTTGGTAAGAGAAAAGTAAATTTCCTGAAAAGAGAGAGTAATAGTTAACTCATCGTGCAATCAATTATTTTTCGCGTCCAGCCGAAATTGACTAATAAGGTGTTTCGACAGGTTGGGCTAGAATCATAATCTGCCCAAACGATAATTGACGGTAACGATGCCTTGTAAGCCCGGCCAGAATTTATCCCAGCTCGTTAAGCCGATACCCGGTTGATAGGTTCTATAGTTCGCAAACAGCAGATAGTCTGTTCGCTTTTGAAGGCCGATGAATTTCTGAATACCCAGGTCAATACTCCAGTGGTTGGTGAGCCGGATATTCATGGCAGCCGTTACGCCAGCACCCAGAACGAACCCTTTGGCCGATTGGGTAGAGAAGATGTCCTGGCCCGAAGGGAATGACCGTATCGTGGCGTCTTGTTGATACTGCGAGCCAATCAAAATTAGACCAATTGGCAACCCAATTCGAGCTTTGGTTTTTACCATTCGAATCGCATCGATTCGGGAGCCTACTTTTACAAATGTGCCTGATGTATTTAAGGCACTAAAGCCGCAGTCGCAGGCGTAGCCAGAGGGGGCGGCAGCGGCATGATTTTGATACGTGTAGCCTGCATTGAGCGTTAAAGCCCACTTATCGAGGTTCGGACTCCAGGCCGTTGTTAGTTCTATGGAACGGCCGGGCAGAACTGCCAGATTGGTACCAATTTGCCCTTGCCATCCTTGGGCGAATACCTCTAAACAACAAACGATCAGTAACGTAAACGAGAGTAAAAGTCGATTCATCGGTGTGGGATGGTTTAAGAATTAACCAATGTTGCTGAGACAATTTTGCCGCTAACCACCAGCCTTTTTTGCTTTATACCCCTTACCCGTTAGCCAAGCCAGCACTTTATCGCGGTGATCGCCCTGAATCAGAATTTCGTTGTCTTTGCTAGACCCGCCTGCGCCACAGGCCGTTTTAAGCTGCTTTCCCAGATCGGCCAAGTCAGCTTCTGTACCAATGAACCCGCGCACGGCGGTTACTACCTTGTTACCGCCCAACTTAACCACCCAGATTTTGAGCGCCTGTTGGGCAGGGGGTAGCGTTTCGGCTTCAGATTGCTCGTCGGATTGATAATGAAAATCGGGGTTGGTGGAGTAGACAACACCGGTGCGGTTTTTCTTGCTCATGGAAAACTCTATTTATGAGCAAAGCTAATTTATAGCACGCTGATGATGCAGATTTTTATGATTTACGCAGATAAAAATTCAGATAAATCATAAAAATCTGCGTTCCATCTTTTTAAAGCTCCATCAGTTGACGAACGGCATCGCCGTAGGTACTGCCACTGGTTACTTTGGTCCCTTTTTTATCGTTCATGGCGAGCATAAACTTACCGTCAAAATGGCGATGGATTTCCGCAACTTTATGCCGATTAACCATTACCGACCGACTGACGCGTATGAAAGTATCGGGCAATTTTTCGTTTAAGGTTGTTAAGGTATAAGTCGTTAGGAACTTTTGCCCATCCATGGTGGACAGAAAAACGTATTTATCCTCAGCTTCAAAATAGGCGATGTCGGAGAGGGGAATCAGCTTGATTTTATCCCCCGTTTTCACCGAGATCGAATAGATTTCTTTCTTCGGTTGCATTTGCGCCAGAAGCCGCATAACGCTCTCCGTCATAGGATTTTGCGTTGTTTGGATGGCATCACTGCGTTCCACTAGTGATCTGATCTTCTGGATAGTACGATTCAGTCGTTCGGCTTCAATTGGCTTTAGTAGATAATCGATGGAGTTCTCTTCAAAGGCCCGAATAGCATACTGATTGAAGGCCGTTGCAAAGACAACCATCGGCATGAACGTCAGTCGGGAGAGCATTTCGAAGCCGTTGAGCAAGGGCATTTCGATGTCCAAAAAAATCAATTCGGGTCGTTCGGCTTCGATGAGTGTAAGTCCTTCGGCTCCGTTGGACGCTTCACCAACGATTTCTACCATATCCCGGTGTTTGTCTAACAGACGTTTTAAACGGCTGATTGCCAGCGATTCGTCGTCGACTAATATCGTTCTTAAGGGGAGTGTCATAATCAGTTGAGAGGTGGTTCTACGTTACGCTTCGGGTGTTAAATAGGTCTGACTACTTCGAATTTTCGTCATCAGAATCGAAAGCAGAACTTGCTTTAACGGCCAGTTCTGAAGCTCAACCCGAGCGTCGTTGCCATAGAGTAATTTAAGTTTGTCCTGAATGCTACGCAGCCCATAGCCGCCATCCATATCGTCGGGAAAAGCGGGGCCATTGTCGTGAACGCAGAGGTTTAACTCGCCATTTTTCTCGTAAATCCGAACATCAATTCGCCCAGCGTCAGCAAGTTTGGCGATACCGTGTTTAATGGCATTTTCAACGATGGGCTGCAGCAGAAACTGCGGTAATTTTAGATCATTCAAGGCTGGGTCGGAGACTTCTACGCTAAAGGAAAGCCGGTTTCCAAAACGCACTTGTTCAACCTGAAGGTAGGTGCGTACCATTTCCAGTTCGTCGGCCAGAGTAGAAAAGAGTTCGCCATCTCGTCCCGTCGAGTACCGAAAGAGTTTCGATAGGAGTAGCGTCATTTCCTCAGCTTTATCGGGGTCGTCATGCACCAGGCTGGCAATGCTGTTGAGGGCATTATACAGAAAGTGAGGATTGATCTTTGCCTGCAACGCATCTAACTCAGCCCGTGTTTTGAGCTTTTCCATGTTGAGCAACTGAAATTCCTGCTCGGAGAGTTTTCGGGTAAGTTGCCGCCCTTGTTGCAACACATACAGGAAAATGTTGGTAATCAGTAAATCGCCCAGCATATAAATGTACCAGGGCGCTGTTTCTCCAATAAATGCTGGTCGCTTCGCTAATTCGTCGATATAAGGCTTGAGTAATACAAGATACAAGCTCGTGTTGATAGCGAAAATACTGACCAGAACAACAAAACTAATGACTAGATGGCGCTGCCAGATGGCGGGAAATTGATGGGAAAGCCAGCCGGATAACGCCCAGGTTAAGAGAAATACAACGGCTCCGTTGGTCATATTCTGAACGATCAGGAACCGATATAAACCCGCCAATATAGGGTCTTTAGCCGTGATAATCAGGTTTGTAAAGTAAATGATTGCACTGCTACCGTATACCAGGAGGGCACCTAAAAACATGCCGATGAGCGTACCCCAGCCTGATTTTTGTAGGACAGTGGTCAGCGTAATCGGTTCCGGACGCGTTTCTACGGGATTACGGTATTTGCTGCGTCCGGCAAAATTAAATGTGGCTCCTTCCACATTGGCGCCGTTCAGATCGACGTCTTCCAGAGAGCAGAAATTCAGGTTGGCTTCGTATAAGTCGGCATCGGCGAAAGAAGCCCCCGTAAGATTTGAGAAACTCAGGTCGGCTCCCCTGAGAATAGCTCCCCGAAAATTAGCTTTATCGAGGTTTGAAAATCGAAAGTCTGCTTTTGTCAGGTCAAGACCACTAAAATCGAAATTAGCCAGGTCTGAGCCCATCATATTGAGCCGTCGGCCATTTTTACCAATCGTGCCGATGAGTTGTTCGCGGGTCATTTTAGTCTAGATTTACTGTATTCGGGTTACGGTTGTCGATTTGGCGACAGATCGCTGGCTGATTTAAAAGTAGTAAATTTTTCAACTGCTTATTTTCCTTTTAAAGCCATGAGAAGTCGTTGGAATAAGCCCGGTTGTTGTATCCGACAATTGTGAAAGGCTCTGATTTTCCATTGGCCATCGGTTTTAACTACTACCATCGTTTGAATCGAGCGCCGATTCAGGGGTGGGTTCTTCTGAAAGCGTAATTTAATCGTACCCGTTGAGTGAACAAGCGCGATGGTATTGCTCAAAAAAGCAATAGATGGCTGTTTCTGGGCCGGATGCATAGTTGAGCCTTTGAGCGCCCATGAATTGAATAAGTCATGGTGTATTTGGCGATTCGCTTCCTTGCCAATAATTTGCTGACCCGCAAACGTAATGTAGTCGCAATCATTGGTCAGGCATTCGGCGAAGATGTTGGCGTCGCCCATATCCCAGGCGGTTGCCAGTTGAGTGAAAACCTGATGAATAGCAGCTTCGTCTGCCTGTCTAGCTGATTTTGCTTCTGGTTGAGGCTCTTCTAGGACTTTCATGTAGGTAACCATCTGCTTCTGAAAGAATTATTTCCTAATTGGATAAGACAAAGCTAGACTGATCAGACTCGGAGTCCCTGCATTTTCTGACGAATGTCAGCTGATAAGGTGTGAAATAGGGTAGGGGAGAGATGAAGTTATTTCGTAGTATTGAAAAACAAATGCAAATTGTGTTTCAAAATACCTTGTCTAGCTAACATTTAGTTGTAAGTATTGTTAGTGACATAATAACCTGAGCTCCATTGACTACTGCGTTGATTTCCTTTCCTCTTTCTATCGGACAACTTCGACCCTGGCGTGAGGGCGACGAAGAGTCGTTGGTTCGGCATGCCAGCAATCGGCATATCTGGAACAACGTACGTGACTTTTTCCCCTATCCTTACACACCAAGAGATGCACATTCATGGGTACGTTCAAACAAATCTTATCAGCAGCCCAATAATCTGGCGGTTGAGATAAATGGGCAAGCCGTAGGGAACATTGGTTTTACGGTGAAAGATGATATTTATCGGTATAATGCCGAAATCGGGTATTGGATCAGCGAAGATTATTGGGGAAAGGGAGTGATGACGCAGGCTGTACCGATTATGACAAATTATATCTTTCAGAATTTCCAGGTTAATCGCATCTTTGCATGCGTGTTAGAAGGGAATATCGGCTCGATGCGTGTACTCGAAACCGCTGGGTATACGCATGAAGCAATTCATCGGAAAGCAGCGGTTAAAAATAATCAGTACCTGGACGAACATATTTTCGCCATTCTCCGCGCCGAACATAAAGCGTTGAATTCCTCATCTAGCAACCGTTAGTTAGCCATTGGTAACCTGTTTTCTGGGGTTTGATAAGGCGCTAACGAATAACTTACTTAACTATAACCATTTTTTGTGGTTAACTCTTTAAACCATTACCGCTTCGGCGGACCCACTATTCATGTCTAAAATAGTGATTGCCATTGACGGATATTCCAGCTGCGGAAAGAGCACAACTGCTAAAGCGGTAGCCGCCCGGATGGGCTATGGTTATATTGATACGGGCGCTATGTATCGCGCTGTCAGTCTGTTCTTTATACGGGAACATGTTGCGCTTTCCAATGAAAGAGAAGTCGCCGACGCCTTGGAGAAAATCCACATTACGTTTAATCACAACGCTCGCACCGGTAAGAATGAGACCTGTCTGAACGGTCTGAACGTAGAGGAGGAAATCCGTAAAATGTATATATCCAACATTGTGAGCGAAGTGAGCGCCATCCCGGAAGTGCGTTGGGCGATGGTTGCCCAGCAGCAGAAAATGGGACGTCGGCGGGGTGTTGTTATGGATGGGCGGGACATTGGTACAAAAGTGTTTCCCGATGCTGAAGTTAAGGTATTTATGACGGCCGACACCTATACCCGAGCCAAGCGTCGGCAACAGGAACTACTGGCTAAGGGCGAACTGGTGAATCTTCAGGATATTATCGACAATTTAGAAAAGCGTGATCATATTGATACAACGCGTTCCGAAAGCCCTCTTCGGCAAGCCTCTGACGCCAAGCTTCTGGATACGTCGCACATGACAATCGAAGAGCAGGTTGATTGGGTAATTGAACAGGCCGATCAATGTTTGGCGCAACTTCATCGGAAGAAGGGACGAAAGTTAGTAGTGGAGTAGGGCAAGTGGTTTACACACATTGACATGTATATACTCCACTTACCACACCCATAACGAATGACAGCCGATTTTCTACTAGTAGGGCAGGGAGTGGCAGGGTCGGCGCTCGCCTGGACACTCGATCAACGAGGCTGTTCGGTTATCCTGGCCGATGACCCTTCGCTTCCTTCGGCATCGGCAGTAGCCGCCGGGGTCGTCAATCCACTGACGGGTCGTAAACTCGTTCATACCTGGAAAGCGGACGAGTTGTTCCCGTTCCTACATCATTTTTATAGTGACATCGAGCAACAACTCGGTGTTCGCTTCTTTCATCCTAAAAATATTTACCGCCCATTCCGGTCTATAGCCGAGCAAACGGCTTATTTAGAACTGACAAATGACCCTGGTGTACAGGCATATGTTTCTAAAGCTGTTGATAACCAGCAGTATAGTCAGTTTATTAATAATCCATTTGGCGGATTGGAAGTAACCCAGGCAGGCTGGTTAGATTTAACTGAGTTCGTCAGAATTATTAAGGGTTATTTTATTAAAAAAAATCAATATTATGAAGGTCGTGTTGTTCTGGATGATCTGAAGATCAGTGATAATAAAGTAGAGCTGAAAGGGGTTACTGTCGGAAAAGTTATATTTTGCGATGGTGTCCAAGCCCGCGAGAATCCGTTATTTGACTGGCTTCCGTACAATCCCGTGAAAGGACAGATTCTGACAGCCCTTGCCGAAGGGTACTCTATTAAAAATATCGTTAATCAGGGGATTTTTATTTTGCCTGTCCGGGATGGGTTGCTAAAAATTGGTGCTACCTATAGCTGGCACGATTTAGATTGGCAAACAACGGAGGATGGTCGCGAGTTTCTAGAGTCGAAGGTTCGTGAACTGTTAAAAATACCGTATCAGGTTGTTGCGCAGCAAGCCGGTATTCGCCCATCAACCAAAGATCGTCGACCATTTATTGGCTTACATCCAACGCAACCCGTTGTGGGTATTTTTGGCGGTATGGGTACAAAAGGTGTATCACTGGCTCCTTATCTGGCAGAACAGTTTACACGTTACTTATTAGATGGCGAAGATTTGGAACCGGAAGCGAATATTAGCCGCTATGTTTCGTTATTATCGAGAAGTGAATAACTTAGTAGTTAGGGGCGAGGAATTAGGAATGAGAATGTTGTTAAACTAAGAAAAACACGCGCCAGCATTCTCACTCCTTACTCCTCGCTTCTCGCTCCTGATTGCTAAACACGTATGCGAAATCAATACATTCTGTTAGTAGGCCTGTGGCTGGGCGGGTTAAGCGTGGCTTTGGCGCAAAACTATCCGTCGCTGGAACGATTTGGAAAGAACCGGATTCAATACCGGAATTTTGAGTGGAAAATCGTTCGAACCTCAAATTTTGAGATTTACTATTATCAGGACGGTAATCAGATTGCCAACCTGACGGCGCAGTATGCTGAATCAGAGTTCGATCGCATTACCGAGTTGTTGGGCTATACACCCTATAATCGGGTCAAAATTTTCCTGTTTAATTCACCCGCCGAACTGGCTCAAAGCAACATTGGCCTTAATGCGCAGAGTGGACTAAGCAGCAAGGAACAGAACTTGTCTAAATCGCGCGTTGAACTCGCGTTTACAGGTGATCAGATTAGTTTTCGGCGCCAAATCATCCACGATATTTCGATGTTGTTCGTGTATGATATGCTCTACGGTGGAAGCCTGAAAGATGCACTTCAGAGTTCACTTTTGCTTACGTTGCCCGACTGGTTTATGCCCGGTATTGCCTCCTACATGGCAGAAGGGAATAGTCTGGAGTTAGACGATTACATGCGGGATATTTCGCTGACTCGTCCTGTTAAAAAACCATCACTGCTTTCAGGGGCTGAAGCTGAGCGAGTTGGGCATTCGATCTGGAATTATATTGTTCAGCGATATGGTCGGGATAATGTGTCGAATATCCTGAACCTGACGCGCATCATCCGAAATGAGCAAAGCAGTATTTCCAGCACGCTGGGTGTACCGTATAGTCGGTTCCTGCGTGAATGGCGTGACTACTATGCGGGCATGGCTACCAGTGTAGCGCAATCGTATCAGCAAGGTAGCGACGATTTCCAACTTAAAGTAAGCTCTGCCGATGATAAATCGTCATTAATTAGTCTTAAACTAAGCCCCGACAAGCAGTTTATTGCGTACTCGATTCTACGAGATGGGAAGTTCCATGTCGAGGTAGTTAACACATCGAATCACAAAAAGTCAACCGTTTTATCGGGGGGCTATCGGCTTGATGGGCAGGCAACGCGTACCAGCACGCCCCTGGTAGCCTGGCAAAAAGACAATAACCTATTGATTATCACCGATGAACTTGGCGAAACGAACTTGTATCAGTACAGCGGTTTTGAAAAGAAAGCAAAGCGTCAGTTTAAACGTAAAGTAAATGGGTTGTCGCAGGTTGTCTGGATGGATGCCTCTGAAGATGGAGGAAGTCTGATCCTCAGTGCAGAACGTAAAGGGCAAAATGACCTGTTTTTGTACAGCATTAACCGTGGCTCTTACCAGCAGTTGACCAATGACCTTTACGACGATTTGTATCCTTCTTTCATCGGGCGTACCGCTCGGGAGGTAGTATTTAGTTCGAATCGGCGGGAAGATACACTTGGGGTAGACAAAGGATCGTATAAAACTATCCGTGACCACATGGTGCTGTTTACGCACGAGGGGAGTGCCCGTGATTTATCGGTTGTCCGGTTAACGGATTCATTATCGCGCGCAACGCAACCCATCCCGGCTGGCGAAAAAACCGTTTACTTCCTCAATGATGTGTATGGTATCCAAAATCTGTACCGACTTGAGACTGAAAGTAAAGCGGTGACACAGGTAACAGCTTTCCCACAAAGCATTCATTTATACGATCTTAACCCAGCTAATGGGGGGTTTGTCTATAGCAGTTTGAAAAATGGGAACGAAGTTATTGGCTTCCGTTCGCAACTCAATCTGAATCAGTCGGTACAGGTTCCGCCCACGCAGCGTAGCTTAAGTACGGTTCGTGCCAATGCTGCTCGGATGGGTCAGGCGAAAGTTGATACAACCAGGCCGATTGAGCGTGTCGTGGCCGACACAAGTAAGGCTGGGCGGAATGTGGCTGTGGTTGATCCAACCAGAAAAATGGCACTGGAACCCGGAGAAGTCGATACGGATAATTATCAGTTTGACCCCGACGTGTTGAAATCGACGGAATATCGCCAGCGTCGTACAGTAGCCGGTAACACGATGCCAAGTCTGGCAACAACACTGCCCCGAAATCGCCGTCGGGAGAACATCACGATTCGTGGCCCATTTGATTATAAAGGTACTTTTGGCGTTAATGAAGCTCCTTCAAACTGGCGTATTGACCCAATTAAAGGATTTGGCTATGCACAGGATGTAACGTTAACGGACTTACTGGAAAATCATGTATTACGTGCGGGCGGGTTTGTTAGCCTGACCAACACTCTGCGTAACAGCGACTTATTTGCCGAATACACTAACCTGACCCACCGGATTGATTACGGCGCTCGAGTTGACCGACAAACGCTGTTTGTCGACGGTGCTGGGTTACTCCAGAAGTACCGGTATAATCGGGTTTCTGTGTCTGCTTCGTATCCTATTTCGGTCAATAGTCGCTTCACGTTATCGCCTTTCTACGCCATGACGCGCCTAATTGATCTGTCATTCCTGGACACGCCAGATCTCGTGTCTGATTATGCCGGACTACGGGGCGAATTTGTTTTCGACAATACGCAGGTGAACGGGATGAATATGTTGACGGGTACAAAAGCCAAGCTTCGGTATGAAGAATATGCCGGTTTGCGATCGTCTGCCGATGGCTTTCGGCGTCTGTCACTCGATTTGAGACACTATCAGAAAATCCATCGTGATCTGGTTCTGGCCTTACGGTTTTCGTTTAATCAGTCAGGTGGAGCAGCTCCCAAAAAGAGCACGTTAGGCGGTATGGAAAACTGGATTGGCTCCAATACGAAAGAGCAGGTTGCGTCGAATCCGTTACTGGTTCCTAATACACTGACAAGCGACGTTAATGTTCCCTATGATTATCGGGATGTATTCTTCCTGGATTTTGCTGCTCCCTTGCGCGGATTCCGGCAGGGTAAGCTAACCGGAAACAGTTCTATGCTGTTCAATGCTGAACTTCGTATACCACTAGTTCGCTATTTGTACCGAGGAAATATAACGTCGAATTTCCTGCGTAATCTGCAATTGGTAGCCTTCACTGACATTGGAACTGCCTGGACTGGTAACGGGCCTTTTAGCCAACAGAACAGCCTGAATACGGAGATTGTTGGGGGAAAAAATATTCCATTCCGGGCTATTGTGACAAATTTTAAAAACCCATTCCTGATTGGTTATGGAGCGGGCGTACGGACCATGATTTTTGGCTACTTTGTTAAGTTTGATTACGCCTGGGGCCTTGAAGACAAGACCATTGGGAAGCCCATTCCTTATTTAACGCTTGGCTACGATTTCTAGAAAAACTGGTGATAATGAGACAAAAAGCCATTCGTACGAATGGCTTTTTTTGTTTACTAAATGCCACCGGAAAGTAAATTATTGCTTGAATCCGTGGGTGGATAAGTATCTTCGCTGCACTTCAGTGCCCGATTGAGCTGAAGGTTCCCCTCCCATACATTGCTGCATTATCCCTCTTTTTAAGCTCCTGAATAGGCTGGTAGATTATTTATGGCTGTCTAATTGCAATGATTGCATCACAAATAAATAAACGAGACAAGGCTGTATACAATGCAGTTGGCATAGTTTTCGCTAATCGTCTGTCAACCCTCCTTATACCGTATCTGCTGACTCTATCATGCTTTTACCAATCTACAATAACATAATAGTAAAATAGTTACTTGGTGTTAAGTATCTATTTTACAGTGTTTTAATGCTCATTCGAGTTAAGATCCGAAAAGTAACTGTGGTTTGGCATAGTTTTAGTTAAATTTTAGGAAGCAAAATAGTCTTTTTATGCCCGAACAGCCCACTGTTACTAACAGAGGGATATGTTGGTCTTAATCATCATATAATCTGTAAGGTCTATTTTGTGCTATGATATTGTCCCAAATTAAGTTGCAGATGGAAGAAATGTCTACACTACACACGGAACGTCTTAAGCCTGTGATTGGCGTTACCTCTTCGGAACAGCGTCGCCAATTCGTAGGGAAGAAGAACCAGATAATTTGCTTTGTCGGGCAGATAATAAGCTACATCTGGGAACTGATTCAAGGGAGGGTTCTTCCGTTTCAGATTGTTTCGACGTCATCTTTCTCATTATCATTTACAAAGCCTGAATGTCTAAGCAGTAGTACGCAGGATTTGGTAGGATTCGACCCAGAGCCGCCCGATATACTCGATTCGGGTCCACCTGGGAAGCACGTTTCTATAACGAAAAAAGCCTATCATTTTTTTGCACAACAACCAATGAATGAGCAATTTATACTAAGTAAGTCACCTCATGAAACCCCTCCGTTAGTTGATACGGGTGGGATTCCTGTAGCCGTGATACCCAAATCATCAATAGGAGGCAGCCTTAATCGGTTGTTATGCTTATTGATGAATGCGGTTCATGGTACAACAAGACCCGCCTTGACAGGGGCGTTGTCGGTAGTTTCCCTTCTATTGATTTTACTTGTTGGTTCGCCCATGCAGGCACAGGCGCAAGCAACCATCAACTTAAGTCTCCACAAGAGCATCAGTACACAGGCTCCTGCTATTGGTGATGTTGTTACGTATACAATAGCTGTTGCTAATGCTGCCACGGCATCAACCACAGCTACGAATGTATCAGTAACCGATAATTTGCCAGTTGGCGGTGTGGCCTTCGTGCCAGGTTCAGCTACTATTACACGTGGGAGTGGTACCTATACACCAACTGGTTCGGCAACGGCTACGGTGGGTACCTGGTCTATTCCTTCTATCGCACCGGGCGATTCGGCAGTTGTCGTTTTAAAAGCAACCGTTTTACAACGGGGTGTTTGGTTCAATACGGCTGAGGTTGCTGCGGCCGATCAGACAGATGCGAATTCAGTTCCTAACAATCAAAGCTTGTTGGAAGATGATTACGACGCTGTCTGTTTTTCGGTTCCTATCCTTTGGTATGTTGGTGATGAATATACGGTAACGATCCCATCTGGCTATGACCAGATTGTTTGGTATCGTGATAACACACCCATTAGTACATCGGCGGTATCTACGTCGTTAGCAGAAGTTAATAGTGATTTCTCGCTGACCATTAAAAGTCCTGGTGTATATCGGTTTATAACCTACCGCAATGGCTGTCCGGCAACAAACTGCTGTGACATTCAGATGATTCAAGGGCCTTATGGTAGTTTAGGCGATTTTGTTTGGCTAGATACGAATAAGGATGGAGCACAAACATCTGGTGAACCTGGTATAGATGGCGTAAAAGTTTATCTATATGATCAGACTGGTACCACTAAGTTAGACTCAACCGTTACTGCTGGTGGCGGTAAATACCTGTTTGATAGTTTAACCGATGGTAGTTATGTGGTGCAATTCATTTCGCCATCTGGCTATCAGTCTACATCAGCGAATGCGGCTGGTGTGACAGATGATTTAGATAGCGATGCTGGCGTAAATGGATTTACGGGCGTATATACAATTGATACGAGTCAGCCAGAATCCAGCACCGCACGTAATAATCCTACAGTAGACGCTGGTTTCTATATTCCATCGGCTGGCTTGGGTGATTATGTCTTTGCGGATAATAATAAGGATGGCATCCAGAATACGGGCGATACCCCAATTGCTGGTGTAGTCGTTATATTATATACGAACGGAGTGGCTTCGGCTACGACGGTGACCAACGCGAGCGGCTTCTACAGCTTCACCGGCTTAACTCCCGGTAGCAGCACGAGCTACTCAGTAGGCTTCACCACGCCGGCTGGTTACACCGCAACACTGGCTCATCAAGGTACAGATGGTACTTTAGACAGTGATGCTGATGTGATCACAGGTCGTACCCAGTCAGTAACTTTAGCCGCAGGCGAGTTCAACCCAACTCTGGACGCTGGTTTCTACATCCCATCGGCTGGCTTGGGTGACTACGTATTCTTCGACGCCAATAAAGATGGTATCCAGAATACAGGTGATACCCCGATTGCCGGTGTCGCGGTTACTCTGTATATAAACGGAGTAGCTTCAGCAACGACGGTAACTAACGCGAGCGGCTTCTACAGTTTCACCGGTTTAACCCCTGGCAGCAGCCTATCTTACTCCGTAGGCTTCACCACGCCGGCTGGTTATACGGCGACCTTGGCTAACCAAGGCACGGATGATGCGCTGGACAGTGACGCTGATCTGATTACGGGTCTGACCCAATCGGTGACGTTGGCTCCAGGTGAGTTCAATCCGACTTTGGATGCTGGTTTCTATATCCCAGGTGCTGGTTTAGGCGATTACGTGTTTGCGGATAATAATAAGGATGGCATCCAGAATGGTGGTGATACGCCAATCGCGGGTGTCGTAGTTACTCTATATACGAACGGCGTGGCTTCGGCAACGACGGTTACGAATGCCTCTGGCTTCTACAGCTTCACCGGTTTAACCCCCGGCAGCAGTCTTTCGTATTCAGTAGGCTTCACGACACCTTCAGGCTATACGGCTACGCTAGCGAACGCTGGCACAGACGACGCCTTGGATAGCGATGCTGATCCAATCACAGGCCTGACTCAGTCGGTGACGTTGGCTCCAGGTGAGTTCAATCCAACCCTGGATGCTGGATTCTACATCCCATTAGCTGGCTTAGGCGACTATGTGTTCTTCGATGCGAACAAAGATGGTATCCAGAATGGTGGTGACACCCCGATTTCTGGTGTCGTGGTCACTCTGTATATAAACGGAGTTGCTTCGGCAACGACGGTAACGAATGCATCTGGTCTCTACAGCTTTACGGGTTTAACCCCCGGCAGTAGCCTATCTTACTCAGTAGGTTTCACAACGCCATCGGGCTACACCGCAACATTAGCGAACGCTGGTACGGATGATGCTTTGGATAGCGATGCGGATCTGATTACAGGCCTGACCCAATCCGTAACGCTGGCTCCAGGTGAGTTTAATCCAACCTTGGACGCTGGATTCTACATCCCATCGGCTGGCTTGGGTGACTACGTATTTGCGGATAATAATAAGGACGGCATCCAGAATGGTGGTGATACGCCAATCGCGGGTGTCGTGGTTACCTTGTATATAAACGGTGTGGCCTCTACTACGACGGTCACGAATGCCTCTGGCTTCTATAGCTTCACGGGCTTAACCCCCGGCAGCAGTCTTTCGTATTCAGTAGGATTCACGACTCCGGCTGGTTACACGGCGACCTTGGCCCATCAAGGTACAGACGGTGCTCTGGATAGTGATGTCGATCCAATCTCGGGTCGCACTCAATCAGTGACGTTGGCTCCAGGTGAGTTCAATCCGACTTTGGATGCTGGATTCTACATTCCATTGGCTGGTTTAGGCGATTATGTGTTCTTCGATGCCAATAAAGATGGTATCCAGAATACAGGTGACACGCCGATTTCTGGTGCCGTGGTGACCTTATATACGAACGGTGTGGTCTCCGCTACGACGGTGACCAACGCGAGCGGTTTCTATAGCTTCACGGGCTTAACCCCCGGTAGCAGCCTTTCGTACTCGGTAGGCTTCACCACGCCGGCTGGCTATACAGCTACGCTAGCGAACGCTGGCACAGACGACGCCCTGGATAGCGATGCTGATCCAATCACAGGCCTGACCCAATCGGTGACGTTGGCGCCAGGGGAATTTAATCCGACTTTAGACGCTGGATTCTACATCCCGTCAGCTGGCTTGGGTGACTATGTCTTCAATGACAATAACCACAATGGTATTCAGGATGGTGGTGACACGCCGATTTCTGGTGTCGTGGTTACTCTGTATACGAACGGCGTGGCTTCAGCAACGACGGTTACGAATGCCTCTGGCTTCTACAGCTTCACGGGCTTAACCCCCGGTAGCAGCACAAGCTACTCAGTAGGCTTCACGGCTCCAGCTGGTTACACGGCGACCTTGGCTCATCAGGGTGGTAACGGTGCATTAGACAGCGATGTCGATCCAATCACGGGTCGCACTCAGTCAGTGACGTTGGCTCCGGGTGAGTTCAACCCGACTCTGGATGCTGGATTCTACATCCCATCGGCTGGCTTAGGCGACTATGTGTTCTTCGATGCGAACAAAGATGGCGTTCAGGATGGTGGTGACACACCAATCGCGGGTGTGGTGGTTACCCTGTACACAAACGGTGTAGCCTCGGCTACGACGGTTACGAATGCGAGTGGACTCTATAGCTTCACGGGCTTAACCCCAGGCAGCAGCCTATCTTACTCCGTAGGCTTCACCACGCCGGCTGGTTATACGGCGACCTTGGCTAACCAAGGCACGGATGATGCGCTGGACAGTGACGCTGATCTGATTACGGGCCTGACCCAATCGGTGACGTTGGCGCCAGGTGAGTTCAATCCGACTTTGGACGCTGGATTCTACATTCCAGGGGCTGGCTTGGGTGATTATGTCTTTGCTGACAATAATAAGGATGGCATCCAGAATGGTGGTGATACGCCAATCGCGGGTGTCGTAGTTACTCTATATACGAACGGCGTGGCTTCGGCAACGACGGTTACGAATGCCTCTGGCTTCTACAGCTTCACCGGTTTAACCCCCGGCAGCAGTCTTTCGTATTCAGTAGGCTTCACGGCTCCAGCTGGTTACACAGCGACCTTGACTCATCAGGGTGGTAACGGTGCATTAGACAGCGATGTCGATCCGATCACAGGTCGTACCCAGTCGGTAACATTAGCACCAGGTGAGTTCAATCCAACCCTGGATGCTGGATTCTACATCCCATCAGCTGGCTTGGGTGACTACGTGTTCCTTGATCACAATAATAATGGTATCCAGGATACAGGCGATACGCCACTTGCTGGTGTCGTAGTGACCTTATATACAAACGGAGTAGCTTCGGCAACAACGGTAAGTAATGCGAGTGGTTTCTATAGCTTCACCGGCTTAACTCCTGGTAGCAGCTATTCTTACTCGGTAGGATTTGGTCCATCGCCAGGATACGTGCTTACCATATCTAACGCTGGTACAGACGATGCTTTAGACAGCGATCCTGATCCAATCACTGGTCGTACTCAATCGATCACGTTAGCTCCAGGTGAATTCAATCCAACACTAGATGCTGGTTTCGATCCTGTAGCAGGCCTTGGCGACTATGTCTTCTCTGATAATAATAACAATGGTGTCCAGGATGCAGGTGATACGCCAATCGCGGGTGTGGTGGTTACTCTGTATACGAACGGTGTGGCTTCGGCAACGACGGTCACGAATGCGAGCGGTTTCTATAGCTTCACGGGCTTGACCCCAGGTAGCAGCCTTTCTTACTCAGTCGGTTTCACAACACCTTCAGGGTATACTGCTGTACTGGCTCATCAAGGTGGCAATGATGCGCTGGATAGTGACGCTGATCCAATCACAGGCCGTACCCAGTCGGTAACGTTAACACCAGGTGAGTTTAACGGAAATCTGGATGCTGGTTTCCGCCCATCCTGCCCAGTTAACTTTAATCTGGTCGTATCGAATGATGCAACGCTCTGTAATGGAGATACACTTAGCCTGGTGGCTACAACGTCGGTTCAGGGAGCAAAGGTTAATTGGTATCTGACGCCATACGACGGAACTGCTTTTGCTACCGTCAATAGTGGTGAAGCGGTTCCGGTTCATCCAACAACAACGACTGTATACTACGCTGAGGTTGTTACGACCGATGGTTGTAAGAGCGCTCGTAAGCCAGTTGTTATTGAAGTGACAACGGTACCAACGCCAATTTGCCTGGGTAATACGAAAAATACTTGCCCATCTACAACGGTCGATCTGACTGCAATTCAGATCGAAAATCACAGCACAGGATTGACTTATGAGTGGTACACGAGCCTTGATCGCTCGCAAACTACACGGGTAACGAACCTGACGGCTGTGGGTGCAGGTAAATACTATCTGTTCGCGAAATCGGGCAATTGCTACAGCAACCCAACAGTACTGACTGTTGAGATTGTTGATTGTAACTGCCAGAATGTGGCAGGTGTGAATGTAGGCCCAGGTATCGCTGCCTGCTCTGGAGATATTATTCCAGTCAAAGCAGTACTTTCTGGTTCGGCAACAAGCGTAACCTGGTCGTCGAATGGTACGGGTGTGTTTAGCAACCCAACCAGTCTGACATCTACCTATACGCCATCGGCAGCTGATATTACGGCTGGTAATGTATTGATTACCGCAACAACCAACGATCCAGACGGAGTGGGTGGTGTTTGTCAGGCAGCTACTAGCTCGCTGATTCTGCAAATCGCGCCCCGACCAGATGCTCCATTCAATGTAGCTTGCGACGATACACTGGTTTGCCAGGGTAGCAGCACGAAACTGATTGGGTTTGCGCCTGGTTTCAAAATCAACTGGTATGATGGTGACGGTAAGCTGATCGGTACAACACAAAGCGGTGGAAAACTGGTGGTAACCCCATCGAAGGCTGGCGCTATTGTGTACTCGGCTGAAGCCTTCAGCGATGCTGGCTGCGTAAGCGAACGCTCGTCACTGACAATCACAGTTGGTACCTGCCGGGCTGATCTGGCCGTCGTGAAATCGATCCTCACGCCTGGTCCATATAGCATCGGTCAGAAAATTACGTACGCTATCACGGTAACTAATAATGGTCCAATAACAGCCACAGGCGTTAAAGTGACCGACGTGTTACCGGCTTCGCTGACCTATGTAAGTTCGACACCAGTTGGTCAGTATAACCCAGCATCGGGTATCTGGAACGTCGGTAATTTGACGGCTAACTCAGATCGCAACCTGTTAATCGAAGTAGGTATCGTTGGTACCGGCTCGGTTAGAAACACTGCGATTGTAGGTAGCCCAGACAATGATCCACGCCTGGCGTACAACGATACCTCAATGGTTACGATTCCAGTTAACGCATGTGCGGTTAACCCACCATCTATCGTCTGCGCAATCACCGAGATTTGCAAAGGCGGAACCACAACGCTCAGTGCGAAAGGGTGTGCCGATGGTACGGTTGTCTGGTCGGATGGCCATACGGGAACAACAATCTTTGCTACGCCTAGTGCAACAACGATTTATACCGCTAGCTGCGTAGTTGGTCAGTGTACGAGCGTTGCTTCAAACGCGATTACCGTAACAATCGTAGAACCACAAACGCCAACGATCACAGCTAGTGCCGATAATGTTTGCCCAGGTACATCGGTGACGCTGACGGCGTCGGGTTGTGCGGGTGGCATCATCGAATGGTCTGATAAAGCGCAAACGGGTACTTCGATCGTGGTGACGCCTTACGGCAAAACAACCTACACGGCTCAGTGCCGTCTGGCGAACTGCCTAAGCAACCCAGCTGTGAAGACGATTAACGTCAACACCGATATTCCAACACCAGTTATCGTTTGTAGCACCACGGTTGTTTGCCCAGGTGAAACCATGACACTGACGGTTGAGAATTGCCTCGGTACGCCAGTTTGGAACAGCACCACAGCAACTACCAGCAGCATCATTGTGACGCCAACGCTTGGCAACAATACCTACTCGGTATACTGTAAAAATGATGCCTGTGTGAGCAAGTCGTCTCCTGTATATACCATTAACGTGGTGGCCCCAGTTAGACCAACCATAACCGCTAGTGCCGATACGGTCTGTGCTGGTAGTACGGTTACCTTAACGGCGGCTGATTGTAACGGAACGGTTTACTGGTCGAGTGGCCAAACGGGTCCAAGCATTACCGTGAGCCCAACGGCTAACATTAGCTACTACGCTCAATGTAAGTACCGGACTTGCCTAAGCGATCCATCGAACACGGTGAACATTGCCGTAGTAACGCCAACAACGCCAATTGTTAGAGTGAACAAAACACTCATCTGTAGCGGAGAGCTGGTGACACTAACAGCCACAGGTTGCAACGGTACGGTGGTCTGGCATGGTGTGGATAAAGTTGGGGCTTCGATTAATATCTACCCAACGGAAACCAAAGAATACTACGCTACCTGTAAGCAGGGCTCTTGTGAAAGCGATCCATCAACCAAGGTTCGGGTAACCGTCAATACCTCGACGGCTCCGGCACCAACAGTTGTTGCCTCAACATTGGCTACCTGTAACAATGGTTTGGTATCGCTGACAGCTACTGGCTGCGTTGGTACTGTGAAGTGGTCGGATGGTCAGACGGGCTCGGTTGTGTCGGTAACGGCAACAACGAGCAACCATGAGTTCTACGCGCTTTGCCTCCCAACCAGTGGTACAGCTTGCGGTACTGGTAAGTCGAACGTTGTGAATATCAACGTAACTCCGACACCAACACCAAGCATTGTTCGTTGCCTCTGTAGTGCCGATACGATCTGCCCAGGTGAGCAAGTGAAACTGTCGGTGAAAGACTGTCAGGGCACGCCTTACTGGAGCACCGGTGAAACAACAACGAGCATCGTTGTATCGCCAACCGTAACCACGTCTTACACAGTTTACTGTCAGGATGGTGTTTGCCAAAGCACAACAACGGATGGCTATAAAATCACGGTAATCCCAGTGACGGAGCCAACCATCACCGCATCTGCTACAACCGTTGCACCCGGTGAAACGGTTACGTTGACAGCTACTGGCTGTAATGGTACGGTGATCTGGTCGGCCAACGACATCAACGGAAACAACCAGGGTGCGTCTATCGTCGTGCGTCCAGAAGGCACACAGACTTACTACGCACAGTGTAAGTTCCGGAACTGTCTGAGCGATCCATCTGTCACGATTGTGATCAACCCTGGCGATTGCGTAGCGAAAGCAGGTACGCTGGTAGCGGTAAATGGCACAATCTGCGGTGGTTCTAGTAGCACTGTAACGGTTGCTGCCACGCTCAATGGTGGACTCGTTCAACCAACTGGCTACTCAGTTGTCTACCTGCTGACGAAAGATGGTGTGGTTCAGCAAACCAGTGCTACGCCAAGCTTCGTAGTATCGTCGGATGCTGGTAATTATGCTATCCAGACGTTAGTATACAACGGCAACGTAGGTGATAAGAACTACTTCGATCTGTCGGCAGTACATACTGGTATCACAACATCTGCCGATGTACTGGCTCTGATTGGTACGAAGTGTGCTGATCTGGATGGAGTAGGTGCTCAAGTGACTGTACATGTTATTGCACCGCCAACCTTATCGGCTACATCGCTCACCGTTTGCAGTGGTGGAACGGTTGCTCTGACCGCTACCGGCTGCACGGGAACAGTAACGTGGTCGGATGGTACGGAAGGTGCTACGTATACGAAACCAATCTACACCGATCAGTGGCTGACCGCCATCTGCACGGTTGACGGTTGTGCTAGCAGCCCATCGGCAAGCGTACATGTTACCCTGGCCGCTCCTGCTATCCCGATTATTGTGAGCGACAAGCCTGCCGTCTGCGTAAGTGAAACGCTTTCGCTAACCGCTACGGGCTGCGAAGGTGGAACCTACATCTGGTCGGATGGCACAACCGGCAGTGCGCTGACTGTAACCCCAACATCGGATGTTAGCTACCGAGTACGTTGCAAAGTGGGTGAGTGCCTGGGTGATTGGTCAGCTTATACGACCATCAAAGTGGGTGCTCCATCGGCTCCGACAATCTCGATCGCGGGTGGTTCTGGTAACATAACAACCTGCTTCGGTGCACCAGTAACGCTGGTAGCTGAAGGTTGTGGTCCGAACAGCTACGTGACTTGGTCGAATAATCAGGTAGGTAATTCGATCACTGTATCGCTGTCCAGCACAGAAACCTTCTCGGCTCGGTGCTGCAACTCGAACGCTTGTAAGAGCGTGCCTTCGAACCAGATCACGGTGACCGTACTACCGAAGGTTCCACAGCCAACGGTAAGCGATATCACCAATACCTGTCCGATCCTAACGGCCGATCTGTCGAGAGCGGTTAGCAGCAACCCTGCAACGACAGGTGGTGTGTTTGAATACTATACGGATGCCGCGTTGAGCAGTGCATCGAAAGTGGCTGATCCAGCGCACGTAGGTACCGGAACGTACTACGTAGTTGAACGTACGACCAACGGTTGCGTAGGTCTGCCAGTAGCGATTCATGTTCAGATCACAACTTGCGAAGAGCAGCCTTGTGATCCGCAGAATCCGGCAACGGCCAACGCTGGCGCTGATGCCAGTGTGTGTGCTGCGAAGAGTTTCCAACTGAGTGGTGTCATGGGTGGTGCGGGTAAAACCGCCCACTGGACCACCAGCGGTAGTGGTACCTTCGATAACTCGTATGCCTTGAACGCGACTTATACCGCCAGTCCAGAAGATGTACTGTCGGGTAAAGTAACGCTGACATTGTCGGTAAGCACGAACAATGCAGCTTGCCCAGTAGCAACAGATGATATGCTCCTGACCATCGACGGTATTAAATCGCCTGTTTCGATATCAGTAGTTTCTGGCGCACTGAACCTGTGCTACGGTGATTCGGTAGTCCTGAAAGCACTACCAAATGCTCCAGGTTACAAATGGAGTGATAACCAAACGACTCAAAGTATCGTCGTTAAGAAGAGCGGAGTGTATAGCGTCCAGCTTTATGATGGCAAAGGCTGTAGCTCAGTTAAATCGGATGATGTGGTCGTCAATGTTAGCGAACCAGTTCTGCCTCCGCTGGTGCACAATCTGCGGAATACCTGTCCGTCGAAAATTGTTGACCTGACAACGGCGCTGTCTTCGACAAACCCAGGTAGCACGTACACGTATCGGATTTGCGAATGCAACACGTCAAACATTGTGGTTCGTCCGGATTCGGTTTGTGAGGGTACGTACTGGATTGTTGAGAAAAACGCACTGGGTTGTGTAAGCAAGCCATCTAAAGTGGTCGTTAAAGTCTTCAACTGTGCTACTGACACACTCGATACCGATGTGAGCATCGCTAAGACAGCTAACACGGCGTTCGTTAAAAATGGTGAGCCTGTTACCTACACCATCACGGTGAAAAACGAAGGTTCGCATACGGCGAAAAACATCGATGTTCGTGACGTACTGCCAGCAGGCCTTGAACTGGTGCCAGTATCGTCACCATCGTACAAAGTGTCGAACGGTACGATTACGCAAACGATCGATAGTCTGCAAGCAGGTGCGTCTACCGCGATTGTGTTTGCTGCTAAGCTGACGGTGAAAGGCAAGGATGTTGTCAACACTGCCGAGATTACGTATCTCGACAACAAAGACACCAACTTGGCTAATAACACCTCAAGTGTAACGGTTAAAGACACAACGGCGCAGAAACATAGCCTGATTGGTTTAGCGAAAGCAGTACTTGGTACGCCACGCGCTGAAGGTGATTCATTGATCAAGGTTTCTTACCAATTTGTGGTAACTAACTTCGGTGACGACACTCTGAAACATGTGCAGGTTGGTGATGATCTGGCCTACGCATTCTCGCCAAATTCGGTCCTTTCCACCAAACTGACGTTGTCGAACAGTGAATCGACATTGAAGCTGAATCCGGCCTTTACTGGAGCGGGAAGCAACAGTGACCTACTTGACAACACGAGCTATATCAAACCAGGTGCTTCGGAGTTGATTGTGCTGGACGTGACGGTGAAACGGGCTGCGGGTGATTCGACCAAGTCGTTTAACAACTATGGTAGTGCGACCGCCTTCAACAGCGTAACAATCGTTTCCGATATCTCGACGAGCGGTGGTGATGCTGACCCAGATGGTGATGGCGATCCTACCAACAACACAAGTGCAGCCAGCTTCACGCTGAGCACAGCACAGCCACAGGGCCCAAGTATTGGTCTGGCGCTGGCAGTTGTGAAAATAGAGCAGCAACCTGATAGTTCGTACAACGTGACCTACAAGGCAACGATTAAGAACTTTGGCGATGTAGATCTGAAAGGTATCAGCGTGACGGATAGTCTGAGCAAGGTGTTTGCTTCACCTGTTTCCTATAGCGTTGTTGGTTCGCCAGTAACCGGATCGGGTAGCACGTTAGTAGCGAATGCAGGCTTCGATGGCAATACGCAGCCAAATCTGTTGGGTAGTGCCAGTACGTTGGCCGCTGGTGTTCTGGATACCGTTGTGTTTGTCGTGAATGTGAAGACCAATGGAAACAACGGTCCGTTCTACTCGACTGCAACGGCTGAAGGTAGCACGCTCGACGGTACGCAGGTGGTGAAGGATATCTCTAACAATGGAATCGATCCAAACCCAGTAGGTTCTACCTCGACAACGGTTCGCTTCGATCTGCCAAAAGGCTTACTCGGGGTTGCCAAGTCGGTGGGTACACCAACGCTGGTATCTGACGGTGTCTACGACATTCCGTACACGATTATCCTGAGCAACTTAGGAAGTGTAGACCTTAAGAAGGTTCAGGTAGTAGATAACCTCTCTGAAACCTTTGGTCACGGTGCGCTGATTGCTAGTAATCAAATTGCCATCACAGGCACGGGTACAGTAACAGTCAACCCAGACTACTCAGGTCAGGGCCTGATCACCCAAATGCTGGTTGATTCGGCTAGTACGCTGGCGGTTGGAGCTAAAGCGACGCTGAGCTTCACGGTTCGGGTGGACGTTAGAAGTGCTGATTCGTTGACTTTCTACAACACGGCCCTGGCTTCGGCCTTGACTCCGACCGATGAAGTAGTCGAAGACGTGTCGACGGCGGGTACCAACGATGACCCAGATAATGACCTGGACCCTCGCAATAACAGCCAGACAACGCCGATTGTATTGAATGGTCTCTCGTCTAACTCGTATATTGGGGTGGCGATGGCCGTTCGCGATACGGTTCGTCAGTCGGATGGTAGCTACAACGTAACGTACCAGATTGTGGTGAAAGCCTACGGTCCTGATCCGCTGAAGAGTGTCAGCGTAAGCGATACCCTGTCGAAGGTCTTCAACAACCTGACCGGGTCGACCTACACGCTGGTGAGCGCACCGATTATCACCTCAACGGGTAGTGCGCTGAAACTGAACCCGAACTTCAACGGTAGTTCCGATCCGCTGCTTGTTCTGGGCGACAGCACCAGTACGCTGGCGGCAGGTAAAGTCGATACGATTCAGGTGGTGGTGAATGTCGCTTCGAGCGGTAGCACGACCACGTTCCTGAACTCAGCGTATGCGCAGGCAGTGGCTAAATCGGGCACGGTCAGTGATGTGTCGACGAGTGGGTTAAACCCAGACCTCAATGGCAATGGCAACCCAACCGATTCGAACGAACGCGAAGCAACTGCGCTGAACCTGCCACCAACGTTCCAGACGATCTTCATCCCAGAAGGTTTCTCGCCGAACAATGATGGCGTCAATGATCTGTTCGTGATTCGTGGAACCGCTGGCCTGACCGTTAGTATGGACGTTTACAACCGCTGGGGTAACCTGGTATATACCAATGCCGATTACCACAATGATTGGAATGGTAAAGCTAACACGGGTACCGTAGTGGATGCCGATGCGAACGGCGTACCAGACGGAACGTACTACTACGTGATTAATTTGAGCGACGGACGCAAGTTTGTACGATACATGACGATTAACCGCTAATACCGATGTCAAATCAGTTTTCAAAAAAACATTGGGCAGTCGTGCTGCTACTGATCCTTGGGATCGGTAGCAGCCAGGTCCGGGCTCAGCAGGACAAGATGTTCTCGCAGTACATGTTCAACATGATGGCCCTTAACCCGGCCTATGCCGGTAGTCGAGATGTGCTGAGCATGTCGGCACTCTATCGGAACCAGTGGACTGGCTTACCGGGTGCGCCCCAGACCGCTACGTTCACGATGGATATGCCCCTGAATAATGAACGAGTTGGCGTTGGATTGCAGCTCTACAGCGATAAGATCGGTGTCTTGCAGGAAGCCGGTGGCTTTGCCTCTTACGCCTTCCGTATCAAAGTAGGCGCTAAAACAACGTTGGCGTTGGGCTTACAGGGAGGTGCATCAAGCTATCAGCTTAATTTAACGGACGTAAAAACGTCGCCCGATAATCAAGTTGACCCAGCTTTTGCCTCCAACATCTCAAAGGTCCTGCCCAACTTCGGTACGGGTGTCTACCTGAGCAACGACCGGGCATATCTGAGCTTATCGGTGCCTCGCTTGATTAAAAACAAACTGAGCGAGTACAACGTGGGCGACTATCGGTCGGTGCAGGCTCGTCAGGCTTATTTAGCCGCTGGGTTTGTGGTTGGTCTTACACCAGGCATCAAAATGAAGCCATCGTTGCTGGTGAAATATGCAGAAGGTGCGCCACTGGGCTTCGATGGAAACATCAATTTCTGGTTTGCCGATCGTATTTCTATTGGTGCATCGATTCGCCGGAATCAGTTTTCGTCATGGGCTAAGTACACCACCGACGCTGTCGTTGGCTTGCTTGAAGTTCAGCTAACGGACCAGTTCCGATTCGGTTATGCCTATGATTACACGATGAACGGATTACAGAGTGTAGCTCCTAGTTCGCACGAAATTATGATTCGGTATGAGTTTGGTTTCGGTAAGAACAAAATCCTGACACCGCGTTATTTTTAAGTAGAAAATAAAGGCAGAAATTAGGTTGTTGAATTGTTGTAAAGATTTGTCTTTCAATAATTTAATAGCCTAATTTCTGTTTTTTTATTTTTCAAAAAATGTGATGAAAAGACGAAAGTATTTTCGTCTTTTCACGCTTTCTTTAGCTAATTCCGGCTCAGTATTTGCTTGTTAGTAAGGTGTATTCTCCTAAGCGATTAGAGAGCATGCACCTTATTTTTTTGTATTGCCGGTTACCAACTTACACTAGTGTATGACACGAATTCTTCCTTTCATCGCTCTTCTCTGGCTGTTTGTCAGTCCCCTGATGGCCCAGTCGCTGCTTAAACAAGCCGACCGCCAGTTCGACCAGTTAGCCTATACAAAGGCCATAGAGTTATACGAGCAGGTTCTTACGAAACAAACCGCTATGTCAGACGTCGACCGTCGGGATGCGAGAGCCAAGCTGGGATATAGTTATCAGCAAACGCGTGATATGCCTAATGCTGAACGTGTTTATCGGGATTTAGTTGGCGAAGGAGATTTACCGGCAGATTATTCCAAATGCTACCTGTTTTATGCGCAGGCCCTGGCCAGCAACGGTAAATACAAAGAAGCACAGGCAGCCTATGATAAATATGGTAGTGTCCAGAATTCAGACAAACGGGCTCCCTCATTTTCAAAGCTTTATAGCGATGTAAGCGCGTTGACGAAAAATGCTGGTAGCTATAAAGTTGAATTCCTGAGTATGAATACCAAACGGGCCGAGTTTAGTCCGGTGCTGTATAAAGAGGGGCTTGTATTTGTGTCGGCAGGTACGGGCGGAAATGGGATCAAGCGCGTTTTCAAATGGAACAATACTCCGTTCCTGGATTTGTATTATCTGCCTGATGCGCAAACATTACGCGGTAAAGCCTCAAGTTTAGGGGGAAGTAAAACAGCTGTAAGGCGCCCCCAAACCCGACTGATTCGGCCGCTGGGTAGTGATGATTTCACGGCACCAACTGCCAATGACTCAAAAACAATAGGTTTCTATGGGGGTACCAATATTAACCTAGGATATGAAGATCAGCCAATTAGCGAGTCTGATCGGTTTAGCCGGACGTTAAATACCAAATACCACGAAGGGCCCGCTACGTTTACAAAAGATGGCTCGCGGGTGATCTTTACGCGCAACAACTTCAATGAAGGCGAGTACCGGAAGAGTAGTGATGGGGTGAATAAACTCAAGCTCTACACCGCAACCCAAACAAATGGCATCTGGAGTAAAGCAGAAGAATTGCCCTTCAATAGTGATGAGTATTCGACGGGGCACCCAGCACTGTCGAAAGATGATCAACTCCTGTACTTCTCGTCAGATCGGCCCGGTGGGTTAGGGGGGACCGACATCTATGTGTCTAAGTGGACTAACGGAAAATGGGGTGAGCCTGTTAATCTGGGCAAAGAAGTGAACACGAAGGGGAATGAGCTATTCCCATTTGTCGATGAAAAAGGGAATATTTATTTCTCGTCCGACGGTCGTCCTGGCCTGGGTGATCTGGACATGTTCTATGCTCAACTCACGCCCGATGGCCAGCAAGGCGTACTCGCACGTAACCTGGGCGAACCGCTTAACTCGCCTAAAGATGATTTTGGCATTGTAACGGATGGTGATCGGATGCATGGTTATTTCAGCAGTAACCGTAAAAATGGGGGTGCCGACGATGACGTATACCGTTTTACGCGTGAGGGATCGCTTTATCCATGTCGTGAGCTTACGGTAAGTGTTACCGATGCCGATTCAAAGCAACCATTGGCAAATACCTCAGTTGCCTGGGATAATGCCGCCAACGATAAGCAGAAGGAGCTGAAAACTGATTCGGAAGGCTTGGTTCGTATTTGTTTGGATGTAGACAGCGACTTTAAATTCCTGGCCAGTCACGAAGGATACACCGACAGTAAAGTTGGTTTCTCGACGAAGGATTTGTCTGATGATCAGCCTTCTCGTTTAGAAATTCCCTTAACGAAACCGAAAGCAGAAGAGTCTACGGCCATGACCACCTTGCGTGGTCGGGTAACAACTCAAACCGACAAAACTCCAATTGCTGGTGTAAAAGTCGTGTTAGTGAACGAATGTGATGGTAGTAAGCAGGAAGCTACTACAGGTGAGGATGGTAGCTATGAATTCCCGGTGAAACCAGGATGCAACTATTCGCTCGAAGCCATGAAGGACAACATGGCTTCAATGGGTAGTCGTATTTCCAAAGAAGGTGTTGGTTCAACCGACCTAACTATGTTTAAGAAGGGTGATGTTGTTAAAATCGATAACATCTACTACAACCTTAACAAATCGAATATCCGGCCCGATGCGGCTGTTGAGTTGAACAAGGTGGTTGACTTGATGAAGAAATATCCAACCATGACCATCGAAATGCGTTCTCATACCGATAGTCGGTCAACAGCCAAATACAACAATACATTGTCAACCAGTCGGGCAAGGGCGGCAGTCGCTTACCTAAAATCGAAAGGCATTGCAGCTAAACGAATGGTGGCCAAAGGCTATGGGGAGAGCGAATTGCTGAATAAATGCAAAGACGGCGTGAACTGTTCTGAAGAAGAACATCAGCAAAATCGCCGGACCGAGATTAAAATTCTCAAGTTGGATTAATAAATTTTAAACACAGAGGGCACAGAGAAAAAAACGGAGTACACAGAGCGCTATTATTGGTTTTCTCCGTGTACTCCGTTTTTTCTCTGTGCCCTCTGTGTTTTACTTTTTTTAATGCTTTAGGTTTTCCACGCAAAACCTCGCAACTTGTTTCTTTATTTAAACGACTCTATGCATTTAAACGACTCTATGCGCTTAGGTTTCCTTACCTCAATTATTTCTTTTCTGATCGGTAGCTTTTTACTGTTTTCGAGTCAGCGTGTCTACGCACAAAAAGAAGTTTTGTACTCACAGTACCTCTTAAACCCTTTAAGTATCAACCCCGCTTATGCTGGAAGTCGTGAATCATTACATCTATCAGCCTTTCTCCGACGCAAATGGATTAGTGTTCGGTATGCTCCGGTTACGCAGAGCGTGGCAGTTGATGGGGCTGTGGCCAATGGCAAGGTAGGACTGGGTTTCCAGGCGTTAAACGATAAAATGGGGGTATACACAACGCAGGGAGCGTACGGGAGCGTTGCCTACCGTTTTAACTTGCCGGCCCTGGCAAAACTGTCCATTGGAGTTCAGGGAGGAGTAAGTGTAATACCGCTTTACGACGTAACTACAGCCACAAGTATAAATAAAGCGGTTGCCAGCCTGGGCGTAGGAGTTTACTACCAGTCAGATCGTTTCTTTGCCGGTGTTTCGGCACCAGAACTGAGCGGACAGGTGACGGATCTGACGGGGCGATACATTTACAAAAGTGTCCGACCGATTATGATTCAGGCAGGAGTGCCCATTGAAGTTGCTGAAAATACGGTGTTGATTCCCTCTGTCCTGATTTCAAAAATCGCCGATCGCGATCTTGGCTTTGATATCAACCTTCGGGCATGGTTCAACGAACAGATAGGATTGGGACTGTCGTACCGGCAGAATAGTCCAGGGGTAATTTCGACAAACTATGTGCAGGCAATAGCCGAATACCAACTAACAAAAGCAATCCGGCTGGCTTATACCTTCAACTCCCAAACCCCGGAAAGCCCCAACGCCATGCAATATGATCAGAAGAGCGTTCATGAGATTATGCTTCGTTTTTCTCCCAACGTGCTGACGTTTAAGTATTGATCTATTGCCTGGTTTTTTACATAGGTAAGGCAATGAAAAAAAGTAGTAAATTGTCCCCCTTGAAACGTAACAAAATGCCCGTGTGAAACCTTCTACTGAGATTTTCAGGGCCGACATGTTGCGCTATTTATCGGCCAGTAGTCGTATGCCTAATCAATCTGTTATTCAGAATTTGTATATACCCAGCGATCTTGATCGTGAGTTTCCGCTTGCTCCGCATTTTGTGCAGACGTTCGGTTCTTACCCGAATTATCTTCATTTCAATGATGATTTTAAGCCATCTGGGCAACAATTGTTAGAAACACGGGGGTTTGTGTTAATTAACCACTCTATTCGGGTTACGGATCAGGGCTGGCATGCTATCGAGCGGATTTATCAACACGAAGATGGCATCCTATTGAAAGCCGAGTTTGTGGGGGATCGCTTTTTTAGACTCTACGGCTACTATCGTGACGAGCTATCGGCAAAGAAGCTACTGGATGGATTTCAGGATCATAAATATGTACACGAAGATAATCAGACGCATATATACCTGATTCAGAGTGGTCTGGGTGGTTTGCACACCGAACGTGTAGAAATTCTACCACCCACCATCGATCTGGAATTGCACTACAACGATGATTTCCTGGTTGTTCATGATCGGTTGGTTAATCTGTTGGCTCAACCCAAAAGCAAAGGGCTGATTCTGCTCCATGGTGAGCCTGGAACGGGTAAAACGACTTATATCAAACACCTCAGTTCGCTGGTCAAAAAGGACATGCTCATTTTGCCGCCTTATATGACCAATTACCTGACATCGCCCGAAATTATTCCGTTTTTGCTGGATAATAAAGACTCTGTGTTGATCATCGAAGACGCCGAACGAATTCTACAGTCGCGTGAGGCCGGTGGCGACACGAATAGCGTTTCGAACATACTGAACCTGACTGATGGCCTCCTTGCCGACTGTATGCATATACAGGTCATTGCCACATTCAACGCCAGCAAACATCTGCTAGACAAAGCACTGCTTCGAAAAGGGCGTCTGATGGTCGATTATGCGTTTGGTAAACTGGACGCAGCCAAAGCCAACAAGTTACTAACGCATCTGGGAATGGACTATCGCACCAAAGACCCCATGACTTTGGCTGATATTTTCAACCTCGAAGAGCAAACGGTTTCGGGCGAACGACACGAAGTGAAGATGGGGTTTTAGCTTAGAAGATTCGTTTTATCGATTTAGTCTTCAGATAATCGTCAAAAATTACATCACTACTTACCAAGTTCATTTCTTCCACAATAGCTTTTGCTACGATAATTCGGTCAAAAGGATCTTTGTGATAAAATGGTTGCCTATTTTGTTCAACCGTATGAATAAAGTTGATTGGTAGTATTTCTAGCTCATTTTCCATTACGTCATTAATCACTGTCTCGTAGTTGCCGTTAATGGTCAGCTTCCCAAGTGCAGTTTTAATTGAAATTTCCCATAAACTAGCAATACTGATAAAGATCTCATTGTCTTCATCTTCTATTGTTTCTCGTGCTTTTTTACTCAATTCTGTTGAGCCGCTGATGAACCAAAGAAATATTTGCGTATCAATCAGATAATTCATTACATATACTCATTAAAGTCTTCCAATGGCGCATTGAAATCAGCCGAAAGCGTATATTTACCCTGCGCACTGCCAAACTTGCGTTTATGTGGCTTCTCGGTTGACTGGTGATTATATCTATTTTTAAGGAATTCAATATAATGAAGCACCTCTACCTTTAGATTTTCAGGTAATTGATAAAGCTGTGATATGATGAGTTTTTCTGTCATGTTGTTGGGAGATTTTGAATTTCGTTTATCGTTCCAGCTATTGTTCAATGATATATGACCATAAACTCGCGCAGCTCAAAAGATGATGCCATGGCATGCTATTTTAGGATACACTTTGTCTTGCTCTTTTTTATCACAAAAATTAAACATAGCCTGATTACGAAGATAATAACTAGCTAAAAGCCTCTTATAATTACCTTTAACTTTTCACCCCATCCGATTGGCTTTCCACTTACTTACCTTAGTCGCTACCTGAGTACTTGTTCCATTTTGTTTTGGCTTTCGGTTTTCCATTAGATAAGCCGCTAACATGGCCGCTAATTCGGCTTCAGTCGTATCGGGTGGTGTAGTTAGTTTGTCGGGGGTAAAGTATTTACTCACAAAGCCCGTATCGAACTGGCCTGACCGGAATGCGTCATGTTCCATCACAAACCGGCAGAAAGGGAGTGTTGTTTGTACACCCGAAATCTGGTATTCGTCAATGGCGCGAATCATTTTCTGAATGGCTTCCTCGCGCGAGTCGCCGTAGGTGATGAGCTTAGCAATCATCGGGTCGTAGTAGATTGGGATGGCCATGCCCTGCTCAAAACCATCGTCAACGCGAACCCCGTTTCCTTGTGGTCGTATGTAGGTTTCGAGTGTGCCCACATCGGGTAAGAAGTTATTGGCCGGATCTTCGGCGTACACCCGTACTTCTACTGCATGACCTTTGATCTGTAAATCTTCCTGCTTAATTGTGAGCGGTTTGCCTTCGGCGATGTAAATCATCTGTTTCACCAGATCGACACCCGTAATCTGTTCAGTAACTGGGTGTTCGACCTGAAGGCGCGTGTTCATCTCCAGGAAATAAAAATCAAGCTTATCGTTGACGATAAATTCTACAGTTCCGGCTCCATAGTAGCCACAGGCACGGGCTACATCGACAGCCGCCCGACCCATAGCTTCCCGAATTTCGGGCGTTAGAATGGCCGAAGGAGCTTCTTCAACTACTTTCTGGTGCCGTCGCTGTACGGAACACTCCCGCTCAAACAAATGAATGATATTGCCGTGCTGGTCGCCCAATACCTGGATCTCAACATGTCGGGGCGACGTGACGTATTTTTCAATAAATACTGAACCGTCGCCAAAAGCGGATTGTGCTTCACTCACAGCGCGATCCATCTGCTCATCAAATTCCGCTTCGTTCTCAACCACCCTCATCCCTTTGCCGCCACCGCCAGCACTGGCTTTAATCAGAACAGGGTAACCAATTTGGGCAGATATAACTTTGGCTTCTTCCCGGTCGGTAATGGCCGAAGGAGTGCCAGGTACCATCGGAATGTTATATTGGGCAACGGCCGCTTTAGCCGCCAGTTTACTGCCCATCACCTCAATACTTTCGGGAGAAGGTCCAACGAAAATTAACCCTGCCTGCCGAACGGCGCTGGCGAAATTGGCATTTTCGGAAAGGAAGCCGTAACCCGGATGAATGGCATCGACGTTCAATCGTTTACACACATCAATGATTTCGTCGGTCCGCAGATACGATTCCGTTGAGGGGGGCGGACCAACGCATACAGCCTCGTCGGCATAGCGAACATGAAGTGCATTCCGATCGGCCTCGGAGTAAATAGCGACCGTCTGGATACCCATTTCACGGGCAGTTCGCATAATTCGTAAAGCAATTTCGCCCCGATTGGCAATAAGGAGTTTATTGATTTTAGCCACGCTGCTAGTCAGAAAATATCAGGAATAGTCAAGAGTAGTCAAAGATTGTCAAGAAGTTGCAATACTGACTATTCTTGACTATTCATGACTACTTTGTAACAATAATACATGATTGTTACAAAACGATTATCGAATCGAAAATTTGCGCTACCGAAAGTTAACCGTATTTTTGCATTTACTCTGTAAAAAACAAGGGTTTGCCCTGATAAACAATAATAAAAAGTGGATTTATTTGAGAAGCTACGTAACAACTTAGGTCCCATCGGTTCGCCGGCACGGGAGTTCAATGGCCACCATTATTTCGCATTTCCTAAATTAGAAGGCGAGCTTGGCCCCCACATGCGTTTTCGGGGCAAAGAAGTACTGAACTGGAGCCTGAACAACTACCTTGGTTTAGCGAACCACCCCGAAGTTCGGAAGGCGGACGCCGATGCATCGGCAGACTGGGGCCTAGCTTACCCAATGGGAGCCCGCATGATGTCGGGAAACAGCGATCTCCACGAGAAGTTTGAAAAGGAGCTGGCTGAATTTGTGGGGAAAGAAGACGCTTTCCTGCTCAACTATGGGTATCAGGGGGTTATGTCGGCCATCGAGGCTGTTGTGGATCACCGTGATGTAATCGTTTACGATGCTGAGTGCCATGCCTGTTTGATTGATGGTATCCGGCTACATAAGGCCAAAATGGGTGAATACTACAAATTCAACCATAATGACATGGCTAGTCTGGAGAAAAACCTTCAGCGGGCCACTAAGCTAGCTGCCGAGAAGGGAGGAAGCATTCTGGTTATTACCGAAGGTGTGTTTGGGATGTCGGGTAAGGTTGGTAGCCTGGATAAGATTGTTGCGCTGAAAGAGAAATACGAATTCCGTTTGTTAGTTGACGATGCGCATGGTTTCGGTACTATGGGCGAAACGGGGGCTGGTGTTGGTGAAATGCTCGGCTGCCAGAAGGGAATTGACCTGTATTTCTCAACCTTCGCTAAATCGATGGCTGCCATTGGTGCGTTTATCGCGGCCGATCACGACATCATCATGTACCTGAAGTATAACATGCGTTCGCAGACGTACGCTAAAGCGCTCCCGATGCCTTACGTAGTGGGTGGGCTGAAGCGTCTGGAGATGATTCGCAACTCGTCGGAATTCCGGGATAAACTCTGGGCAAACGTTCGGGCCATCCAGAATGGTCTGCGCGAACGAGGCTTCGATATTGGCGAAACAGAATCGCCCGTAACGCCTGTGTTCCTGCACCATATTGAAGGGGGCGTTGCCGAAGTGGCTACCCTAACGAAGGATCTTCGCGAAAATATGGGCGTGTTCTGCTCGATCGTTGTATACCCCGTTGTTCCGAAAGGTACGATCATGTTGCGCATTATTCCAACGGCTGCTCACTCGCTGGAAGATGTGGAATATACACTCAATGCCTTCGCGCAAATGGGTGATAAGCTCAAGCGCGGTGTTTACCGGGAAAATATATCACCTGTAGCCCCAAAAACACTGGAAGTATCGGCCGAAGCAGCCACTGAGTAGGGTTTTTGGTGAAAAATTGGATTTTTTGGTCATTTTTTTGTCTAAGCTATTGCGCTGTATAAGAGAATGACTAAATTTCAGTCGAAAACCGCGTTTTTAGCGGAATTTGGGCATTTTTCACACATTTAAACCCATACTTATCGCTATGGCACGCTTCGATGAAGTAAAGAATTTGGTTATGTCGCTAGAAAGTGATTTCGAAAAATTCTACGAAAAAAATAACCAGGCTGCCGGTACTCGCGTTCGTAAAGGAATGCAGGATCTGAAAACGCTGGCGCAGGAAATCCGTTCGGAAGTTCAAAATACCAAGAACGCGGCTGCGTAAGCAAAGGTCCTTAAGACCAAAAATTTAAAACTCCCTCGTCGGCTAGTAGGCTGGTGAGGGAGTTTTAAATTTTTGTGCGAACGGGCTGCTTTTCGTTTTACAGAACCTTCTCTTTGTGCATAAGTGTAGCAACGCCTTTTGTTGTAACCTTCCCTGTTTTTACATCCCGGATTTCACCCAAAATTTGGGCAATGTGCTTAACCGAATCAATCGACTGAACGGTGAACGTAGCTTCATAGTCTGTATCGACAAACATAGGGCGTAAAAACTCCAGCGTTTGGCCTAAATAAACGGAGCCGTAGCCTGGAAACTCCGTACCCAGCACTTTTGTAAATACGCTGGCACCTAACATACCGTGAATAATTGGGCGTTTGAAGGGCGTTTGAGCGGCAAAGTCAGCGTCAAGATGAAGCGGGTTGTTATCGCCTGTAACGCGGGCAAAGTCGACTACATCGGCCTGCGAAAACTGAAAGGCGTAGCGATGAACAGCATTGAGTCCAAATTCCATAGGAAAATGAATGATAAATGATAAATGATGAATGATATGCTACAAAAGCTGCCCCGAATGTACAATGAATAATGATGATTCAGGAATAGCTCGGCTCTACAGATTGCTGGTTCACTAGTCCGGCTATCATTCATCATTCATCATTCATCATTACCTTCGTGGTTACTTATGCTTACGAACTTGTTTTCGCTCCATACGGCGACTGCTAAACGCGTATTTGGATTAGATGTGATGCGGGCGTTGGCCATCCTGATCGTGGTGGATGCCCATGCAACGATTGCTTTGAAAGAATACTATAATGGAATCTTTCTGCATCATCTGCTGCCCGATGGCGTCGAGTTATTTTTTGTCCTGAGTGGTTTTCTAATTGGCGGTATTCTGATTCGATCCTATGAAAAAAAGCAACGCTTCGATCGGGAGTTATTACTTAATTTCTGGACACGCCGGTGGTTTCGGACCTTACCCAACTATTACCTGGTATTGGGTGGATTGATTCTGATGGCTTTGGTAAGGGCCTGGCGTAGTGGCCTCCATCATAATTTGCCTCCAGCAGGAACATTGATTAAGTACTTCTTTTTCGTCCAGAACTTTGCGCAATACGTTCCCGATTTCTTCACCGAAACCTGGAGTTTAGCCATCGAAGAGTGGTCGTACATTACGCTCCCGTTGGTGTTATGGATCATGCATAGCCTATTTTCGGGGAGGTGGTCAAGGCAGCGAATTGTGCTGACAACTATTTTAACCATTATTATTAGTACGAATTTGTACCGGTTTATAACGGCCTTACAGATTCCGATTTCGGAGGGAGAGCTAGGTTATCGGGGCATTGTAATAACACGACTGGATGCTATTTCATATGGGGTGCTGGCGGCTTACGCCAGACATTATTTCCCGGCCCGATGGACAAATGAATCACTGCGTCGTCGACTTTTGGTTATTGGTCTGATCATGACAGTGATCGCTTCTTTCTCGGCTTCTATTGTCATTATTGGTTACTATGGTGAGCTTGGGCTTTTCCCGGCTTACACATTTTTTAAACGTACATTCTATTTTCCACTCATTGGGCTAAGCATGACCTTGCTTATGCCTTATATGGACGGATGGCGAACCGCGACGGGCGTATGGGCTCGCTTTGGCATTGCACGGGCAATCACGCATATCAGCCTGATTTCGTATTCGATGTATTTGCTGAATTTAACCCCCATTATGCTGAACATAATTGAGCGAATACCAACAACTTCCTATACAACTGGTTGGCTAAAAGTTGGCCTGTTTTGGGTACTAGTACTGGTATCGTCAACCCTTCTATACAAATTTTTCGAGAAGCCCGTCACCGAACTCCGCGATCGCCTATCCTCCAAGGAGCCTACGCAGTTGGTGAGTGAAAGAGTGAAAGAGTGAAAGAGCGTAGTCTTGAAGTGAGTCTTTTCGCTCATTCATTCTTTCGCTCTTTCGCCAATTAATTCGAATGGTCGCTGACGATTAGCCAGTGGTTGTTAAGCTTACGCCATAAGAGGGTGAAGTAGCCATCAGCATCGCCAATTTTAGGGCGCGTTAGGTGGAAGCGGCCGATAACGTAGGCGACGTCAGGCGAGGGGAAATCCAATTGTAAAATGTCGAATTTGAGCGTTCCCATAGAAACGCGAGTGGGATATCGTTTTTTGTAATTGGCGAGCGTTGCCTCATACCCATAGGTAATGCCCGCCTTACTAACAAAGGTGAGTGAATCGGAGGGCCAATAGCCATTCATAAACTTATCGACTCGTCCAGAATTCCAGTCGGTGGTTTGGCGCTCCAGAATTTGCAGAATGGTTCGACGTTCTTTCGATAGTTCCTTTTGTTCGGATTCGATAGTGTGCTGACCCAAGACGGGCCACCATATTGACGTAAGTAAGACTGCGACGATAATTCGGTTCATGATGACTATTTTTTAATGAAACGATAGAAGCCTGTTTGTGGTTGGCAAATAGCCTATATTTTACCGTTATTTAACGCGTATTCTACGTAGACTTTTAGGTACGACAACCATGCGATTACAGAATAAAGTAGCCATTATTACCGGTGCTGCCCGAGGAATTGGTCAGAAAGCTGCCGAAGTATTTTGCCAGGAAGGTGCAACCGTCATTATCTGGGATGTGCTCGACGAAGGCGAAAGCACGGCACAAGCGCTGGCTGCACAAGGATTTCGATGCGAATTCAAACACGTTAGCACAACAGATGTGCCAACCATCGAAGCGGCAGCCCGTGATGTGTTTGACCGTTATGGCCGGATCGATATTCTGATCAACAATGCCGGAATCACACGCGACAAAACGCTCCTGAAAATGTCATTTGCTGAGTGGCAACAGGTTATTGATGTAAACCTGACTGGCGTATTTAACTGTACCAAAGTGGTTGCGCCTTACATGGTTGATCAAAAATATGGCCGAATTATCTGCACATCCTCGATCAACGGGGTTCATGGGGCCTTCGGACAAACAAATTATGCTGCTGCAAAAGCGGGCATCATTGGTATGGTGCGATCATGGGCTAAAGAACTTGGACCAAAAGGTGTTACAGCTAATGCTGTGGCTCCCGGATTCATTCAAACGGCCATGACCGATGCCATGCCCGACGAAGTTCGCAATCAGGCGGTCGCGACTATTCCCGTGCGCCGTATTGGTAAACCCGAAGACATTGCCTACGCATATTTATTCTTAGCATCGGATGAAGCGTCGTTTGTGAATGGACACGTGTTATCTGTCAATGGGGGGCAGGCGTTGTAAAAGGTTCAATGTTTCAGGTTTCAAGTTCAATGTTCTAGGTTGGCCAATAACGTATAATATGGAACATTGAACTTGAAACCTGAAACATTGAACTTGAAACAAACCGTATCTTTGCGGATGTATTTGCCGTCACTGATCCATGAACAGAATCCGAAAATTTTATAATGAGTATAAGCCGTACATTTTTTCGGACGGCTGGTACTATGTGTTTATCGTTGTTTTCATTCTCATCTTGTTTATATTTTTTTCGTAAGTGGCTACCCGATCGGCTGTTTTGGCCATCATTAATCCAAATTCTGGCACCACGTCTGTCGAGCAGAAAAAACTGCTTCAGGATGCCTTTATGCGTCAGGCTACGGCTCTGGACTACGCTCCCGAAATTGCCCATACAACGCATGCCGGGCACGCTACCGAATTGGCAGCGGCTGCCGTTGAGCGGGGTGTTACGCGTGTGCTGGCCATTGGGGGCGATGGAACTATTAATGAAATTGCCAAGGCCCTTCGGCGGTCGGCTACGGCGTTGGGAATTGTACCCATTGGTTCGGGTAACGGACTGGCTCGTCATTTGGGCGTCCCTCTCAATCCAATGAAAGCCATCGAGCGAGCATTGAATGGTCGGCCTGTGGTGATTGATAGTGGAGAAATTAACGAATACCCATTTTTCTGCACGGCTGGCCTGGGCTTTGAGGCCTATGTAGCCCATGAGTTTGCCAGGCAGCCTGTGCGTGGTCTGCCAACGTATGTACGCACTGCTTTTCGAGCGTTTCAGGCTTATAAGCCGCAAAAGCTGCTGTTGAATGGGCAAGCCAAAGAAGTATTTTCACTAACCTTCGCCAATGCCGGGCAGTTCGGCAATAATGCCTGGATGGCACCAACGGCCAATATTTCAGACGGACGACTGGAACAATGCGAGATTCGACCGTTTCCGACACAGGCAGCCCCCATGATCACATGGCGATTATTCAACAAAACGCTCAATCTGTCGAGCTACTGGCGCGGGCATTCGATTACGACAGCTACAGTAGAAACTGACGAAGCGTTATTAATTCATGCCGATGGCGAACCGTTGACGCTACCCACCGGGAAGGCTGAAGTACGGATACTACCGGGCAGTTTGCTGGTTTTATTATAAGTCTCTCAACACATTGACGCAACTAAACGTCAAAAGCCCGATATTTGCCCCTCCAAAACTATACTGATGTCGGGCGATATAGTTCGGCGTCTTCTGTCTGATGTCTCAAAAAGTAGTTCTTGCCTTCAGCGGAGGTCTCGATACCTCCTTCTGCGTTAAATATTTGTCCGAAGACCGGGGTATGGATGTTTACTCGGTGCTTGTCGATACGGGCGGTTTCTCCGATGCCGAACTCAAGGCAATTGAGGAGCGGGCTTACTCGCTGGGCGTTAAATCCCACGTAACCATCTCTAAAACGGATGATTATTATCAGCAATGCCTGAAATTTCTGGTATTCGGTAATGTCTTGAAAAACAACACCTATCCGCTTTCGGTGAGCGCCGAGCGGATTTTTCAGGCCATCGCTGCTGCTGAATATGCGCGGGAAATTGGTGCGTCGGCTATTGCGCATGGTAGTACCGGAGCTGGTAACGATCAGGTACGTTTTGATATGGCGTTTCGGATCATTGCTCCCGATGCAGAAGTGATTACGCCAATCCGTGATTTGAAACTGTCGCGCGAGGCCGAAATTGAATACCTCAAATCGAAAGGTGTTGATCAGGAGTGGCACAAAGCGGCTTACTCGATCAATAAAGGTCTATGGGGAACGTCAGTTGGTGGTAAGGAAACGCTGACGTCTGACCAGTTTCTGCCTGAATCAGCCTGGCCAACTCAAGTGACGAAAACTGAGCCGGAAACCATTACGCTCACGTTCCAGCACGGCGAAATCAAAGCGATTGCCGGGCCGACGTTCGGTGATGAGAAGTTTGCCAACCCAGTTGATGCCATTCGTAAGTTGACTGAACTGGCTGGGCCGTATGGTATTGGTCGCGACATTCACGTAGGCGACACGATTATTGGCATCAAAGGCCGCGTTGGATTCGAAGCTCCGGCGCCATTAATTCTGATTAAATCGCACCACACGCTCGAAAAACACGTACTGGGCAAGTGGCAGTTGTACTGGAAAGAGCAACTGGCGAACTGGTACGGCACGATGTTGCACGAAGGCCAATTTATGGACCCTGTTATGCGCAACATCGAAACCTTCCTGGCCGATTCACAGGCGCATGTATCGGGTAAAGTACATGTGTTGCTGGCACCTTATCGGTTCCAGGTGCTGGGTATCGAGTCGGATCATGATCTGATGTCGTCGAAATTTGGTTCATATGGCGAAATGAACAATGCCTGGACCGGCGACGATGTACGGGGCTTCTCAAAAGTGGCTTCTAATCAGGTAATGATCTACGAGAAAATTAATAATCAGTGATCGGTAAATCGCGAAAATATTGTGCTCCTCGACGTATTGGTTACCCATTGCAACTCCTTGATGTAGTGGTTGACCAATACGCGCAGGGAAGCTATAGCCAGCGCGATTACGGCTCTTTAAATACCGATGCGCCGTCTATTCTGCTCATGACATCGGGGCATTTGGGCGACGCACTGATTTTATCGTATGCCTTTCCGCTCATTCGGCAACGCTATCCAAAGGCGCAGATCGACGTATTGGCAGGTTCCTGGTGCGATCCTATCTGGAAGGGAAACCCATACATCCGTAAGGTTGTTCATCTCAACCACGTTAGCACAAATCGACGTTCTTTGTCGAAATGGGGCAAGTGGCAGGAATTTTACCGAACAACCCGATCGGCCATAAACGAACTGCGCGATACGGTGTATGATTACTCGGTTGATGTTCGGTTCTCGGATTCGCCTATGCACTTTGTGTTGCCCTATCTGAAGGTCAAACGCAAATTGGGTTTCGGTACCCGAGGTTTCGGTGGCTTGCTCGATGAGGAATTTTTCATGCCCGATGAGGAGATTCACAACTTCGATCTGATCCTGAAGGTATTAAAGCCAATGGGCGTTGAGGGCGATTTACGAACCGTAGAACCATACTTTGTTCACCCAGCCCTCTCGCCAACTGAGTTGTGGGCCAAGATGAGCCGCTCGGTTCCGGCGCATAAACCCGTTCTGATTTTCCCTGAATCAGGTGGCGAGTTTCGGATGTTACCTATTGAGTACTGGGCTAAATTGGCAAGTCGGCTACTGACCGAAAGCCCACATCCGCTAGTATTCAGTGGACAGAAAGCGTTCACAACCGAATTGTATGAGCGCGTTCGGAACGATCATCCGGCTGATGCCGACCGATTGATACCGGCTGTTGGTACGCTGAATCTTCAGGATATTGCCAGTTTAAGCGAACAGGCACAGGTTGCTTTTACACTCGACTCGCTACCGATGCACCTTTGCTGTTTAGGATGCCCGACCTTCTCGTTTCAGAAAAATGGCATGGGCGTTCAATTCTTCCCGATTGCCAGTCAGCCAACGGTGGTGGTTCATAATCACCAGCTTAGTCGGGATCTTACCATTGATCGGCCCGGGTTTAGTAGTGAATACGTTACAGTTTTTGACGATACCGTTCTGGATCGTGCGCTGGAATGGTTTCGGAGCGTGAATACACACAGCCGAATTACGTCATCTAAGTGAATCAATCCGGTAAAGCGGTCGTTAGCTAAAAAGTATGGAAACAATTAATGTTGGTATCATTGGCGGAGCTGGCTACACAGGTGGCGAACTACTCCGTATTCTTATAAATCACCCGTTTGTAAACGTAGCGTTTGTGTACAGCAACAGTCAGGCAGGGAAACCCGTCTGGTCTACGCATACCGATTTGCTGGGTGATACAGACCTTACATTTTCGGGTGAAATTCCTTCGTTGAAGGATGGCGAAGCGACTGTTGATGCTATCTTCCTCTGTTCAGGACACGGGGCTTCGGTAACGTTCATGGCAGAAAACGAAGTATCTGATGATATAGCTGTGATCGATCTCAGCGCTGATTTTCGCGATGAGCACGACGATTTTGTGTATGGTCTTCCCGAATTGCAGCGGGACCGTATTCAGGAAGCTACGCGTATTGCCAATCCTGGCTGTTTTGCTACCAGCATTCAACTAGCCCTTTTGCCGTTGGCTAAAGCGGGAAAATTAACTGACGCTGTTCAGGTGAGTGCCATTACAGGTAGCACCGGGGCCGGGCAGGCGCTTGTACCAACAACGGGTTTCACCTGGCGGAATAATAACGTGTCGATCTATAAGGCTTTCACACACCAGCATCTGGCCGAAATTCGCCAGAGTCTAACACAGCTGGAGCCGGAGTTTAACCATGCTATTAACTTCGTACCGTATCGGGGTGATTATACGCGAGGTATTATGGCCAATGTGTACACGCCATTTTCAGGTACGTTGGAAGAAGCAAAACAGCTTTACAAAAATTATTACGGAAGTCATCCATTTACTTACATAAGCGATACGCCAATCGATGTAAAACAGGTAGTGAATACCAACAAATGCCTATTGCATTTAGAAGTCCACGACGGTCAATTGCTTATCACGAGTATCATTGACAACCTGACGAAAGGTGCGTCGGGGCAAGCCGTTCAAAACATGAACCTGATATTCGGCTTGCCAGAAGATACCGGTTTGCGCCTGAAATCGGTTGCGTTTTAAATAGGTAACGCGGTTGGAAAACCGCGCTTTATTGTATCTAGAGCGCGGTTTTCCAACCGCGTTACTAAAATGCTTGAAACCGAACGCCTTGTACTGGATAAACTCACTGTTGAGGACGCTCCCTTTATGCTGGAGCTTCTGAATACACCGCTGTGGCTACGGTTTATAGGCGACAGGAAGGTGCGAACGCTTGATGATGCTCGTCAGTACATTCTAAATGGAGCGATTAAAAGCTATGAGCAAATGGGTTTTGGCCCCTTTCTGGTCAAGCTAAAAAGCGGAGGAACGCCCATCGGCATGTGTGGCCTGTTTAAGCGTGACACACTAGAAGATATGGACATTGGCTTTGCGTTTCTACCCAATTCGATAGGCAAAGGGTACGGCTTTGAAGCAGCTACAGCCGTCATGACCTACGCCCGAGATGTTTTGAGTGCAAATCGGATTGTAGGCATTACGAACCCCGATAACCAAAACTCCATTCACCTGCTCGAAAAACTGGGGTTTTGTTTTGAACGAAAGGTTCATCTTACGACCGGCGATGAGGTTTTCTTATTCGGAACGTCAATCAGCAACTCATAATCTCGTTAGTGCGTCCTGCCACTTTTTGAACTCGGCCCGGTAAACTTTGTGTCGATCTAAATCGGGTTCAAATGTTTCGCCAAACGCCACACGATCGGCGGCTTCATCCAGCGTTTTTACTTGTCCAACGGCTTTCATTGTCAGTAAGATAGCGCCCATCGATCCGCTTTCATTGCTGGCATTCAGGCGTACTGGAACCCCTGCCATATCGGCCAGCATCTGCACCCACAAGGTTGACTGCGCAAAGCCGCCGTTGGCGTGAATAACACGTGCTGGCCCCGTGTATTCTTTTAGTAATTCGTTAATGCTAAGCAGGTTGAACAAGACGCCTTCCAGAGCCGCCCGGACAAAGTGGGCTCGGGTGTGCTGCCAATCGACATGCAGGTAAGCCCCCCGCACCGACGCATCCCATAAAGGAGCGCGTTCGCCCTGCAAATAGGGGAGGAATAATAACCCATCTGAGCCGGGATTGATGGTTGCGGCTTCTTCCAGAACGGCTTTTGTATCCTGTTGGGTCAATTTCTCCGACACCCACTCCAGTACATTGCCGCCATTGTTGGTTGGGCCACCTACGGCATAATAGCCTTCATCCAGAAAATAGCAGAAGAGTCGTCCTTTAGGGTCACGAAGGGGTTTGCGTACAGTTTGGCGAATGGCACCACTCGTGCCGATAGTAAGCGTAGCGGTACCGCGTTTTATGGCTCCGGCCCCAAGATTTGCCAGACAGCCATCTGAAGCCCCAATAACCAGCGAAACTCCATCTGGTAAGCCTGTTCCGGCTGTATCGGGCCGGGGTTTATACGTTCGCTGGAACGTTGTAGGAACGGGTGTTGATAGCTGATCGACTCGAACGCCTGCATAGTCCATCGCGCGTTTGCTCCAGTGGCGTTTGCTCTCGTTAAACAGGCCGGTTGCGGTTGCAATTGAGAAATCAATTTCAAACTCACCCGTCAGTTTTTGCCACAAAAACTCTTTGATCGAGCCGAAATGAGCAGTACGACGCAACAGACGTGGGTCGTGTTCGCGCATCCAGGCCAGCTTGCAAAGCGGAATCATGGGGTGAATAGGCGTACCCGTTTCTTCATGAATCGTCTTGCCTAAATCAGCTTGCTTCGTTCGTAAATCGTTGGCCTGAGCTTCCGCCCGATTGTCGGACCAAAGGATTGCATTGCCCAACGGAGCTCCATGAACATCCATGGGTAAAAGGCTATGCATCGCTGTGCAAAAAGCAACGTGCGTAATTGTATGGCCATTTTGGCTTGCCTCCCGACATACTTCCGAAATCACTTGTACAAAAGCAGACCAGATTTCATTCGGGTCCTGTTCGGCATAACCGGGTTCGGGATTAAGCGTTGTGAGTGGAGCGGATGCATGAGCCAGAATCTGACTCAAATCCGGCGGCATAGCCAGGGCTTTTACGTTGGTAGTACCGACGTCAACGCCAACGAAGCAATTCATAAGATTGGTGTTTTCGGCTTACGGTTTGTGGTTTACGGTGGGCTAACGCGTCTGTTATTTTTGCGTCATCCCACCGTAAACCACAAACCGTAAACCGTTTTACTTTATGTAGTCAAGTTGTAAAACGATACTGCATTTTCGCCGAATACTTTCGCGCGCACTTCCTCGCCCCAGGCATCGACATACTCTTCGACCAGTGTTTTAACCTGCGTATAGTTGGCAGCTACTAAGCATACGGGCCAATCAGAGCCAAACATCAATCGGTTGGGGCCGAAATGTTCGAAGACAACATCCAGGTATGGAAAGAAATCTTTCTTGCTCCAGTTGTGCCAGTCCGCTTCGGTTACCATGCCCGATAGTTTACAGGAAACATTTTTGTTCCTGGCGATCTCAGCCATAAAATTCGACCAGCGACTGATCTCCTGCTTTTTAATATAGGGTTTCGCCAGGTGATCGATCACAAAGTTGATTTCGGGAAGAGAACGCACTAGCTGCAAGGCTGCTTTTAGCTGGCTGGGATAAATCAGGATGTCGTATGTGAGGCCATAATCGGCTAGTTGTCGTATGCCTTCGATAACCGCTGGACGAGCCAGAAAATCGTCGGGTTCGGCTTGGGCTACGTGTCGATAGGCTTTGATTTCCTTGTATTGAGAAAAGAAATCCAGTCGTTGCCGCAACTGCTCCGACTGCAAATCAACCCAGCCTACAACGCCTTTCACGATGTCGTAATTCTGAGCCATGTTGACCAGGAACAGCGTTTCCTCCTCCGATTGTGAAGCCTGAACGGCTACACACCCATCGATGCCGTTTTGAGCCAGAACCGGTTCTAAATCAGCAGGTAGGAAATCGCGCTGGATGGTAGCCATATCATCCGTAATCCAGCTATCACGGACAGGGTCAAAATACCAGAAATGTTGGTGGGCGTCGATAGTCATCTTTCTGAACCGGGATTTATTTGATTAAATTGATTAACATGATTTTGCTACTGGAAATAGTATTTTGATGACAGGCAAAATCATGTTAATCAGGCAAATCACAAAAATCCCGGTTCAGACGTATGCTACCGCCGTCTGTTTCTGTTGGCCTAAACCTTCAATGCCCAGCTCGACTACGTCGCCAGGTTTGAGGAAGCGTTGTGGCTTTAAGCCCATACCCACACCCGCTGGGGTCCCTGTCGAAATAACGTCACCGGGCAGTAGGGTCATGAACTGGCTGAGGTAGCTAACCAACGTTGGCACATTGAAAATCATGTCGTCCGTATTGGAGTTTTGTAATTCCTCGCCGTTTATGTTTAGCCAGAGGTTCAGGTTATTAGGTTCTGGAACTTCATCTTTCGTAACCAAATAGGGTCCCAGGGGAGCGAATGTATCCGCACTTTTCCCTTTCACCCATTGGCCGCCACGCTCCAGCTGCCAGGCGCGTTCGCTATAGTCGTTATGTACAGCATAGCCTGCTATATAATCCATAGCATCATCTAGCTCAACATAGCTGGCTTTTTTACCAATGATAATAGCTAATTCGACTTCCCAGTCTGTTTTTTCGGAACGTTTGGGGATTACGACGTTGTCATTGGGTCCGCAAAAAGCCGTCGTTGATTTGAAGAAAACAATGGGTTCTGCCGGAACAGGTGCATTGGTTTCTGCAGCGTGTTTAGCGTAGTTCAGACCAATGCAGACTATTTTAGATGGGCGCTTGGTGCAAGGACCGAAGCGTTCGTCAGAAGACACTTCGGGGCAAGTGTGCGCATGAGCAGTAAGCCAGTGAGCTAATCGCTCGGGGCCATTGCTGGCAAAAAATGATTCATCGTAATCTTCACCAAAGTGGGTTACGTCAATATGTTGGCCGGTAGGTAATACAACGCCGGGGTGTTCGTGGTCGGGCGAGCCGAAGCGGAAAAGTTTCATGCGGTAAAATTCAGCTATTTTTTGATAAAAGGGTACTTGGGCGTGTTTTTTAACCATACAGATTTTGGTATGGTATTAAGAGAAGCCTTTCTGCAAGATTATTCAAATCGTTCTGTCAACCGACCTGGGTCTTGTCTTACATCGAATACCGTCAGTATCAATACATGCTGCGGATCAACTATTCGGTAAATAATTTTATGATAACCTTCCAGCAAATAGCGAGGTTTGCCTGGGTGTTCGGCTAGCAAAGGTTCTTGTTGTCCAATTTCAAGAAAGCCTTTTTTGAGTAATTCAACTCGATCTATAATTCGACTAACAATTCGGTCTGCGTAATGCTTACTTCTTGCCCCACGTAGCAATCAATTTTTTGACGTCTTCATGATCTGTTACTTCACCCCGGCGGGCGGCTTCTTCGGCCCGTTCAATTTTTGCCAGAAATGTTTCCTGGCTCATTGGCTGACTTGGGTAATCTGTTAAGGAGGGTGTATATAACAAACTGGCTATCTCGCGGAGTAGTAGCGCATCGTTTGTTTCGAGAACTTTCTCAATCACTTTAATCTTTTCTTCGGCAGCTGTCATAAGGCTAGGTTATTTAAGTTTTGAGATTAAGCCTGATCTATTAGCCATTCCGGCAAAATTTGCTTGTATATGATTAAACTGTTTTTACAAGCAGTATCAATCTTGTCGAATGCCTGTTGCTTCAAAAAACTACCATCAGGTAGAGCCTGTATTAATGTGACAACAATTTTGAGCGACTTCCGACGGAATGGCTTCAAAGCTATAATTTCTCTATAATCATTGTCATTTTGATTTCGGTATAATTCTTTATATGCTTCATTACAGTAGTTGCCCCATGATCTCATTAGCTGAGAGAAAAAATAATGTTTCTCATTATTTGTAGTACGAAATTTAGAGTGGTAACGGTCGCATTTTTCTTGAAGATCAATCAAACTGTTTATGGACCAATATTTATTTTCATACTCGTACCGCTGCCACATTATTTCCTTTCTCATAAAGCATTCATGTAAGATATCTTCAGTAATGAAATGATCGTTTCGTATGTCTTGAAGAGTTTTTCCACTAATTCTAACCCCTAGCTGCTTTAGGTTAATTATTAAAGTGGTTAAATCAGCAGACGTAGATATCATTTTGATTAGATTATCTAAACTTTGGAAGTCCATAGCGATTTGTTTATAAAAAAGCCTCCACGTTTCCGCAGAGGCTCTAATATAAGCATAATCTATATGCTAGTTACCCAACGCTACCTTCCAGGCTAATGGCCAGTAGTTTTTGGGCTTCTACCGCAAATTCCATAGGAAGTTGATTTAAGACTTCTTTGGCGTAACCGTTGATGATCAGCGCTACAGCCTGCTCGGTTGGAATGCCGCGCTGGTTGCAGTAGAACAACTGATCTTCACCGATTTTAGATGTTGTCGCTTCGTGCTCAACCGTGGCTGAAGGGTTGTTCACTTCCAGATAGGGGAAGGTATGTGCACCGCATTTATCCCCCAGCAAAAGCGAGTCGCATTGGGAGTAATTCCGGGCATTTTCGGCACGCTTTAATACCTGCACCAAACCCCGGTAGGAATTCTGGCTTTTTCCCGCCGAAATACCTTTCGAAACGATCCGGCTTTTGGTGTTTTTGCCGATGTGAATCATTTTGGTACCTGTGTCGGCTTGCTGCATGTTATTCGTAACCGCTACCGAATAGAATTCACCAATCGAATTGTCGCCTTTCAGGATGACCGAAGGATATTTCCAGGTGATGGACGAGCCGGTTTCAACCTGTGTCCAGGAAATTTTTGCGTTCGGACCATCGCAGATACCGCGCTTGGTTACGAAGTTGTAAATACCGCCTTTTCCGTCTTTATCGCCCGGATACCAGTTTTGTACGGTCGAATATTTGATTTCGGCGTTGCCCATCGCAATCAGTTCAACGACGGCAGCGTGAAGCTGATTTTCGTCGCGCATAGGAGCCGTACAACCTTCGAGGTAACTCACATACGAACCTTCATCCGCAATGATCAATGTCCGTTCGAACTGGCCCGTTCCGGCCGCATTGATCCGGAAATAGGTCGATAACTCCATCGGGCAACGAACCCCTTTCGGAATGTAGCAGAACGAGCCATCGGTAAAGACAGCTGCATTCAGGGCTGCAAAGTAGTTGTCTTTGGCTGGAACAACCGAGCCTAGGTATTTCTTAACCAGTTCGGGATGTTCATGAATGGCTTCGGTAATGGAGCAGAAAATAATACCCCGTTCGGCAAGGTCTTTTTTGAACGTAGTGGCTACTGAGACCGAGTCCATAACGGCATCAACTGCTACGCGTGGGCGGTCACCCTCCGGTTCAATGACACCCGCCAGCCGTTTCTGTTCGTTCAGCGAAATACCAAGTCGCTTGAATGTATCCAGCAGTTCAGGGTCAATTTCGTCGAGGGAATTAACAGTCTTCTTTTGCTTCGGAGCCGAGTAATATTTAATGGCTTGATAGTCAATCTTTGGATAGAAAACATTGGGCCACGTAGGCTCAGTCATTTCCTGCCACATACGGAATGCTTTCAGACGATTCTCAAGAAGCCAATCGGGTTCATTTTTCTTCGCAGAAATGAATCGAATCGTACTTTCATCAAGACCAACCGGAGCCTCATCGGCTTCAATCAGCGTCTCAAATCCGTATTTATATTCGGCGTTGGTAATACTCTCTAAAATTTCAACGTCCTTGCTCATAGTCTCGGTTAATTGCCCGGTAACTCAACCAGTGCAATACTTTTTTAACAATTTGCCCGATATGTACGTTCCGGGCAGGTTGGACAAATATCGGAAACTTTCCGTTACGTCAGTTATTTTAGCGCCTATAGTCTATCTGTTTATAGCGATGCTAAAGAAGCCCGCAGACAGAAAGCGATAGCGTCGAACTATCTTTCCCTTAAAGCACGAATGCCATCACCCCAGGGTGATGGCATTCGTGAACTGACTAGATCAACACGAACTATTTCGCAGTTACCTTAATAGTACTGTAGTACAGCGTAGTTAGACCTTCATAGCCCGAGTCGGTTCCAACAACGAGCCAGAGTTCACCCTGGGCGTTGGTGCGAACAGTAAGTGGAGCATCAGCATTACTACGGGTGATTAGTTTATAACTGGTTACGTCGTCACCAGCGCCAATATTGCCTAGCAAGGTGGCATCCTTACCACCAGTAGCCTGATTTCCTTTGTCCAGATTAATGCTGTAAAAACCATTTTCCAGCACTTTAGTTGGCTCTGTAGCCGTAGCTCCCGCTTTCAGATAAACGCTTCCCCCTGGCGAACCACCAATTCCTATTGAATTCGTAGCGTATGCCGATGCTAGCTCAATATCGAAAACCAGTTTATACTCTGCGTTGACTTGCAGACCAGAAATTTTCTTCTTAAGAAACATAAAAAGATCATCGCTCCGGTTCATGCTCGATACCCGAATCGCTTTACGGGTCGAATCCAGCGGACTGGGTAAAGCAGACCATCCCGATTCAAACTGGATATCCTGTTGCTGAGTACTGTAATCGGCAATGTCGGCTTGCCAGCCATCCTGGTTTTGTTTGAAGTTGGATTGATAAATAATGTTAGGGGATATCACCGGATTCAGATCCTTTTGGCAGGAGGAAGCGATGAGCGAAAAGATAATGGTAACGATGAGCAAAAATGAATTTAAACGCATACTTGTATTGTTTGGTTTGCAACCGTTGACCCGCTCACTAGGTCAATGGTTGCAACTAGCAAGGCGCAAATCGTTAACGCCGACGTGCCGATTCGTCTAACCCTCTCAAGGCGAGATAGAAAGCAATGACATAAATTAATTGGTTTCCGGCACCAGTCCAGTCTTCTTTCAGCGTTGTGCCAAACAATAAAGCAGCTATCGTTAGTCCGCCCAGAAAGTAGCCCCATCGGCTAAATTGTCCCCCCAGCAGGATCAGAACCCCAACGGTGAGTTCAACGAATGGTAGTGTATATAAGAAGGCTTTGGTCAGAATGGGAGGGAGGAGTGTGCTGGCAAAACCAGCTTCTGTTTTTGCCACAAACGCGTTTAGTTTGGGAATGCGTACCAGCCCATGCATGAGCATATTAATACCCAGTCCAATGCGAATTACAAGCCTGGCTAATTGGCTGTTAGTCATCGTTAGTTTCATCTGCATCGCCATTTTCTACTGCTTCTTCTTCCAATACATCATCGTTAAGGCCGTAATCTCCGTCCGATTCATCAAGCGTAACTTCCGCTTTTTCGGGTTCAGGGCCTGATGCGTGAACAGGGTTCATTTGTTGGTCTTGAGGGATTCCAGCGTTTGCTTCTTCGCTTTGGGCCATTGGTTGAATGATGCCCTGATTCCCATCATCGGCGGGGTCATAGTCGTTGGTGTTCATGGTGTTGATTTTTAGGGGTTTATCATTAAACCTATAAGATTTCAAAAACCTTATAGGTTTGCTTAGACACTACCAGAGCGGGTTACGTGGCCTCCTAAGGCATAATTATCGTCCTGGTGGTGATCATGTTCGCCGGTTGGATCGCCATCTTCGTCTACAGGTTCATCGTCAAGTTCTTCATTCACTGCTTCTTCTTCGGTCTCGTCGCCGTCTTCAATAGCGTCGCCGTTTTGGTTCTTAACGGTGTCCGGGTCAGTTCCACCGATTCGTGCATCGGCCAGGGCAGTACCGCTAGGATTTGGGTGATTTAGTGAGGTTATCATATCCGTTGCGTAATTTGGTTATAACAAGATAACTCGCTAGAATAGCGAAAAGTTAGACTTAAGCCATTGCCTCTTCTCCGCATTTTACTCGATATACGCTATGAAATCAATTCTGTTGGTGTTCAGCCTGTTCATTGTCTCCGCTACGCGCGCCCAAACCACCCGCGATCCGCTGTTTATCTCGTTCGATGGGACCAAAATTCATTATGATATTATAGGAGAAGGCAAGCCCGTTGTGTTATTGCACGGCTTTATTTCGACCAGCGAAAGCTGGAAACGGGCGCATGTACGACAGGCCCTGGCCGATGCTGGATTCAAAGTCATAACGCTCGATTTGCGCGGTAATGGCCTTTCCGATAAACCTCACGAAGCTGAGGCTTATAATAACAATGCTGAGTTAAAAGATGTCATGGCGTTGGTACAGTTCCTGGGTATCACCAGCTACGATGTAGTTGGCTATTCGCGCGGGGCTATCCTGACGGCTAAGTTATTGACGATGGACAAGGAGGTTCGTCGGGCGGTGATGGGTGGCATTAGTGTTGACTTCTCGGACCCCAACTGGATTCGGCGCAAAAATTTTCACGAAGCGCTTACCAAACCCGGTAGTCATCCAGAGTTGCAACCAGCCGTCGACAATGCTAAAAAAGCAGGAGCCGATACAGTTGTTCTAGCCCGATTGCAAGAGTTTCAACCCGTTACGAGTCGAGCCGACTTAGGAAAGATTAAAATTCCGGTCCTTGTTATCAATGGTGATGAAGATAAAGATAACGGCGATCCACAAACACTGGTCGACGCTATCCCTGGCTCTAAGCTTGTCATTGTTCCAGGCAACCACGGTGGAGCGATGCGGACGCCTGAATTTTCGAAGGCTGTCGTGGAGTTTTTGACAAAGTAATTGTTGAGGTTAAACAGGCCTTCATGAAACGATTACTCCTTTAACAGGAAAAAGCTACTGGCGCTATTTGCAAGTAGTGCAATAGTTGGATAAACGATGAATAGACTAGAACTCTTTGCTTCGTTAGATGGGCTTCCTATCCAATCAGTTGTTAACCAGTAAAGTGTTATCCAGCCTATGCCTGATAGGGCAGTACACCAAATCCAGTTAATTAAAAAATCAGACCGACCTGGTTTGATAATCAGCCCAATAAAAAAAGCATTGATGAGCTGGCCCATATAATAAGCGGTCACGCCCTGTATAATGCCACCTGATTTATTGTAGGTAATAACGGGGCCCCATTTCATCCAGCAATAAAAAGTAATGGGTAATGTGAGAAACCAAAAACCAGGGCGCGCAACGGCGGGGTGAATTTTGAAAATGAGGTATTGCGCAATAGTTACCAGAATTGGAAAGAAAAATATCCCGCCCATCCCTGTCAGCCAGCTTAGTATATGCGCCAAAACAGGTAATACAATCCAACAGATACGCAGGTTGTTGTGCCACCAGGTATAGGAATCGAATGTGTTTTGCATGTCTATAATCGCTTAGGAAAATGTTGAGCTAAGCTGAGTTTGCAATCAGGCTATTACAAACTCAGCTTATTGTAGCTAGTACTCGTCCAATTTAGTTTCTATAGATTCTTTGGGTTCTATCATCTTTGATTATCAGTACAATAGGACCAACCGCGCGGGCGGCCCCGAGAATCTATAGAATCCCCTGGAATCTATTTTGCCAAAGCACTAGTTAGGGAAGGTTATTTTTACCGGACTTGGCTCGTTCAGTGTTCGTTTACGCATTCTGAAAAGCACATAAAGATTTGTGAGATGCACTACGCCAAGTAATAGCAGAATACCTCCCACTTTGTAGCTAAGGACTTCAAAAACCTCCTGTGGATTTCGTACAATTTCGATTACTCGCAATAGCATTACCGAGTACCCGATATTGAGTAGGTAGAAGCCAATGAGGAGCAGTTTATTCACAGAATCGGCTAACTCAGTATTAGCGTGGAATATATCGACCAGAAATACTCGTCCATTTACAAATAGTGTTCGCCCAACCCAAACCGTGACTGGAATGACTAGGAGCAGGTACAGTGCATAGGTTGCTACATTATAATTCATTGCCTTACTTTGTTTATGTGAATTTATTATTTTTAAAATTTCAGAAATAATTGAAAGTTCGTTACAAAAAAATATCACCGAAATACTTTTATAAACTGACTCATCAACCAGTTTTCCTCAGCTTTGATGACCGCATTCAGCGTACCATCCGCGAAACCAACAACACTGCTCAAGCCTTCCATAACGCGTTGGAATTCCTGTGCTTCGGGTGTATCGGTCGGAATCATTTTTAGTTCATTGAGTACATCAACAACCGGCGTAATTTCCCGACGACGGCGTTCTTTAGCTACTTGACGGGCTACTTTCCAGATGTCTTTTTCGGCCATAAAAAACTCCCGACGCTCGCCCGGTTTGAGTTGCTTGTAAATCAGGCCCCAGTCCATCAGGTCGCGTAGATTCATGCTGGCGTTACCGCGCGAAATCTGTAACTGCTCCATAACATCCTCAGTAGCCAATGCTTGCGGTGAAATCAGCAATAATGCATGCAATTGCGCCATCGACCGATTGATACCCCATTGCGTAGCTAGCGTACCCCACGTATGAATGAATTTATCCTTGGCTTCGTCGAACGTCATGTGCCAAAGGTAAATTATAGTTTTTGTATTTTCAAAATATTTTGAAAGAAATGATTTTTGGGTAGGAATAATATTGCATGAGAAAATCAATTAGACCTTTCGCAAAAAGCCTAACTAATCTAGCCCAGGAATATGCAGCAGCGTGTTGGGGTTAGGGCAAAGAGCTAAAAATTTAGTCCGATTCATCAGGGAGCACACGCCAGGGAAATCGCCTTTCAGGCCGAGCATGTCGGTCATGAGTTGAAAATGAAGGTGTGGAGGCCAATCTCCATTTTCAGGGTAGGGACCAATTTCGGCCAGTTTCTGGCCTGCATTAAATTCTTTACCTTCATACAACCCATCCAACGATTGTCGGGTCAGATGGCCATAGAGAGAATACAGCGGTTTTCCAGCCGCGTTACTTGGGTGCTCCAGAATAATCGTGGGGCCATAGTCGCCGAAGTTCGCGTTGTCCTGAAAACTATGCACACGACCGGCTAGGGGAGCAAAAACGGGGGTTCCAGCATCGGCCCAAAGGTCGATTCCGAGGTGAATTTCACGCGGTTCTTCAACCGATACATTAAAATGTGGGCTTCGACGGTAGATGACCCGATGCTCATTATAACCACCGACACCAACTTTGGCACCTGCGGCTTTTAGTTTGCCGAACACATAGTTGGTAAAAAGGGCAGTATTGGTCAGATCAAGTGTGCGAAGGTCAGGGTTGCTGGCTGAGAAGTCCAGAATCAAGAAAGGATCTTTTTGAAAATTGAAAGGGAGCAGCATTGGCTTCGGGTTAAGTAGCGAAACTTTACTTCAAAATAGGGTAAGTCGAACGAACTACAAGCAGGTACATGAGTTAACGATCAAACAAATTTCCTTAATCCAATGAAAGTCAACTGTATACTTTTTAGTTTATGCGTTGCTCTACTCCTCTTATTGCAGCATTGTACACCGCCTGACAGTACCGTAAGATCGCTTTCAGGTAACTGGGATTTACGTGCTGAATTAGAGGGAGTAGCCCGAAGTTCGGCTGTTTCGTTTACGATTGGCAATCTGGCCTACATCGGAACGGGACTGGATGTGTCGAACAATGCACTGGCTGATTTCTGGCAATACGACCCCGCCCGAAATGCCTGGACTCAACTGGCTGATTTTCCTGGCAAAGCCCGAAGTGAAGCTGTTGCCTTTGCTACCAGACAGAAAAAAGGATACCTCGGAACGGGTATAGATGCTCAGGGCAACCTACTTCGTGATTTCTACGAATATGATCCGACAACGAATGCCTGGAAACGCATTGCTGATTTTAGTGGCTCAGCCCGGCGTTCGGCAACGGCCTTTAGTCTTTATGACCTTGGTTTTGTGGCCTTAGGGTTCGATGGAAGTGAACGGGCTGATCTTTGGCGCTATAGTCCTTCGACTAATCAATGGACAGAACGACAGTATATAGGTGGTCCCGCACGCGTTGGGGCAACAGCATTTGTCATCAACAACATTGCATACGTTGGCGGAGGAAGCGCGCAGGACAGCAATCTTAACGACTTCTGGATGTACAATTCTGATACGAATAATTGGACCTCACGACGGAGTATTCCTGAGGTAACCCGTTCGAATTCATATGGATCAGGCTTTTCGATCAATGCTGTCGGTTATTTTCTCGTGGGCACAGATAGGAAAGGAGTTCTGGCGTATAGGCCCGAAGATGACTCGTGGACAGAACTACAACCTTTTGAGGGCTCAACACGGACTAAAGCGGTTGGATTTTCAATTGGCCAAAAAGGCTATATAACTACGGGGGCAACTGGCAAGACCCGTTTTGATGATCTATGGGAGTTTGATCCGGGCTATTGAGGACTTTGCTGCTTTCGGATGTTGAGGGTATATTTGATGCTATTTTCCCCGTTATTTACGCAGATTCTTCGGCAAACTGATCAATTAACCTAACTAGATGGAAGCTACTATTGAAAAACCCGTTAACAACGTCACCTTCTTTGGTCATCCTATAGGTCTGTTCGTCCTATTCTTTACCGAGATGTGGGAGCGATTTAGCTATTATGGCATGCGGGCTATTTTACTCCTGTTTCTGATCGATAACGTTCGGGGAGGGTTGGGGCTTAGCGAAGCAGAAGGCGCGGCTATTTATGGAATCTATACCGCATCCGTTTACCTACTTTCTTTACCGGGGGGCTTTATTGCCGATACAATTCTGGGCCAGCGGAAGTCTATTTGGTACGGCGGCTGGATTATTATGCTTGGTCACCTTATCCTGGCCATTCCGTCGGGGCCGGGGTTATTCTATATAGGTCTCTGTACGGTTGCTATGGGAACTGGTCTGCTGAAACCAAACATTAGCAGTGTTGTTGGGGAGTTATATCCTGAAGGGGGCGCGCGTAAAGATGCGGCTTTCTCCATCTTCTATATGGGGATCAATTTAGGTTCGTTGCTTGGCATTTTTACGGTTGGGTATCTTGGGCAGCGAGTTGGCTGGCATTATGGTTTTGGTGCTGCGGCTATAGCAATGGCCTTGGGGTTGATCACCTTCCGGGTTTTAGGACAGCGGTTTCTGGGTGAGTATGGTAACTACGTAGCCCGACCAGCAACGGATGGCCTGAAATCTCAAGCGGGAAATCGCTCTATACTAGCTTTTGTCGTTTTTTTAATTGTTGTATTAGGGGCGCTGCAACTGACGGGCATGATCGATATGACCACCGCACAAGGATTAGCGCGGGCAATGGGAACGATCATTTCGCTGATAGCCGTAAGCTATTTTGTGTACATTTTAGCTGCGGGAGGATTGGATGCTGTTGAAAAAAAGCGGGTAATTGTTTTGTTCGTTTTCTTTTTGGCATCCGCTTTGTTCTGGGCGGGAAATGAGCAGCAGGGATCATCACTACAAATCTTTGCCGATCGGTATACGGACCTCAACTTTTTTGGCTGGGAAGTACCATCGAGCTGGTTTCAGAACCTTAACCCAGCTTTCATTCTGACTTTTTCGCCTATTCTGGCCATGCTCTGGGTTTTTCTGGCGAATCGAAAATTGAATTATTCAGTGCCTGCCAAATTTGCAACAAGCCTCCTTTTGCTTGGTCTGGCTTATGTTATCATGGTTATTGCGTCTAAAATAGCGTTGACGGGTACCCGTACATCTCCTTTGTACTTGTCGTTTACTTACCTGTTTTTTACCCTTGGCGAGTTGTTTTTGAGTCCGGTTGGTTTAAGTGCTTTTTCTAAGTTGGCACCAAAAAGGTACACCAGCCAGTTAATGGGTGTCTGGTTTGTGGGTACGTCGTTGGGGAATTTGATTGCGGGGCTATTTGCGGGTGGTTTTGACGAGGAGAATGTGCATCAAATGCCGGAAATGTTCCAAAGTGTTGCGTATTTCAGTTTAGGCTTCGGTTTTCTGCTACTACTTTTATCGAAACCCCTGAAAAAGTGGATGGGTGGTATTGAGTAAAAACGGTACTGCCTTATTGGCTATCCTTGATAACTAGCGCTGGATTCGCGCGCTCGTATTCATCGAGCGAATCGGTACCCTCATCGGTCAGTTGATAACTAATCGTATTACTCTCTTCTTTATCATTTGCACACAGCATACCAATGGCTAATAATCCCTCGATGTAGTAATTAATCATGAGGTAGTCGAAATTGGTTTCCTGTTCCAATTGAGGATAGGTCACCCCTTTTTCTGTGGCCTTCAGAATACTGTATTGAGCAAATGTAAGAATCATGTTAAAACAAACGAACTATAAGTAGCTTTAAGTGAATCTATAGCGAAATTCGTGCCTTTTATTAATCTGAGAGCAACGAATAAAAGCCTTACATATGACCTAACGAAGATGAATGGAAGATTGATTTAACTTACTTGATTTTATGAGGCAAAGGGAAAATAAGGCCGTTGAAAAACGATACCAGCTATACTAAACGAAAGTTAGGCCAAAGCCTGAATCGAACCGCTCAAGCGGGGTTGATAGGGTTCGATCCTATAGTATACAACAGCAAAAGCCCTATCCATATTGGCAGGGCTTTTGCTGGTAAAGGCTTTTCCTGAATAAAGCGTAATCGTTAGGAGGTAGCCTTTGAGAATTATAGTTCAAAATCGCTGACCCTAAAAGAGTCAGCGATTAATGAACTATCCAACTACAAACCAAACCTGTTGGTTTGTAAATTCTCGAGTGAAAAACCTCAATAATTGAGCCAGCCCATACTACCAAAGGTTATTTTAGTCTAAAAAACTTCCTATCTGTTGACTTAAGAAATCTATTCGTCTCAAGGTCAAACCTTTGTAGCCATAATTTTACATACATTGGGAAAGCGCCCGTCCAGGGAAAGCTAGCACCTGTAACGGGCACTTATATATGTAGCCGGAAAATAGAGAAAGAACGGTTTGTCGGGAGAATGAATGGCTAAAGAAGCCACTGGATTTGGTATATACGAGCTGGTAATAGCAGAATTATTGCCAATAATGCATCGACGCTTTATGGAACTAAGAAGCCGACTCCCTACTTTCGTACTATGAATCTTAGTCGTGAACACCAGGAATTAGTCGATTTCTTTTCGGGCCGTGATCTGCCTACTGGCCCTCAGCACATCAACGAATATAGTGTATTGCTCAATTTGCAGGGAGCCGTGAATACACGTCTACAACAACTGTATAGCGAGGTCGAAGCAACCAGAAAGTCGGCCGCACTTATGCTAACAGAAGTAAAGGATTGGCTAATGCTGACGGCTTCGGTAGAAGAAGTACACTGATTTGCAGCGGTCTAAAACCATTGCGTTGCTTTTACAGAGTTGGACTGCCTAGAGCAAGAATTTGACTACACTGTAAGTATAAATCAAGGTAATCAAGAACACCGTTACCCAGGTTAGGACACGAACCAAGGCGAACGAAGAAAAACGAGGATTATTCATGGCTGTAAAAGTTAACGGCTAGTTTATATACGCCGTAAACTAACTGACAGATTTTCAGCTCATAAAAAACTTTTTACTGTTTCATAAAGCGAGTTACTCCATCACGAAGTTGATCTACCAACTTCCTTGATTGTATAAGCCACTGCCCGGCTATTGGGTTTGACAGCTAAATGAATCCACTCGCTGTACTGACGGGTAAAAGAGGCTCCATAATAAAACAGTAGTGAAGCATAGAAGACAAACAATAGCAATAAAATAATTGCCCCCGACTTGCCATAAAGTGGCCCAATCTGGCTGTGAATAAGGAGATTGTTTAAGATGGCTTCGCCCGCTTTGAAAAGAATACTCGTGAAAAATGCACCTGGCCAAACAGCTCTCCAGTCTATTCGGACATCGGGTAAAAACTTGAATAATAGCGCAAACCAAATCATGCGGATAAGTATGGAGGCCAAAAAATGCCCAAGGTTAGCTATTGACTGATAGTAGGCAAATGAAGGAAGCGACCATTGTAGACTTAGATGAGCCGTGAATTGCTCAAGGGTTAATGACAAACTAAACAGGAACCCAGAGCCTATAATGATGGCCATAGCCATAAGCTTATCGATCAGAATGCTGAAAAACGACCTTCCTTCCTTTTTTTTAATATTCCACAGTTGATTCAGGGAGCTTTTAAGAATGGCTAATAAAGTAGTAGAAGCTACTAACAACAAGAGAAAGCTCAGTACAGTCAAAAGAAAGCTGGGTTTCGAGCCTTGAAGACGATGCGAAATGTCTTCAAGCTGATTGGCACTTCTGGCCCCAAACAGGTCGGCTAGTTCGTCAAAGAATTGGCCGCTAATGCGCTGATAGTGATCGTTAAAAAGCCTACTAAGTACGCTACTAATAATGATGACAATGGGCGGCAAAGCAAAAAAAGAGAAAAAAGCAGTGGCCCCCGCCATCCGAATAGGATCATTTGCCCGCAGGCTGGTGAATGCCTGTTTTAAGAGTAAGAGAAGGGGAGCTACTTTTTTCACCGTATGAGCAATAAAGGTGTTAGACCAAAAACGAACCTGAATATCCTAACCCGCCTTTTCCCGCCAGTTAGTATTACGCAATTGGTACAGTTCGAGTTGGAGCCGGGTTACCTGATTACGGCAATAAGCTAACTGATCGGTTGGGGCATGGACATCCTGCAAATGATCCAGTAAGTGAAGCCATTCGCTAAGGTGGTGTTCGGTAATGCTGGCAAAATCTATATCGGAAATATATTGTGGCTGACGTGTGCCCGATCGTTTCGTTTTCATGATTAGTAAGCGGGTTAGTGGCTCATCAGTATATAACACATAGGTAGCTATTTGTTCACTGAAAATCGTTCGCTAATTAGCTATAGAGAAAATGTGCTTGTTGCAGATAGGAGCGTAAACGTTTTGTAACCTGAGCTGATATAGGCAATTGGCTCCAGTAAAGACCCAGAACTGGATATATAAAATAAATCTACCGTATAATAGATTTATTGTGTCTTAATTGACTGAATTTATTCTAAAGTTCAATCGGCAATTGTATTTGTTTAAAGAATATGATTTTAGTTAACTTGTGCGATATAATTTATTATGATGACTTCATTGACAGACGAAGAAATGATTCGTCAATGCTTAACTACGCAACCCAATCAATGCTTTGAAACACTCTATAATCGATATGTAGGTAAAGTTTACCAACGGTGTTTATCAATGACCAAGGATTCTGAGAAAGCCGAGGATTTTACACACGATATTTTTCTAAAAGTGTTCGATAAACTCGATGGTTTCCAACAGCGATCCAGCTTTTCAACCTGGTTATATTCTATTGCCTATAACTATTGCGCCGATCAGCTTCGGATAGCTAAACGACTGAACACCACCGGACTTAATGACGATGTTGATTGTATAGATGAGTCGCATGAAGCTTTGCTGCATGAAGAAACACTTCTGATGGTTAAGCAAGCTATGGGAACTCTCTCGGTTGAGGAGCGGTCGTTGTTACGATTAAAATATGAAGACGGCATGAGTATCGATGAAATTGCCGAGTTGTATGGCTTAAAATCAAGCGCAGTTAAGATGCGGCTAAAGAGAAGTCGTGAGAAAGTACAACGTTTATATGCTAGAAAAGCGTTGATTTAGAGGGAATTGTCAGGTATATATATCGTATAAGAATATAATTAGTAATAAAACCGAAGCCCCATCAGTTACGATGGGGCTTTAGTTATTTATGGGTTGATATGTCGTTCTCTCGTTAAGAGTTTTCCTGTTTCCATATGAGTAGCTGATACCGAGATCGCACTCTACGTATTTTAAATGTTTCTGGTCTAACGGTTTAGGCTATTAGTAGTTTTACAACTTGTTACAATATAATGGGCAATAATCGAGCCAATTAATACCTTTCCCCCGTTGACCGATTAATCAATAAAAAGCGGATGAGAGCAACCATTCAGGTTGATTTGAAGTCTTATTGTTTAGCGAGATAAAACTCTGTTGATAAATGTAGGTGTACAGGAGTATCCTATTGGGAGCTTAACTGTTAGTAAAATTCAACCTACTAGAAGTTATGAAACTATGAAGCTTTTCACCAAATCTACATCATGCAATACGTTCTACGCTTTCAAGTTTATGATGGGCCATCTCGCCAGCATTTCACTCAATTGGGAACCGATAGGTTAGTGGACAAATACCCTTTATATCGTTATGGATTAGTTTATCGCATCAATGACGAGCCACTAACCGACAAATTACCTGTTTATGTAGCGGCTAATATTACACGGATCAGGCATATTCCAGACCCAAGCAATCCAGACACAAGTGCTTTGTTATTTGAAGTCTTTCTTGCCCGACTTGAAGAGTGGGGAGAGTTTGAAGAGGCCGAAGAGGTAAAACAAGTAAAAGAGACTTATTGGCCCACATACAGCAAAAAACTTATCAGGGAAAGACCATTGTGATTATCGAACTGACGAAATTGCTGAACGTCTTAGCGTCAGTATTCGAACTGTAGATGGGCATCGGGCTAACCTCCTCGAAAAGACAAACGCCCGCAATACGGCTGGCTTGGTCTTGTTCGCGATCAAGAATCGCCTGCTCGATCTGGCAGATTTACTTTGATATAGCGGTTCTCACTGGCAATTAGGCTATGACAGTAAGGTCGACATTATCATTATATCGGACCTTTCAAGCTGGTCATCTCGCTCTTCAATAAGCTGGGCCTTACGCCTGTCGTAGTTTTAGTCTAGCTTCAAGTTTAATTGAACGAGTTTTTGGTATCATGAGGTGGGTGAGGAGTTAAATAGGAGAAAAGTTGATGTAACTCCTTGTAAATTCTTATTTTTAAGCATTGCCAAAGGGAGCCATCCCGTAGTAGCGTTCGAGGAAATGTCCATACACGCGCCGAGCGTGTTTTCATTTGTTTTACCTTCCCATAGGACATCATATCAAAGCAGAGCCGACCATCCTCACCTCGAAGATACCGCTGAACGTAACCTACTTTTAGCCCAATATCCCTTTGATAGCCCATACTAAGCCCATATGCGTTTAGATACGGGCGTTTATAGTGTCGAAACTCGGTCAAACAGTCTTTTAATAATTCATAGAGTTGAAATTGCCAGCGAGGTATGTCTGCTATAGCAATAAACGAATAGCGACCATAAACGCAGATTACACCTGGCTGATTCAGTTTTTGCATCATTTCATCCAACCAATTGGGCGGGTATAGACAATCCGCATCCGCAAGTAAAACGTACTTACCCAACGCCATCTCCTGTCCGAGTTGTCGGCTAGGTCCCCAGCCTTGAATAGGTTGAAAAAAATACCTGATGTGTAGTTTCTCAATTAACTCCTGAGTTCTATCCGTGGAGTTATTGTTAATGACAACAATTTCAAAAGGGATTTTTGTACAAAGGTTCGAAAGAGTGCTGATCGTACGTAGAAGATTGATTTCTTCGTTGTAGGCTATAACAATTATCGAAACTAATGGCTTGGTATTGACTCGATTATCAAGTCGTAAATTGATAGAATTAAATAGCGATTGGGGGACTTCATCTATCGTGTTAAATGGATATTCGTACTGATTAATCCATTTCGGATTTGAAAAAAGACTCATTTAGTAATGGGGCAAAAACTATTAAACTAATTCAGGAAGGGTAACCAGAGCGTTAGGAGGGCTGGTTACAGTAGGTCTAATGTTAGTTGGCTTGCCGAGCGATGGAAATCCAGCTAACACTCTTCCCTATAGAATAAGGCAATCCACATTACTAATGGACGAAGGGTAAAGAAGTGACAGTATAGACGTTTTCATTATGGGTGAGTGAGTTGGGATTCATTGTTTAGACAATGCAAAAAAAGAATAGTCAACAAATAGTTATTAAAAAATTATTAACTAACAAGTTGTCTATTATTTGGAATTGTATATAAATAGGTGCTAAGGCTACTGATAAGGTGGCTCTTTAGTCTTATTTACGCTCTGGCAGTGTACATACTACTACGCAGGCATAGGTAGCTTTTGTTGCAGGATGAAAAGCTGCCCTAGCGCTTTAGCTCACAGCTGCTACCTCTACATCCAAAAGGAACTGGAGGAGCACAAGAACTAGATAAAGCATTGAGGTTGGGGAGGATGGTCAGCGCGCGGCTGGCTAGCTATTGATTGAATAGATTGATAAAAGCATTTACTGTAGTAAATAGATCAATGAGTTTTACTTCAGAAATCTGTATTTGCATAGGGGCATTAGGACTGAAAGTGAAGCCCGAGTTCACGTTAAACTATTGCAAAATGGTTATTTAGTGCAATTACTTTCCGATACAGAAAGTAATATGGTTTGTATGTGTGGTTCAATGTGCTGTATATCAGTATCTTGAAATTTTGACGCTTCTTTTTGGGTACAAATAGTGCTCAAAATCTGCAAGTTTTTAAGAACTAGTCGAGTTCAAAGAATGGTAGTCCTTAAAAAGTAATGATGGCAAGTAAACACCGCAGTCGGGCCGTAGTTTTGGGT
>NZ_BAAHBI010000041.1:0-928 GCF_054776755.1 Spirosoma litoris | reverse complement strand
AGGTTGTCTCTGTTCAGTGAGGTAGCTTGCTCATCCATCAGCCCCTGTTGGCGTTGGGTGGAGCGTAAAAGCGATAACGTAGCGGTGGGCTTTCGTTCGACAGGCCGCTCGTCTCGACAAGGTAGCTTTGTGGCCTCGTTAGGCAGGTTTCGGTTGACAATATAAACACCTGAGTTGGGGCGCTTTTTAGGTTGCGGTCGACACGAGAAACGCCCCGGTAAGGAGAATCAAAAAGTGAGTTTGACACGTAGCGTGCGACAAATTAGCCGCCCCCGACAACCAAGTTTTGGGCTTCGCGCTCGGTGTAAAAGCAGTCAGGAAGGCTTCGCGCTTCAGCGTAAAAAGCGGATGTGTGTTTTTTGCTCGCTTCGCGCCTGTCACCGTTCCGGCGACAGGGAGCCCGTCCCGTTGGAAAGCGGGACAGCCCAACCAAACAGGGGTGTAAAGGTTGCAAGTCTTGTTGTTCAGTAACGTGGCGCCATCATCCATCAGCCCCTGTTGGCGTTGGGTGTGTCAGACAGAGAGTGCTTCAAAGTCCGGCTCATGTGCGACAGTGGGCATGTTTCGTGACAGGGCGGTTTTGGCTCGTTTGGCGGCTTCCGTTGGCAAGCTAAACGTTCCGATAGTCGGGCTTGGACAGGTGGGGCGGGCTGTGTGCGACAGTGGAATCGCTACAATCAGGTAGAAATTTACAGTTCAAACAATGGGTCTTTACCTTTTCTACGCCAGAGTAAGCCGAAGTAAAGCGGAAGAATATAACTACTTCTCAGCGGATGAGTTGGAAGTAGAAGTTACAAACTGGTTCAAAGACTATATTCAACCAGAGTCTAACCAAGAAGATTCTAGTGAGAGTAAAGAGGAGGTTCTCTGAGGTGGTCCGATTTAGCGGCACACTGAATTTGTCAGATTTGTAAAGTACTCCTGTTCA